>DFEA01000004.1:42743-58446 GCA_002368575.1 Lachnospiraceae bacterium UBA3814 | reverse complement strand
TTGAACGCTTCAAACGTCAGCTTATTACGAGTTATGTCAGAAACCATAGCATCATATGACGTTCCTGTGCTTTTTATAATGAATTCAGTTAGTTCAAATCCAGTAATCTCCTTCTTTACACTTCCAGTACGGTAATAATATCTTCCATGGAGATTTAAAGGTAATCGCGATTTTTTTACCTCAACCTGAATATACTTCTTTTTATCTTTTAACTTGAGATTCACATCACAAGTTATCCCAAATGCTGCAGTAATTTTATTTGGAATATCCTCTAATAGCTTCTTTTGTACCTTTGAATCTAATCCAATAACGTTGCCATTATCATCAACTCCTATGTAGAGAGTCCCACCCTGGGCATTGGCATAGCCACAGATCCACTCTAGATACTTATCCTGCCATGACTCTTTCCATTCAACCACCTGATTTTCGTCATCTTCAATTATTTTGTCTATATCTCGCATAGCCTCGTCCTTAGTTTTTTTATTTAACAATATCATTGTTGCGCTTTAATTTCAACCCTAAAGCGCAAACTGTAATATCATTATTGCGCTTTACTAGCCAACTACTTAACAACATGAGGACATAACAAAAACACCCCAGGACAGCTGTCCTGAGGTGTAATAAGTCGTATTTGATTGTCCAAAGACGTAATACGTTGTGAAACGATTATCTCTTCGAGAACTGCGGTGCGCGACGTGCTGCCTTGAGACCGTATTTCTTTCTTTCCTTCATTCTCGGATCTCTGGTCAGAAAACCTTCAGCCTTTAAGGTGGGACGATATTCCGCATCAGCCCTTACCAGCGCTCTTGAGATGCCATGTCTTATGGCGCCTGCCTGTCCGGTATAGCCACCGCCGTGAACATTGACCAAAACATCGAATTTCTCGGCTGTATTCGTAGCCTCAAAGGGCTGACGGACGATCTTCTTAAGAGTCTCAAGCCCGAAATATTCGTCAATGCTCCTTTTATTTATAGTTATATCACCCTTGCCGGGCATGATATATACCCTTGCAACCGAGCTCTTCCTTCTGCCCGTTCCGTAATATCTTTCTGATGCTGCTTTTTTAGCCACTTTATATTCCTCCTTACAAAGTCCTTATCACGGGAAACGAATTTATTTGTCGTACTTACCATTAAGCTTCAGTTCTTCCGGCTTCTGCGCATCATGCGGATGCTCCGCGCCTTCATAAACGAACAGCTTCTTATACATTCTGTTTCCGAGAGGTCCCTTGGGGAGCATACCCCTTACCGCCTTCTCGATGACCTCGCAAGGCCTTACAGCAAGCTTCTCTCTGAGAGTTACGCTCTTAAGTCCTCCGATATGCCCGGTATGACGATAATAAAGCTTTTCATCCAGCTTCCTTCCAGTAACCTTGATCTTTCCCGCATTAACGATGATCACATAGTCACCGGTATCCGCATGCGGCGTGAATATGGGCTTGTTCTTTCCTCTCAGGATCTTTGCGACCTCAGAGGACAGCCGTCCAAGTGTATATCCTGCAGCATCGATAACGTACCATTTTCTCTCAATGGCAGTCTCGTTTGGCATAAATGTATTCATAATAAATTATCCTCCAAAAGAATGTTCACTCAAATACTGAACTCTTCCCGCGTCTGGGAATAACGCAGGTTGAAGGCAGGCCCTCGTATCGGGGCTATGATACAAAAACCGGCCAGACATTGTTAAATTATATTACACGAAAAATACGGTGTCAAGCCGTAATTAATCCGTCATCAGTGCTTCGTAGCTGTAGCCCATCAGACACAGTCCCTTTGCCGGTGCGGTCTGTCCTGCCTGATTCCTGTCCCTGGCAAGGATTATCCTCTCTATATCACTGACGTCCCTTTTACCCTGTCCCACCTCGATAAGTGTCCCAGCGATTATCCTTACCATATTATACAGGAAACCGTTTCCCGTAATATAAATATCTACCTGATGTCCTTCCCTCAGGACCTCTGCCGAGGTTATCCTCCTTACCGTGCTCTCCGGCATCTGCGGCTTATCCTTGCTGAAGCTCTTGAAATCATGCTCTCCCACTAAAAGCTCCGCCGCCGTCCTCATTCTGTCCGCATCAAGGCTTCCGTGAAGCCAGTATGTATACAGTCTTTTCGTAGGCAGCTCAAAGGTATCGTTCCAGATGCTGTAACGGTAGGTCTTAAGACATTTTTCCCTTCTCGGGTGAAACTCAGGCGGAACCTCCCGTGAGCGTAAAACCCTGATATCGGCCGGAAGGCTCTGGTTCAGCGCAAAGGAGAACTTATCCGCGGGGATGAACGCTTCCGTATCAAATACGCAGACCGCTCCCTCAGCATGGACTCCCGAATCGGTTCGTGATGCTCCTATGACATGGATATCCTCCTTAAGGAGCCTTGAAAGCTCTTTATTTAATACACCCTCTATCGTCACAGCCTCAGGCTGTATCTGCCAGCCCTTATAGCCGGTTCCGTCATAAGCGACGACCAGCATTATACGTCTTTTCATGTCAATCGTCTTTCCTCAGGTACGGAAAAGGATCTGTCCGTTCCCCTTTTGCCCGGTTGCGGGCATCATGCAATAATAACAGCGATCACAAGGTAAGCGAGCAGGATCACATAGGCGAGCCTATCGCGTCTTTTGTACACTAACGGCTTCATCCTCGTTCTTCCGCTGCCTCCTCTGTAGCACCTTGCCTCCATCGCCAGTGCAAGCTCCCCGGCCCTTCTGAAGGCTGAAACAAAAAGAGGCACCATGACAGGTACTAAGGCCTTCACTCTCTTTATGAGACCGCCGTTTTCAAAATCCGCGCCTCTTGCCATCTGGGCCTTCATTATCCTGTCCGCCTCCTCCGTAAGGATGGGAATGAAGGTAAGTGCGATCGACATCATCATCGCTATCTCATGAACCGGGACCTTAAATATCCTTAAAAAGGAAAGCAGCTTTTCCAGGCCGTCTGTAAGCTCGTTCGGAGTCGTTGTAAGAGTCATTACAGAGGACCCGAGGATCAGGAAGGAGAGCCTGATCACCATTTTGACGGAAAGCTCAACGCCCTCTTTTGTTGCCGTAATCCCGTAAAAGCTGAATAGAGGCTCCCCGGGAGTAAGAAAAATATCAAAGACCACCGTTATAAGCATGAGTATCACAACAGCCTTAAGCCCCTTCACCATAAAGGAAAAGGGGACCCCTGAAAGGTAAATGACCGCCGCCAGAAAGGCCGCCGCAAAGACATAGCCCGGAAGAGTTTCAAACATAAACATCGAGATTATGAAAAGAAATGTCCCGATGAGCTTTACTCTCGGATCCAGCCTGTGCAGTATCGAACCGGCAGGATAATATTGTCCCAGGGTGATCTCTCTAAGCATTATCTTATTCCAAAGCTCCTTAAAATCTCCTCTTTAGCCTCTCTTAGGGTGATGGCATCGCAGTTTATCTGCACTCCCATGCTTTTAAGCCCTCTCAGCACCTTTGTGACCTGCGGGATATCAAGCCCGATCTCAAGCAGTGTCTCGTATTCCGAAAATACCTCCTTGGGTGAAGCGTCAAAGAGCAGCTGCCCCTCATGCATCACAAGGAGCCTCTCGCTGTTTTCCGCCGCATCGTCCATACTGTGGGAAACCAGTATCACGGTCATTCCTGTCTCCTCCCGTATTCTTTTGATAAGCAGAAGGATCTCATCCCTTCCTCCGGGGTCGAGGCCTGCCACTGGCTCATCCAGTATAAGGATCTCCGGCTTCATCGCAAGCACTCCGGCTATGGCTGCTCTCCTTTTCTCTCCTCCTGAGAGGTCAAACGGAGAAACATAAAAATCCTCGTCCCTCAGGCCGACCATTTTAAGCGCCTCATATGCCCTGAGCTCACATTCGGTCCTTGAAAGCCCCAGATTTGCGGGTCCAAAACAGACATCGGAAAAAACATCCGCCTCGAAAAGCTGATGCTCCGGATATTGAAATACCAGGCCCACCCTGCTCCTCAGCTGCTTCCTGTCATAATCCCTTTCAAATATATCCTCACCGTTATAATAGACGCTGCCTTCGGAAGGAGTGATTAGCCCGTTAAGCACCTGAACAAGGGTCGATTTCCCAGAACCGGTAGCCCCGAGAAGCCCGATATATTCCGAATCGTCGATCTTAAAGCTTACGTCGCTGAGAGCCTTGAGCTCATAAACCGTTCCCTGATTGTAAATATATGAAAGATGATTTACTATAATGGACATATATATTACCTGTATATTCCCGACAGGGCTTTTACAAGCTCCTCCTCATTAAGGATGCCGTCAGGAAGCTTAAGTCCTGCCTTTTTCAGTTCCCAGGCAAGCTCAGTGGCCTGAGGAACGGATAATCTTATTTGCTTCAGCTCCTCCACACGGGAAAATATTTCCCTCGGACTGCCCTGCATGACTATTTTCCCCTTATCCATCACAAAGACCTTATTTGCGTAGATGACCTCCTCCATATAATGAGTGATGAGTATAACTGTGATCCCTTCCACGTCATTGAGCGCCCTGACAGCCCTTATGACCTCTCTCCTGCCCCTGGGATCAAGCATAGCCGTAGGCTCATCCAGTACGATGCATTTGGGATGCATGGCAACAACGCCCGCTATTGCGACCCTTTGCTTCTGTCCTCCTGAAAGCTTTGACGGAGAACGTTTCCTGTATTTGTACATTCCGACCGCCTTTAAGCTTTCCTCCACCCTCTCCCATATTTCCTTTGACGGAACTCCCATGTTTTCCGGACCGAAGCCGACATCCTCCTCGACCACAGTCCCTATTATCTGATTGTCAGGATTCTGAAATACCATGCCCGCGGTACGGCGTATATCCCAGATATGGGCGTTATCAGCGGTATCCATGCCGTCCACAAATACCGTTCCCTCCGTGGGATAGAGAATGGCATTTATGTGCCTTGCCAGGGTGGATTTTCCTGAGCCGTTATGCCCTAGTACAGCGATGAAATCACCCTGCTCCACGGATAAGTCCACGTTATCCAGAGCCTTTGTCACTCCCTCCGGCTCCCCGTCCCTGTCGCGCCTTATATACTCGAAGATCAGTTTTTTTGTTTCAATTATCCCCATATCCCACTTTCTTCAGATGAAAACCCTGCTACAGGATATACAAAGAGCCAAAACAGACCTTCCGCCTGTTTTGGCTCATGATTGCTTCAGGAAAGACCACACAGCCTGATCTCATTCTTCCCTAAGCCTGAGGAGCTGTGAACGGTTCCCGGTATCGGTCATCACACAAGCTCGATGATAACCTCCATGGCACCATCTCCCTTTCGGGGGCCGATCTTGATTATCCTTGTATAGCCGCCGCCTCTGTTAGCATACTTCGGAGCGATCTCATCAAACATTTTGGCAGCCATGTCGACCTTCTTTGTATTCTTCTTTCTGCCGGGTCCCTCCTTCGGTACCTCGGTAACGGGATAGAATACCTTTAGCATCTGTCTTCTCACATGAAGTCTTGACGGAGAATCCTTCTTAATGGTCTTTTTAACGGTCTGGTATTTTGTTACCTTCTTCCCGTTAACGACCTCCTTTTCCCTCTTTCCGTCCTTATCTCTTACCGGAACCTTGGCGTCTATCTCGACCGTTTCATAATTGTCACGCTCCTTAACAGCCAATGCTATAAGGTGCTCGGCCTTCTTTCTGATCTCCTTGGCCTTTGCCTCGGTAGTGACTATCTTTCCGTGATAAAGAAGATTTGTTATCTGATTCCTGAGTAATGCTTTTCTCTGACTGCTTGTTCTGCCAAGCTTTCTGTACTTTGCCATTTTGTCCTCCTTTGGGTTGCCCTAAGGTCCCGGTAACGCTTTTCAGACTTATATACCGGTCCTGATCCTTACATCCGGTCACGAAGAAGCCCGCCTGCCTCTTTCCGGCTGTCCGGTGCTTTCCGCGCTCCCGTCTCCCTGCCGTACTCTTTGGAATTACCGGCAAGGCACTGTTCTGTCCTTTATCAGTCTCCGTTATTCAACTGAAGACCAAGCTCCTTGAGCTTTGCCAGAACCTCCTCAAGTGACTTGCGTCCCAGATTACGGACACGCATCATCTCATCGGGAGTCTTGTTCGTAAGCTCCTGAACCGTATTGATGCCTGCTCTCTTTAAGCAGTTGTAGGAGCGGACAGAAAGCTCCAGCTCATCAATACTCATTTCCATGACCTTTTCCTTGTTGTCATCCTCCTTAACGACCATGACCTCCGCATTCTTAGCGTTTTCCGAAAGATCGATAAAGAGTGACAGATGCTCGCTTAAGACCTTGGCGGCAAGGCTCACCGCCTCATCGGGCCCGAGCGTCCCGTTTGTATACACCTCAAGAGAAAGCTTGTCATAATCTGTGATCTGACCTACACGGGTGTTTTCCACAGACATGTTCACTCTTTCTACCGGAGTATAAATGGAATCAACGGCTATGATCCCTATGGGAAGGTCTTCTCCCTTATTTTTGTCAGAGCCCTGATAACCTCTTCCGTTGGTTATCATCAGTTCCATATAAAGCTTTGCGTCAGGATCTCCCAGTGTCGCTATCTTAAGGTCCTTATTAAGTATCTCGAGGTCCTGGTCGCACTGGATATCCGCGGCCGTAACCACGCCCTCACCTTCAAAATCGATGATCGCGGTCTTATTTTCATTTGTGCTGCTGTTGTTCCTGATCGCAAGACTCTTAATACTCATTATGATCTCAGCCACATCCTCCTTCACACCGGGGATAGAGCTGAATTCATGAAGCACACCGTCTATCTTTATCTGACTCACCGCGGAGCCCGGCAAAGACGAAAGCATGATCCTTCTGAGCGAATTGCCAAGGGTAATGCCATAACCTCTCTCAAGAGGCTCTACTACAAATTTACCATACTTTTTATCATCTGAGATCTCCACGATCTCGATCTTCGGTTTTTCGAAATCGAACAAAGCAAAACCTCCTTGCAAAATATATGACTATAAGTCGCCCGAAAAAGCTTTCCTTACTTAAACTGCAAAGCTGCTCCCTATTACTTGGAATACAGCTCGACTATAAGCATCTCGTTCACAGGCACATCAATCTCTTCACGGGTCGGGAGATTTTTGATCGTCCCCTTTAATCCCTCAAGATCAACATCTACCCAGTTAGGTACAAGCCTTCCTCCCGTAGTCTCAACAATATCCTTATATCTCTGAAGGCTTTTGCTCTTTTCTCTGATCTCGATCACATCACCTGCCTTGCAAAGATATGAAGGGATGCTTACGCACTTGCCGTTAACGGTCACATGCTTATGACCCACTATCTGCCTTGCCTCTCTTCTTGTCCTTGCAAAAGCCATCCTGAAGATAACATTATCAAGCCTGCTTTCAAGCATGATCATAAGGTTCTCACCTGTCATGCCCTTCATACGGTCAGCCTTTTCATAGTAATTTCTGAAGGGCTTCTCAAGCACGCCGTAAATGAACTTCGCCTTCTGCTTCTCTCTGAGCTGGGTCGCATACTCGCTCATCTTCCTGTTGGAACGGGTAAGCGTCCTTCTTGATTTTTTATCGTAACCTAATACCATCGGCTCTATGCCGAGTGATCTGCACCTCTTAAGCACAGGAACTCTATCGACTGCCATATCCTAATTCCTCCTTTAAAACTAGACTCTTCTTCTCTTGGGCGGGCGGCATCCATTATGAGGAACCGGCGTCACATCGCTGATACTTAAAACCTCAAGACCATTTGCAGCCAATGCTCTGATCGCAGCCTCTCTGCCTGAACCGGGTCCCTTTACGAATACATCAACGGTTTTAAGACCGTGAATGAGCGCAGCCTTCGTAGCGGTTTCCGCTGCCATCTGGGCAGCGTAGGGCGTGGATTTCCTCGAACCCCTGAAGCCGAGACCGCCTGCACTTGCCCAGGATAAAGCATTGCCCTCAGTATCGGTCAATGTTACGATCGTATTATTAAAGGACGACTGAATATGAGCCTGTCCCCGTTCAACGTTTTTCTTGACACGTTTCTTTGTAACCTTTTTTGTACCTGACTTTGCCATAAACTAACCTCACAAAATAATATTCTCTTAGATTATTAATAGTATCAAAAAACCCTGCTGACAGGCAGATTACTTCTTCTTCCCTGCCACGGTACGCTTCGGACCCTTGCGTGTCCTTGCGTTTGTCTTGGTGTTCTGGCCTCGAACAGGCAGGCCTTTTCTGTGACGTATGCCTCTATAGCAGCCAATTTCCTGTAATCTCTTGATATTGAGTGCTACCTCTCTTCTCAGATCACCCTCTACCATATACTCCGCTTCAATGATATCACTGATCTTTTTTACCTCTTCATCAGTAAGATCGCGGCATCTGGTATCAGGATTAACCTTCGCCTTTGTTAAAATTTTTGTCGCGCTTGGTCTCCCTATCCCGTAAACATAGGTAAGACCGATCTCAACGCGCTTGTCTCTCGGTAAGTCAACACCAGCAACACGAGCCATACTACTTTCCTTCCTTTCCGCAAAGCCCTTTTGTCTGCACCGATTTGTCTGCAAATCGTGTGCTTATCCGCTTTCAGAGCCGGATAATTTCCTTACGGGCTTTATCTGTTTGCTTTACGGCTTTACCTAAAGCCGCTCTTTATACAGTTACATATTGACTGGAGCGGCACTGAGTCCGCTCACACGGGAATATCCCGGCTTGCCCCCGCAGCAGCTGCCTGTATACTGATCCTGTGCCATTACGGAAAAGCATATCCGGAGCAGAATGCTGTAAGGTATCAATTGCAGATAGCTCGCATTACTTTGAGTTATCTATACCGTCTCCCTTTCGGAGACGGTCTGTGACCCTGCCTTAAGGATCCGGGGCCTTAAGCCCTCCCCCGGCATTATCCCTGACGCTGCTTATGCTTGGGATTATCACAGATAATCATTATTCTTCCTTTTCTTTTAATTACTTTGCATTTCTCGCAAATCGGTTTTACTGATGACCTGACCTTCATGTTAAACCTCCTTTCATACAAAGTCTCAGCCGTTTTATAATGATCGGAGCCCGGCTACAGAGCTTTCCCTGTATCCTGTTCCCTCTTTAAAAAATGACTTTCCAAAAACGACGCATAATATTCTATCATCAGGCGCACTAAATATCAAGTTTTTTTATTATGTATACCATATGATCATGCCGTTTTTTTATTGAAGCCTCCGCCGCGCATTTACTTGTCACGCCAGATTATCCTTCCCTTGGAAAGATCATACGGGGACATTTCCAGAGTGACCTTATCCCCCGGCAGTATACGGATAAAATTCATCCGAAGCTTCCCGCTGATATGAGCCAGCACTTCATGGTCATTTTCAAGCTTAACACGGAACATTGCATTCGGAAGCTTCTCTGTAACAGTTCCCTCGATCTCGATTACATCAGCCTTTGACATTTTGTCCTCCAAATCTGCGCCGATCTGCCCGCAAACCGTGCGCTTAGGTTCGAACCTCAGTTAGAACCGGTTCGATCCCCTTTAAGGATCGAATCATTTCCTCTCTCCCGGCAATACAGCCTGATAGCTCTTTTTATCTCTTCATCGGTAACTTCTTCGCCACCGGAGAGCTTCTCTATTATAACTTCGTTAAATATATGCCTTTTAACGATCTGTACATGCTTTCTGTTTTTCTTCTTAAGCCTGTCAAGCGTTCTGTGCTTTCCGTCACAAAGCATCACGCTGTCCTCATGCTCTTCGATGATCACATATATTCTGCCCTTGTCATGACCAGAAACAGATCCGGCAAATTCACCCTTCATATACTGTCATCCGTCAGTCCCAGTTTCCCAGAGTAAGTATCTCCGGGTCTCCTTTTGTGATAAGTATCGTATTTTCGTAATGCGCACTCGGAAGACCGTCCTCGGTCACGACCGTCCAGTCGTCCTCAAGCCATTCGACTGCGGCAGTTCCCAGGTTTATCATCGGCTCTATGGCTAGTGTCATTCCCGCCTTAAGCATTATCCCCTTTTTTTTCTGCCTGAAATTGGGTATCTGGGGATCCTCATGAAGCTTTGTTCCTATACCATGGCCCACGAGATCCTCCACGATGCCGTATCCATAGCCTTCTATGAAATCGGCAATGGCATTCGAGATATCATAAAGGTGGCATCCTTCCCGAGCATACTTTATTCCTTCAAAGAAGCTCTGCCTTGTGATCTCCACAAGCTGCCCCACCTCGGGGGAGACCCTTCCGACCGTATAGGTCCTTGCGGCATCCGAATGATATCCCTTATATATCAGTCCCGCATCCAGACTGACTATATCCCCTTCCTCAAGAAGCCTTTCCTTTTTGGGGATCCCATGTACTACCTCATCATTGACCGAAACACAGATAGAAGCGGGATAACCTTCATAATTAAGGAAGTTCGGGATCCCTTCCTGCTCTCTTATGAGCCTGTCTCCTATCCTGTTTATCTCGTAGGTCGAAATACCCGGCTTTATTATCTCTCCAAGCTTATTGTGAACATATTCGAGTCTTTTGCAGGACTCCCTCATAAGCTCGATCTCACGTCCGGATTTGATAGATACCGCCATATCTAACTCTCCAGGATATTCTTAATATCCGCAAATACCTCATTAACGTCCTTTGTCCCGTCAACAGTCTTAAGAATACCCTTCTTTTCATAATAATCTATAAGAGGCGCGGTCTGTTCATGATAGACCGAAAGCCTGTTCTTAACCGTTTCCGGCTTGTCGTCATCCCTTATTATAAGCGGACTGCCGCATTTATCGCAGACATTCTCCTTCTTAGGCGGCATGTACTCGATATGGTAGGTATCCCCGCACTTCGTACAGGCCCTTCTTCCGCTCATTCTCTTAATGATATTCTCGTCCGGCACATCAACGTTTACCGCAAAATCTATCCTCTCATTAAGCTCACCCACTGCCCTGTCAAGCACCTCTGCCTGAGGAATGGTCCTTGGATAGCCGTCGAGAACATATCCGTTTTTACAGTCTTCATTGCTTACTCTGTCAAGCAGTATCTTCACCGTAAGCTCATCCGGTACCAGCTCTCCCTTATCCATGTAGCTTTTGGCTTCCATCCCTAACGGAGTTTTTTCTCTTATATTTGCTCTGAAAATATCTCCGGTCGAGATATGAGGGATCTGATACTGATCCGCGATCTTTTTAGCCTGCGTGCCCTTTCCGGCACCGGGAGCACCCAGCATGATTATCTTCATAGTAAATCCTTCCTGCTTTTCGATCCGATCCGCTTTTGGGATCGGATCATTTCCGCTTATGCCTGAAGGACCGGACTGTGCCGGCCCTCAGGCAGATAACAATGACCGCCGGAACCGTTCCGTTAAAGATCAGTCATTTAAAAAGCCTTTATAATTCCTTACAAGCATCTGTGATTCGATCTGCTTGATGGTCTCAAGTATTACACTGACAATGATTATCAGCGAGGTACCGCCGAAGGAAACACTGGCATTGAAGAGACCGTTGCAGATTATGGGGATAAGAGCAACTATAAGAAGCCCTACCGCGCCGATGAAAACTATATAGTTAAGTATCCTTGTAAGATACTCACTGGTCGGCTTTCCGGGCCTTATACCCGGGATGAAGCCTCCCTGCTTCTTCATGTTGTTTGCAACCTCCAGAGGATTGAAGGTTATTGAGGTATAGAAATAGGCGAAGAACACCACAAGCACAATATAGATAAGCGCTCCTATGGTATATCCCGGATTCGCCGCCTTAAACCAGTTTCCGGAGCTTAAGGCGTTAAGTATCCTCTGCCACCATAACGGCCCCCTGTTTCCGGTAAAGGATGAGATCACCACCGGAAGCTGCATAAGGCTCGAAGCAAAGATTATCGGAATGACTCCGCCTGTATTGACCTTTAAGGGAATGTGGGAGGACTGTCCGCCCACAGTTTTTCTTCCCTGGATCTTTTTCGCGTACTGAACAGGTATCCTTCTCTCCGCATCATTAAGGATAACGGTAAGGATAACGGTTCCCAGCACCACAGCTATTATGATAATGGCCGCAAGAACAGCCGTTGCAAAGGATTTGCCCTTCATGAACTGATCATACAGCGAAGCAAAATCCTGAGGTATCCTGGAAATGATATTGATAGTAAGGACTATGGAAATACCGTTTCCAACACCATTCTCCGTTATCTGTTCGCCTATCCACATAAGTAAGGCTGAGCCGCATGTAAGAGCCGCGATAACGGTAATAACATTTAACGCATTATAATCCTCCAGAAGTCCCTGCCTTCCGAAGCCTACCGCCATAGCGGTGGATTCCACAAGGGACAGACCGACCGTAACATATCTTGTTATGGAAGCGATCATCTTACGTCCGTCCTCGCCCTCCTTCTGCATTTCCTCGAGCTTCGGGATGGCTATCGTCAAAAGCTGCATGATGATCGAGCTTGTAATATACGGTGTTATATTAAGCGCAAATACCGACATATTCAGGAACGATCCGCCTGTAAAGGCATCAAGGAAATTAAAGGAATCTCCAAGCTGCTCGGCAAACCAGTTCGAAAAATAGGTCCTGTCAACACCGGGAACCGGAAGCTGGGTACCGAATCTTATTACGACAAGCATAAGAAACGTGAATATCAGCTTTACCCGGATTTCTTTGATCTTCCACGCATTCTGGAATGTCTTAAACATTAGATCACCTCTGCTTTTCCGCCCAGGGCCTCAATACTTTCCCTGGCAGATGCGCTGAACGCATTTGCCTGAACCGTTAGCTTCTTTGTCAGTTTTCCATTACCGAGTATTTTCACTCCGTCACGGGGGTTCTTAATGATCCCGTTCCCGATAAGAGTATCTATACTTACCGTAGAGCCGTCATCAAATGCCTCAAGTGCCGAGATATTGATAGCTACGATCTCCTTTGTGTTTCTGTTTTTGAATCCGCGTTTGGGGATTCTTCTGTATAACGGCATCTGTCCGCCTTCAAAGCCGATCCTCGGCGCACCGGAACGGGCCTTCTGACCCTTATGTCCCTTGCCGGCGGTCTTTCCGTTGCCTGAACCGTGTCCACGACCACGTCTAAAATTATCACTATGTTTGGAACCCCTTGCGGGACTTAAATTTGATAATTCCATTGTGATACCCCTTTCTAAGCAATAATCCTGCAGATAATCCTATTTCTGCGATCCTGTACTGTTACAGCTCCTCTACCTTTACAAGGTGACATACCTGTCTGATCATTCCGCGTGTTGCCGCATTATCCGGAAGCTCATTGCTCCTGCCAAGCTTTTTAAGACCCAGCGCCGCAACCGTTGCCTTATGCTTCGGAATGGCCCCGATGGTAGATTTTACCAAGGTTACTTTTATCTTCTTTTCAGCCATTTCCCGCACCCCCTTAAGCCCTGATATTCTCTACAGACTTACCGCGAAGACGTGCTACCTCTTCAGGTGTCTTTAACTGGCTGAGCGCTTCTATCGTCGCCAGCACTACATTCTGCTTATTGTTCGAGCCGAGCGATTTTGTACGGATATTCTTTATTCCCGCGAGCTCGCATACCGAACGGGCCGGACCGCCGGCTATAACGCCTGTACCTTCGGGAGATCTCTTTAAAAGCACCGATGCTCCTCCGAACTTTCCGGTAAAGTCATGTGTGATACTGCTGTTCTCATCAAGGGCAACGGTCACAAGCTTTTTCATGGCGTCCTCCTTGCCCTTGCGTATTGCCTCGGGAATCTCGGCCGCCTTTCCAAGGCCCGCGCCGACATGGCCGTTTCCGTCGCCGACTACTACCAGAGCCGAAAAGCGCATGTTACGTCCGCCCTTAACAACCTTTGTTACTCTTTTGATCGCGACAACCTTTTCTTCAAGCTCCAGGCTGCTCGTATCTATGATGGTACGTTTCATGTTCCCTTTCCCTCCTAAAATTTCAGACCGGCTTCTCTTGCTGCATCAGCCAAAGCCTTGATCTTTCCATGATATAAAAAGCCGCCTCTGTCAAAAACCACCTCTTCGATCCCCTTATCCAGAGCCTTTTTCGCTATGACCTTTCCAAGGTACCCCGCAGCCTCAACATTGTTCGTCTTCTCAAGCTCCGACCTGACATCCTTTTCAAGAGTCGATGCTGAAACCAGTGTATTTCCAACCGTATCATCAATGATCTGAGCATACATATGATTGTTGCTTCTGAAAACGGAAAGACGCGGTCTGGTTGAGGTTCCGCATAAACGGTTTCGTATTCTCATGTGCTTTTTACGTCTTACATCTGACCTTGATTTTTTACTAACCATTCTTCACACGCTCCTTTCCTTATTTCTTACCGGTCTTACCGACCTTACGCCTGATAGTCTCATCAGCATACTTGATACCCTTGCCCTTGTAAGGCTCAGGTCTCCTCTTGTCCCTGATCTCGGCAGCGTATTGTCCGACCTTTTCTTTATCTATTCCCTTTACGGTGATCTTGTTCTGGCCGTCTACCACGGTCTCGATCCCCTCCGGGTCCTCCATTTCCACCGGATGTGAGTAGCCGAGCGACAGTGTCAGCTTCTTTCCCTGCTTCTGTGCCCTGTAGCCTACACCGTTTATCTCCAGTGCCTTCTCATATCCGTTTGTTACCCCGATTATCATATTGTTCAGAAGAGTCCTTGTCAGTCCGTGAAGGGACTTCATCCTCTTAAGATCGTTCGGACGGTTTACGGTAATAACATTCCCGTCCATCTTTATTTCCATTTCGGGTACCAGAACCCTTTCCAAAGTGCCCTTCGGACCCTTAACAGTCACTTTATTATTTTCTGCTATATCCACAGTCACACCTGCGGGTACAGCGATTGGCATCCTTCCTATACGTGACATGCCCGTACCTACCTTTCTGAATTATTTGTGCCACCCAGGACCTCCGGGAGCTTATGCCTGCAGTGGTAATTATTATCAACCTGATATATTTGGCGTATATTTCAGCTTACACCCTACCATACAAAGCAGAGCACCTCTCCGCCTACTCCCGCTTTCCTGGCCTCTCTGTCAGTTATCACACCTATGTTGGTGGAAACTATTGCGATCCCGAGACCGCCCAGAACCCTCGGAATATCATCCTTGCCGGCATAAACTCTCAGACCGGGCTTGGAGATCCTTTTCAGACCTGAAATGATCTTTTCATTTTTGTCCTCACCGTATTTTAAAACGATGTGGATCGTCTTGAAGCTGCCTTCATCTATTACATCGTATTTCTTTATGTATCCTTCCTTTAAAAGAATCTCTGCTATAGCGAGCTTCATTTTTGATGAAGGAACATCTACCGTATCATGCTTAGCGGTATTTGCGTTGCGAATCCTCGTCAGCATATCCGCAATAGGATCACTTGTTGTCATTATCATAACCTCCTAACAAAGTTTTTCGTCCTTATATCACCAGCTCGCTTTTTTTACACCCGGAATCTGTCCCTTGTACGCAAGCTCACGGAAGCAGATCCTGCAGATTCCATATTTTCTCAAATATGCGTGCGGACGACCACAGATTCTGCAGCGGCTGTATTCTCTTGTGGAGAATTTCTGTTTGCGCTGCTGCTTTACTTTCATTGCTGTCTTAGCCATGAATCACTCCTCCTGACAAAGATTATGTCTGAAATAAACTGTTTATATCCTTTTCCCAAGCTCTTCCCGGTCTTTCCGGGCTCCGACAGGCTCGGGAACCCCTGATTACTGCTTTGTATAAGGCATTCCGAACTGCGTCAGCAGCTCTCTTGCTTCCTCATCTGTCCTTGCCGTTGTTACTATGATCACATCCATTCCTCTGACCTTGTCGATCTTATCATACTCGATCTCGGGGAAGAT
>DFEA01000004.1:34384-42697 GCA_002368575.1 Lachnospiraceae bacterium UBA3814 | reverse complement strand
TCTCGGGGAAGATGATCTGTTCCTTTATGCCGAGTGCATAGTTTCCTCTTCCGTCAAAGGCATTGGGGTTGACTCCTCTGAAGTCACGTACACGGGGCAGCGCAAGATTTACAAGACGGTCTAAAAACTCGTACATCCTTTCGCCTCTGAGAGTTACCTTACAGCCTATCTGCATGCCCTCTCTGATCTTGAAGTTTGCTATAGCCTTCTTGGCCTTTGTAATAACTGCCTTCTGGCCCGTGATGGTCTCAAGATCCTTGACTGCCGATTCAAGCACCTTGGCGTTTTCCTTAGCTTCGCCAACGCCCATATTGATAACTATCTTATCAAGCCTGGGCACTTCCATCGTGTTCTTATAGCCGAACTTTCTGGTCATGGCATCAACGATCTGATCTTTATATAAATCCTTATATCTGCTCAAAGCCTTAGAACCTCCTCTCCCAAATCATTAATCTACAACATCGCCCGTCTTCTTGTCATAACGGACCTTTTTGTCATCTACAATTTTGAATCCGAGTCTGGTAGGCTTGCCCTTGTGAACATACATAACATTCGAAGCGTCGATATATGCTTCCTTTTCAACTATCCCGCCATTCTGATTCGCAACCGACGGTTTCGTATGCTTCCTGACAATATTTATGCCCTCTACTAAGACCTTACGCTTTTTATGATCTACTGCGAGTACCTTGCCCTCAGCTCCTACATCCTTGCCGGCGATCACCCTTACCGTGTCGCCTTTTTTTATCTTCATCATGCTCCTACACCTCCTATAGTACTTCCGGAGCCAGTGAAACGATCTTCATAAACTGTTTTTCACGAAGCTCTCTTGCAACAGGTCCGAAAATACGGGTTCCGGTCGGCGTCTTATCATCTTTGATAATTACCGCTGCGTTCTCATCAAATCTAATGTATGATCCGTCCTTACGGCGGGCACCCTTGACTGTACGAACGACTACCGCCTTTACTACATCGCCCTTCTTGACAACACCGCCGGGCGTTGCATCCTTGACCGTAGCAACGATAATATCGCCTATATTCGCATATCTCCTTGTGGATCCGCCCATAACCCTGATGCAAAGAAGCTCTTTGGCACCGGTGTTATCAGCGACCTTAAGTCTGCTTTCCTGCTGTATCATGTCAGATTCTCCTTACAAAGTTGTATTGTTTGCAGTTATCATGTGTCCTTATCTTATCTCGCCTTTTCAACGATCTCCACAAGACGCCATCTCTTCTCCTTTGAAAGGGGCCTTGTTTCCATAACCCTTACGGTATCGCCGATATTGCACTCATTGTTCTCATCATGGGCTTTAAGCTTATAGGTCCTCTTAACGATCTTTTTGTAGATAGGATGCTTAACATGATTCTCTACAGCTACCACGATAGTCTTGTCCATTTTATTACTGGTTACTTTGCCGACTCTGGTCTTTCTTAAATTTCTTTCCATCGTTTCTCCCTTCTACGCCTTAGCCTTCTCTGTGATAACCGTCTGGATTCTTGCGATATTTCTTCTGACTTCCTTGATCCTGCTGGTATTGTCAAGCTGGTTAGTCGCATTCTGGAATCTTAAATTGAAAAGCTCTTTCTTGGCCGCTACCAGATCCTCATTCAGCTCTGAGGCTGATTTTGCTTTAAGTTCTTCAACATAACTCTTTATCTTCATTATGATGCACCGCCTTCCAGGTCTGCCTTAGAGACTATTTTACATTTTACGGGAAGCTTATGCGTAGCCAGACGCAGAGCCTCCTTCGCCGTTTCCTCCGGAACACCCGCGATCTCAAACATAACACGGCCCGGCTTTACGACAGCTACCCAGTATTCAACAGCGCCCTTTCCTGATCCCATACGGGTTCCGAGAGGCTTTGTCGTAACGGGCTTGTCCGGGAAGATCTTGATCCAGACCTTTCCTCCACGCTTAATGTAACGGGTCATTGCAACTCTGGCCGCCTCTATCTGGTTGGACTTTACCCATGCAGGCTCAGTTGCGATAATTCCATACTCGCCGTAGGCAAGAACATTTCCGCGTGTTGCCTTTCCCTTCATGCTTCCACGGAACTGCTTACGACGTTTTACTCTTTTAGGCATTAACATTTAGTTCACGCTCCCTTCCCTGCGATTTCCCTGTAAGGACCTCGCGGAATTACCCTGCTGATTCCGCACGTTTGAATCGTTCTGAGATTCCTCCTTATTCTTTGACGGGAGTATTTCGCCTTTATAAATCCAAACCTTTACTCCGAGCTTTCCGTATGTGGTGTCGGCCTCGGCAAAACCGTAATCTATATCGGCCCTTAATGTCTGAAGGGGAATAGTACCCTCTGAGTAGGTCTCGCCTCTTGCGATGTCCGCTCCTCCCAGACGTCCCGATACCGAGGTCTTTATTCCGAGAGCTCCGGATTTTAAAGTCCTTGAGATCGCCGACTTCATTGCCTTTCTGAAGGTCACACGGTTCTCAAGCTGCTGGGCTATGTTCTCAGCCACAAGCTGCGCCTCCCTGTCAGGCCTCTTGATCTCCTTGATATCCACTACCAGCTTCTTGTCGGTATACTTCTGAAGCTTTTTCTTTGTATTCTCTATCTCCTGACCGCCTTTTCCGATGATAACGCCGGGCTTTGCAGTAAAGATGATAACCTTGACCCTGTCCGATGCTCTTTCTATCTCTATCTTGGAAACACCGGCATTGGCCAGCTTCTTCTTCAGGAATGTTCTGATGTTGTAGTCCTCTACCAGATAATCAGCAAATTCCTTCTCAGCATACCATCTGGAATCCCAATCCTTAATAACACCGACTCTGAGGCCGTGAGGATTAACTTTCTGTCCCATTTTTTTCCTCCTTGCAAGCTATTTGCAGTTATACGATTTCTTCTGCGCTTTTCAGTTATCTCTCATCAAGCACAACGGTAATGTGGCTCATCCTCTTTTCTATGCGGTAAGCCCTGCCCTGTGCCCTCGGTCTTATTCTCTTCATCGTAGGACCTTTATTGGCGTAGCACTCGGCAACATAAAGGTTCTGCGCGTTCATGCCGTTATTATTCTCAGCATTGGCGATCGCCGATTCCAAAAGCTTTTTGATAACAGCCGAGGCGTATCTGGGATTGTATGAAAGAATACCCAGAGCAACATTTACGTCCTTGCCTCTGATCGCGTCAAGTACAAAGCATGCCTTTGACACTGATACTCTGGCAAAGGAAAGCTTTGCCGACGGTCTTGTGTCCTTATTTGCATTTCTTTCTCTTTTTATCTGGGATCTATGTCCTTTTGCCATCGATCTAAACCTCCTTAGCCTATTTCACTTTTGACTTTTTCTCGTCCTTACCGTGACCCCTGTAGGTACGTGTAACAACAAACTCGCCTAATTTATGCCCTACCATATCCTCGGTAACATATACGGGAACGTGCTTCCTTCCGTCGTGAACCGCGATCGTGTGTCCAACAAATGACGGGAAGATCGTAGAGCGACGGGACCATGTCTTGATGACCTGTTTGTCATTTGCGGCATTCATGGCGTCTATTTTCTTAAGTAAGCTTTTATCGGCAAACGGACCTTTTTTTAATGATCTGGCCATTTTTATCTTCCTCCTTATCTATGTCCGAATATTACTTGATTACACTGCCGTCACGGCGTCTGACGATCAGCTTGTTCGATCTCTTGTTCTTCTTTCTGGTCTTAAGACCGAGTGCCGGCTTACCCCATGGAGTAGACGGTCCGGGACGTCCGATGGGAGATCTTCCTTCACCGCCGCCGTGCGGATGGTCGTTGGGGTTCATTACAGATCCTCTTACTGTAGGTCTTATTCCCATGTGACGCTTACGGCCGGCCTTGCCGATATTGATAAGGTTGTGGTCACCGTTTCCGATAACGCCGATCGATGCTCTCGCTCCTATGGGAACCATTCTCATTTCTCCGGAGGGAAGACGCAGCGTTGCGTACCTGCCTTCCTTAGCCATTAGCTGGGCAGCGTTTCCCGCGCTTCTTACAAGCTGTCCGCCCTTGCCCGGATAAAGCTCTATATTGTGGATCATGGTACCGACAGGGATATTGGCAAGAGGCAGGCAGTTTCCTATCCTTACCTCGGCCTCGGGTCCGTTCATTACCCTCATGCCGTCCTTAAGCCCCTCGGGAGCAAGAATATATGCCTTCTCGCCGTCCGCATAGCTGATAAGCGCTATATTTGCGGTCCTGTTGGGATCGTATTCGATCCCGATCACGGTTGCGGGAACTCCGTCCTTCTTCCTCTTGAAATCTACTATCCTGTATTTTCTTCTGTTTCCGCCGCCCCTGTGTCTGACGGTTATCTTACCCTGGTTGTTGCGCCCCGAATGCTTGTTCTTGGAGGCTAACAGGGATTTCTCTGGCTCGTACTTGGTGATCTCGGAAAAATCCGAACCCGTCATCTGCCTTCTTGAAGGCGTATATGGGTTATATTTTTTAATTCCCATGACTTATTTCTCCTTACAAAGTTATTGGTCTGTGATACGTAGTTTCAGTCTGCCCGTCCTGCGGTCTACAGACCGGTGAAGATCTCGATCTCTTTGCTTTCCGCGGTAAGCGTTACGATAGCCTTTTTCCTTCTGGCGGTCTTTCCGGTAGTCCTTCCCCTTCTGCGGAGCTTGCCGTCCAGGTTCATGGTGTTGACCTTTTCAACCTTTGTTCCTTCGAACATCTTCTCAACGGCATCCTTTATCATGAACTTGTTTGCGTCCGGGTGAACATAGAAGGTGTACTTCCTGTCAGCCATCTCGGCCATGCTCTTTTCTGTGATGACGGGCCTTAATATCACGTCATAATATTGAATATCAGCCATTATGCATACACCTCCTCTATCTTCGCCACCGCGTCCTTCGTTGCGATAACGGTATTGTATTTAAGAATATCATATGTATTGATGCTGTCGGCGCAGGCTGTAGCCACCGTCGGAATATTCCTTGCGGAAAGCACCACATTCTTATCATTGTCGCTGATGATCACAAGTGCCTTCTCAACATTGAGATTGTTGAGGACGCTTACCATTTTCTTTGTCTTGATCTCGTCAAACTTAAGCTCGTCAAGAACGATGAACCTGTCCTCTTTAACTCTCGAGGTGAGGGCCGACTTGAGGGCGGCTCTTTTTTCCTTCTTATTTAATTTGAAGGAATAGTCCCTGGGTACGGGAGCGAATACAACTCCGCCGCCTGTCCACTGGGGAGCTCTCGTGGAGCCCTGCCTTGCGTGTCCTGTTCCCTTCTGCCTCCAGGGCTTTCTCCCGCCTCCGGAGACCTCGGACCTTGTCTTTGCCTTCTGGGTGCCCTGGCGCATGCTTGCAAGATGCTGGACAACAGCCATGTGCACCAGATGCTCGTTTATCCTGACGCCGAATACGGCATCATTCAGTTCCATCTTATCGACTTCCCTGCCATCCATATTATATACAGCTACGTTTGCCATCGTTTAGTTCCTCCTTTTCTTGCAAAGACCTATTTTGAGGTCTTCACAGTCTCCCTGATCGTCACTAACGCCTTCCTGGGACCCGGAACAGCTCCTTTTATCAGGAGAAGATCATTTTCCGCATCGATCCTCACAACCTCGAGATTCTGGACTGTCACTCTCTTGAATCCCATATGTCCGGGCATCCCCTTTCCCTTGTATACACGGCTCGGGGACGAGCAGGCTCCGTTTGAGCCCTGATGGCGGTGAAACTTGGAACCATGAGCCATGGGGCCTCTGTGCTGCCCTAATCTCTTTATGGTTCCCTGGAAGCCCTTACCCTTGGAAACAGCCGTTGCGTCGACCTTATCACCGACCGCAAAGATATCAGCCTTGATCTCCTGGGCTATATTGTATTCATCAGCATTGTCAAACTGAAATTCTCTCACGTATTTTTTTGACGAAACTCCGGCCTTTTCAAAATGGCCCTTCATTGCCTTTGTGGTCCCGTGTCTGTGGATCACTTCCTTTTTGCCGGACTTGTCCTTGTTTATTATCCTGTCCTTCCTGTCGGTAAAGCCGACCTGAACCGCACTGTATCCGTCATTCTCGACGGTTTTGATCTGTGTTACGACGCAGGGACCGGCTTTGAGCACGGTGACCGGAATGAGGGCCCCGTCTTCTCCGAAGACCTGTGTCATACCGACCTTGGTAGCCAAAATACCTTTCTTCATTACATTACCTCCGTTTTTCTACAGCGGAACGAAGTTTTTTGTTATCGTCTCCCGGTTTGATGAAGTTTCCCTTCAAAAAACTTCGGGTCCGAAAACATGTGTATTTTACATGTTTTCAGCAATAACGAAAATCCTAAGGATTTTCTATCCGATTTCCCCAAACTCCATTCATACTAGCTGAGTCTTACCTGTTCTTCATTTTGATATCTACATATACGCCTGCAGGCATTTCAAGCCTTGAGAGGGAATCTACCGTCTTCTGTGTAGGCTGTATAATATCGATCAGTCTTTTATGTGTTCTCTGCTCGAACTGTTCTCTGGAATCCTTATACTTATGAACAGCCCTCAGGATGGTTACAACCTCCTTCTTTGTGGGAAGCGGCACCGGTCCGCTGACCTCTGAGCCGTTCTTCTTCACGGTCTCGATGATCTTCTTCGCAGACGCGTCTACGAGTGTATGATCATATGCCTTAAGTGTGATTCTCATGATCTGATTTGCCATAAAAAAAGTCGCCTCCTATTGCCGCGACATCAATGACTTAATGCCGCAGATTATAATAAATTCAAATGTTGCGACAAAAGCCCTGTATTTAAGAACCTTCTTCGTGACCGCTTAAGCAGTACGACCCGTTCCCTGGGATATCCTTTCCACAGAGCCGGGCGTTTCCTGAAAGAAGCTGATTCCAAATTCAGACCGTGACTTGCCGCCAGTTATCATTAATTGACATTCGCTCCACGGAAAAACTCCAGGTCTTATGCTGACATCCTCTTGAATACAGCGCCTGAACAACCTCACGCTTCACAGCTATCAATGTCACAGCATGAATGAGTATACCCTGTAAAACAGGCTTTAGCAAGGATTTTTTTTAAAATAACCAGGAAAAATTGTTCTTTTTCAAATACAGGAAGGGACCGCGCCGCGATCCCTTCCTGCAGATCCTTCCATATGACAGTCGCGAGTGCTCAGCCCGCGTTATTACCGGAAACATCCTCAAATTCCCTGAGTATCTCAGCGGAGGGCTCCTCCGTCAAAAGGCTTACCGCCAGTATAAGGATAAAGCTTATCGCAAATCCCGGGACCAGAGAATAAAGGCCGGTGACCGTTCCCAGAGTCTCTCCGGCGACAAGAGGGATATAATCCCAGAGGATAACGATAAGCGCTCCGCTTGCTATCCCCGTCACGGCTCCTTTAAGATTGATCCTCTTCCAGAAGAGAGAAAGCAGCACCACCGGACCGAAGGCCGCGCCGAAGCCCGCCCAGGCATCCGATACGAGCTTCATTACCGAGCTGTCAGGGTTCCAGGCTATGACATAGGCGATGACCGATACGACTATAACGGTTATCCTGCTAAGCTGAAGCACCTCCCTTTCGTCGGCATCCCTTTTGAATATACCCTTGTAAAGATCCTCCGCAACGGCAGATGCCGTGACTAAAAGCTGTGAATCCGCGGTAGACATTATCGCCGCAAGGATGGCGCACAGGAATATGCCCGCTATGAAAGGAAGAGAATAATGCTCGGTAAACATCTTCTTGATCATCTCTATAAACACGTTTTCCGTTGATACCATTCCCTCCACGCCAAGGATCTGAGGGGCAAGATATGCTCTCCCGACGACCCCGATGACACAGGCAAAGACAAGCGAAAGGAAAACCCATATGATGCCGACCACCTTTGATTTTCTGAGCTCCTCCTCATTCTTTATCGCCATGAACCTCACAAGAATATGCGGCATACCGAAATATCCCAGTCCCCAGGAAAGGGAGGAGATAATGGAAACAGCGGTTATGGGCTGTCCGTTTTCCTGCATTATGTTCATAAAGGAGGCTCCGTTCACCCCGGTCGAGCTTAAGATACTGTTCATATTCTCCCCGCCGATGGAAAACCAGGCTATGATCGGTATCACAAGGAGGGCGATCAGCATAAGCGTTCCCTGTATGAAATCCGTTGTACATACCGCCATGAAGCCGCCCATGAAGGTATATAACAGGATGACCACCGCTCCGAAGGTAAGCGCCACATGATAATCTATGCCGAACATCGAATTAAAGAGCTTTCCTCCCGAGGCAAGGGCCGAGGCCGTGTATACAAGAAAGAACACTACGATGACCAGCGAGGATACGAGCAGAAGGGTCTTCTTTTTATCATGAAAACGGTTTTCAAAATATTCGGGCAGGGTCAG
>DFEA01000004.1:14580-34188 GCA_002368575.1 Lachnospiraceae bacterium UBA3814 | reverse complement strand
CCAGCCGCTCATATCAGAAGCCTGCGCCGACAGGGCCGCGACAAATCCGTTCAGGTTTCTTCCCCCGAGGAAATAATCCTCTGAGGTAGCGTTTCCCTTCATATAAAGAGCTCCTATCGCGATCATTCCGGCCAGATATACCCCGAAAGCGACAAGAACCAGAACCAAAGTATTACCGGTCATTTTTTCATCCTCCTCATAAAACCAAGAATCGGGCAGGGAAGATAAGCTCGCACCCTGCTCGCCCGCAAGCCGGTCAGCCCCGCTGACAGCTTCCTTTCGGCGGCACTGCGGTATAAACATAAATGATACGTGCATAAAGCTCACTCTAATATAAACCAAATCACCGCTTTTAACAAGCATATAATGCTCGCGGGGCGCCTTATGCCTGATTGACTGGATACGTAAAAAATGATATATATGGTTCAGGTAAATGCTTTTTCCTAATACAATGAATTATGGTAAACGCGATCATTTATCGTGTTTGCCGCAGCAGTCTCAGGAGTTCATATGTGGGTAGCCGACAGCTGGAAGGATTTTGAAATATTAGACGCCTCGGAGGGAGAAAGGCTTGAAAGATGGGGAAGTTATACCCTTGTACGCCCCGATCCGCAGGTAATATGGCAGACAGAGCGAAGAGGTCCATCCTGGAGCCATCCGAACGCGCATTATCACAGAAGCTCTAAGGGGGGCGGAGAATGGGAATTCTATGATCTTCCCGGTCAGTGGAGCATCAGGTACCGATCCCTGACCTTCAATCTTAAGCCCTTCAGCTTTAAGCATACAGGTGTTTTCCCCGAACAGGCCGTTAACTGGGACTGGATGAGCGGGCTCATCAAGGCCTCGCAAAGGCCCGTAAGGGTGCTCAATCTTTTTGCCTATACCGGCGGAGCCACTCTTGCCTGCGCCGGGGCAGGGGCTTCTGTCACCCATGTGGACGCCTCAAAGGGAATGGTGTCATGGGCGAAGGAAAACGCGCTCTCAAGCGGACTTTCGGAGGCTCCGGTGAGGTGGCTCGTGGATGACTGTCTTAAATTCGTGGAAAGAGAGATAAGACGCGGCAATCATTATGAGGCGGTGATCATGGACCCTCCGTCCTACGGAAGGGGTCCCAGGGGTGAGATCTGGAAGCTAGAGGATTCGGTTTTTTCTCTGATAGAACGCTGCACCCTTCTGCTCTCGGAGGATCCCCTGTTTTTCCTCATCAATTCATATACTACAGGGCTTCAGCCTGCCGTTCTCTCCTATATGCTCGGGCTGACGGCGGCAAAAAAATATGACGGTGTTGTGGAAGCGGACGAGATAGGGCTTCCCGTTACGGAAACCGGTTTTGTTCTCCCCTGCGGCGCCTCGGGAAGATTCTTTCGGAAATGATGACCGGAACAGCTCCGTCGGGATGCGCAGAAATTCACATAGGAAGGGTGCAAGCGCTCGCGAATTTACCGCGGGAAAAGCTTTAATCAGCGTTTCCCTACGCGTTAAGGTGCAGGAGAAGTATGAGCTTTACGATCCACTGAAGAAGGGTAAGGCCTGCCCCCGCAAGTATAAAGACCGCCGCTCTCCTGTCAGAGAGCGTACCCGCGTGGCAGTGCCTGTTTATGAACGCCTTAAGCATAAAGACGATATAGAATACCGTAAAATAAAGAACCGAGGGATGGTAGTACAGGCTCTTTAAAAGCTCTCCCGAAAGCATGAAGCAAAGGGCCCTTGTCCCTCCGCACCCTGGGCAGTACAGCCCCGTGGCCCTTTTAAAGGCGCAGCCTCCCGAATACAGGCCCTCAAGCACCCCCGTATGATACAAAAGAAACGCAATGAGGGCAAGCACAGGCACAGCCTTCCCTGCCTTATATAAAGCGATGCAAACCGGCTGCTCCTCCGGCGCCCTTCTGTTCCTCACCCTGTTTCTCCGTCTGAGCCGACCTGCTTGCGGCAGATCATATCATATCGTAAAGATCGTACAGCTCCTCAAGGTCGTAATAGCGGATGCTGTCCTTCAGGAAATTCCCCGAGATCCCCGCGGCAAGCGCCGCAAATATGAGCATCACCACAGCCAGCACCAGTCCGCAGCCTCCGGTGATCATCCCTGCTATGGCAAGCTCCCGTCCTCCCTTGCCGTTCCTCACGCTTATTATTCCGAATACCAGTGCAAGCGCGGCAAAAACAAGGCTGAACCACCCCGTGCAGCAGCATACCACCGAAAGAATACCAAACACAAGAGAGGCTATCGACATTCCCGCGTTTTCGTTCCCGTTATTGCCGCGGCTGTCACGGAAATTGCCGCCGCCGTTTTCTCCCTGATCCCTGTCTCCAAAGCCGTTTGTCCAGGAATTTCCGTTATTCTCGTCCATATGCCCAGTCCCCTTTTATCAGCTGCCCGGCAAAGGGCCGTAAAACAGCTCGTTTTATCGTGCGGGGTAAGCGTGCCGTGCGGCTTTTGACCCCGGCATCATCCCCTGAGTTACCCGACAAAAGCCCTTCGGGCTCCTCCCTTTATACCCGTGATTTCGGAAAAAGAAAAAGGACCCGAACCATCCGGATCCTTCAAGCGATAGACGGGACTCGAACCCGCGATCTTCGCCTTGGCAAGGCGACGTACTACCAACTGTACCACTATCGCATGTCCACTCGCAATACTGATGTATCACTCCAACAAAAGGATATTACCAGATATGATCATTCTTGTCAACCGAAAAAAATAATATGATATCAGAAATCATTCTGTGACTCCTGTAAAAGCCTCGTTTCAAATTCCTCCACCGGCAGGGGCTTGTCAAAATAGTAGCCCTGGACGAAATAGCAGCCATACTTTTTAAGCAGGATTATCTGATCTACGGTCTCAACCCCTTCGGCAATACATTTAAGCCCCAGAGCCTGCGTCATTCCGATAACGGATTTGAGCATGACCTTTCGCTTTTCATCCTCCTGGCTGTTGTCGCCTATAGGCATAAAGCTCCTGTCGATCTTGATTATATTCCACGGCAGCTCTCTCAAGAGGTTCATCGAGGAATATCCCACCCCGAAATCATCCACCGAGGTAAAGATGCCCGCGTCCCTTAACCCGGAGACCAGCTTCTTCAGCTCGATATAGTCCACCTCCGTAGTCGTTTCGGTCAGCTCTATCTCAATATACTGATGAGGGATGTCATAGCTGTCAATGATCTCAAGAATATTCTTTAAGAGGTTCGGATTCCCCATATGAAGCCTGGAAAGGTTCACCGAAACCCTTACCGCCTTTCCGCCCCCGTCTATCCACCTGCGCATGTCCCTGCAGACATGCTCCAGCATGTAAAAGTCAAGCCTGCATATCTCTCCGTTCTGCTCCAGCACGGGGATGAAACGAAACGGCAGGATCATCTCGCCGTCATGCTTCCACCGGCAGAGAGCCTCGGCGCCCGCAAGCAGATACGACTTTGTCTCGACCTTGGGCTGATAATATACGAAAAACTCCTCCTCCTGAAGCGCTCCCTGAAATATGCTTTCAATATACTTTGCGTCGTTTATCTGCTGTCTCAGCTTGTCATCGTAAATAATATAGGGACTGCCCGCGTTTTCCCTGGCCGTCTGTATGGCTATGTTCAATACATCATTGAGCTCCATCGGGGACTGACTGTTCTCGGCTGAGAGAAAATAACCCGCATAGGCGCTCATAAAGCGGCTCACGTCCAGCTCCGGAAGGTAAATATCCTGCCCCGCGAGATAATCCATCACCTCATTCGCTTTATCCTTTAAAAAGATCGCCGAGAAGTTTATGCCGCTGTTCCTTGCCACGATGCCGAATTTCCCGATGAGCTCCTGAAGCCTTTTTACGTAGGTCTTCATAAGCATATTGCCGCTGTGGGCATCGAGCTTGCGGTTTATTTCCTCCATACCCTTAAGGGTAAAGGAGCAGGCCGCGTAATCGGCTATCTCTCCGCTTTTGAACAGCTTGTCGGCATATTCATAAAAATACTCGGCTGTGGCTACCTCCGTTACGGAGTCCGTCCTTTTCAACTCATTTTCATTGCGTCTGTTAAGAGCCTTGGCAGCCTGTATCTCTATTATCTCGATCAGGTTCCTTATGCCTGCCTCGATCTCCTCTGTCTGTCCGTTTCCGGGACTGTTCTGCAGATAAAGGATCGTATGGACCTGCTTTTTCGCAATGAACCTTACATTTTCCACCACCTTCGTATGCGCGAGGTTACAGCCGCCCTCGGTCTCAAATATCACTATATTCTCCGGAAAGGAATAGCCTATGACCATGAGCTCTGCCTTAAATATACCAAGACACGCGCCTACCTTCTGGATCTCCTGACAGAAATCCCTGTCCACAAGCTCCTCCGAATTGCCGGCTGCCCTTATAAGCTCCGAAAAAGCACTTAAATAACCCGGAATGTCCAACCTGCTCATTCTTCGCCTCCGTTCACCTCCAGCTGAGGCAGTCTTATTATGAATTCAGTTCCGACCCCAAGCCTGCTCTTAAGATCGATGCTTCCGGACATTGCGTTCACGCAGTAGCCTATCAGCGAGAAGCCTAACATTTCAAATTCCTCGTCATGAGTATCGGAAAAGCCCCTGCTCGACATGTAATTCCTGATATATTCGGCCTGGTTCTTTTCGATCCCTACCCCTCCGTCTATCACGTGGATCACGATCACCGTTGAATATGATATCCTCTCGCAGTCTATTATAAGGTGAACGATCCCTCCCTCGGTATAGCGGATGCTGTTTTCGAGAAGCTTTCCGATGATGGTAGAGACTCTCCCGGAATCCCCCATCAGCATCTGCGGAACAGAGTCCTCAACCCTGAAATCAAGGGAATCGTTCTTTTCCTCCGCCTTTGAAATGACCTCGCTCATCTTGAGCTCGGCGATCCTTCTTATATCATATACGGATTCGTTAAGCTCAAAGATCCCGTTCATGGCGTTGACATACTCAACGCTGTCCTCTACAAGCGTTCCGAGCTTCATTGTCCTTGCCAGAAGCAGATCCACATTCTTCTTGATATGCTCGGTACTGCCTCCGGTTTCCGATTCCGATAGGTAAAGGAAGAGCTCCTTTACATTCTTCTGCATATCATCCGCAAACTGGGTCAGAAACTCCGACTGGTTCCTTGCGGTATCCTCAACGCTCTGGTTCTTCTGGAAGATCAGATATCTCTGATAGGCGATCTTTGACAGGGCATTCGCCATTCGTGAAAGGAACATGGCAGTCCTCTCAAGCTCCTCAACACTCACAACCCTCGTTTCCGCAGCCGCCTTAATGTATTCATCAGGGTCGATGCCGTATTCCAGGGCCTTTTTCCAGAGAAACTCCTCATCCGTTTCCTCCGTCCTGACCTGACCGCCGATGAAGGAACCCAGAAATTCCCCGTTTAAGAGTATGGGGGCCACATATTCCATAAGACCGGCATGACACTGGTTCACCACTGGCCTGCCGTTCTTCAGGGTCATGAGAGCCCCGTGACGGCAGCTTTGCTCGCAGTTTTTGCATCCCTTCTCGGATTTTCTGGTATATTCACTGCAGAATTTGGAAAAGCCGCTGCCGGAGGTCACCATAGTGCCTGCGGCATCAGTTATGAGAGACGCCATTCCGGAATACTCGGAAAATGCGTCCTGAAGCTCCTGTAATACATCCGAAGGGATCAGATCCTGCAAAAGAAAATTAGTCATCACAGCACCTCACGCAAGCCTCTGGTAACAGTATAATGATACCATAATATCATGCTGTAAACAACCTGCCGAAAACCTGACTGACTATTTTTCTATAGTGTCGTTTCCTATATATGAATGATGTCAGGGTAAAAAGCCACATGGCACTTTTACCCTGATATCATCATATAAATCTGACAAGCTCAGCAGCCTCTTCCTTTTTCACGTTATCCCTGACCGAGAGCACCTCAGCCTCCACGTCCCTGTTTCCGAACCGGATCGTAAGGATATCTCCCGGCTTTACCTCCTGTGAAGCTTTGGCCTGTTTCCCGTTGACGCTGACCCTCCCCGCGTCGCAGGCCTCGTTTGCGACCGTTCTTCTCTTTATTATCCTTGAAACCTTAAGAAATTTATCCAGTCTCATCTTTACCGACGCCCTCCTTTCAGCGGCTTTGCTAATATCTTCCAGCTCTGCTGACATCTTTCCTTCGGCGGCTCTGCGTTAAATCGGGCAGGGAAGACGAAGTCGCGCCCTGCTCGCCCGCGAGCTGCCGGTCAGCTCTGCTGACATTTACCTTTCGGCAGCTCTGCGATAAAAAAAACGGAGAACAGAAGTTCTCCGCTAAATATCATCATAGCAATCCGACCAAAGAGGATTATTTGTTCACGCTGTCCTTTAAAGCCTTACCAGCCTTGAACTTGGGAGCTTTGGAAGCTTTTATCTTCATCACATCACCGGTCTGAGGATTTCTTCCCTCTCTTGCAGCTCTCTCAGCTACCTCAAATGTTCCAAAGCCTACTAACTGGATCTTTTCGCCCTTTTTTAATTCCGCGGCAACAATGTCAGTAAAAGCCTTAAGAGCCTTCTCAGAGTCCTTTTTTGATAATCCGGTTTCCTCAGCCATAGCTGCAACTAACTCTGTTTTGTTCATTATAGTAAAACCTCCTGTATTTATGAATCTTCGCAATCGCTGTCAAATGCAGCTTAGCAAAATAATACGGCACTCCCCGTGCCTATAATATATATAAAGGTTTTGCATTGCCGTGTCAAGGAAAATCGTAACAAAACAAGTGTTTTTGAGTAAAAACAGTTGTTAAAAAAAATGTTTTGTTGTAAACTAAAGCTAGATTTTAAGAGCGGATCCGCCAGGAAGGAAAACTGATATGTTAGCTACTCTGATACCTTTATTTAACGATCAGATGGAGGTCAAGGCATATTCCCTGTTCTCCCAGAAGAAAAACTATCTTATAAACCCCAGCTATCTCGGAACCGGCATCAATGACGGAGCGGGAGTGATCACGGGACTGGAGGTGGTTAACAGCGTCGGGATCGACAGTCTGGCTGCTGACAGCGATATCTTTATTCCGCTCTCGCCCATTTCGCTTTTTGCGGATATCGAGGATCAGTGTCTTGCCCCTCCCCACCGCATCGTTCTTCTTATCGATAATTCCATCAAGCCCCAGCCTCTGAATATCGAGCGTATAAAGGCGCTTAAGGAGACAGGGTATCAGTTTGCCATGCGAAAGCTTGACGTGCCGGACTTTGAGGAATATAAGCAGATCCTTTCTCTTATGGATTTTCTTATTCTCGATCACAAGAAAATCGTGATATCCAAGGCAAAGATCTTCTTCACGAAGCTCTACCCGAACATCAGGCTGGTTGCGGGGAACATCGCGTCTCAGGAGATCTTTGAAGAGTTAAGGCGGGAAGGCGGATATCAGCTTTACGAGGGTGAGTTCTACCGGACCCCCATTACCAGGGGCGATTCCCAGATAGCTCCCGTAAAGATCAATTACCTGGAGCTGTTAAACGTCATAAACAACAACGATTTTGAGCTTACCAAGGCCGCTGATGTCATTTCACGGGATGCTGCCCTGACTATCTCGCTGCTTGAGATGGTAAACAAGATAACGGTCAACTCAAAGATCTCAAACATACGTCAGGCTACAGCGCTTTTAGGACAGAAGGAGCTTAAGAAGTGGGTGTCCACCGCTGTGACCAGGCAGCTCTGCGAGGATAAGCCCAGCGAGGTCGCAAGGCTTTCCATGCTCAGGGCAAAGTTTGCCGAACAGCTTGCTCCCATCTTTTCAATGGCGATGCGGGATCAGGAGCTGTTCATGCTCGGGCTGTTCTCCTGTCTTGATATCATTCTCAACAAGCCTATGGAAGAGGCTCTTTCGATCCTAAACGTATCAAAGGATATTTCCGATGCTCTGATAAACGGTACCGGAGAGCTTGCGATCGTTTATAATTTCCTTCTGCTTTACGAGAATGCCGACTGGTTTGAGATAGACAGGCTGGTAGTGGTAAACAACCTTCCCTACGATAAGATATATGAGGCCTATGTGACCTCACTGAAATGGTACAGGGATCTGTTCTTCTGACATATTGAATATGAATACAAATACAAATACTTCACTTGTTATAATATCCTATAATGACGGCGAGCTCTCATCGGAGCTCGCCAAAAAAGTTAAGGACCATAAGGCCTTTGACCACATCGTACTTGTTAATAACGGGTCTACGGACAACACCCTGGCCCTTATGGAAAAGGCCAGGGAAACGGCTCCCGAGAAGATCACCGTGATCTCGGCCCCTGATAACGGCGGCTATGCAAAGGGCAATAATTTCGGTATCAGGTACGCTCTTGAGCATTTCCATTCCGATTATATCTTCGTCGCAAATCCCGACGCGTACTTTTCCGACAGGGCGGCCACGGAATGCCTCTGGCAGATCAAACGTCATCCCGAATACGGGATCTTAGCCCCTGTTGTGAATCAGGGCTATAACGCCTGGAACCTTCCGGGATTTTCCGGAGTCATCGAAAGTCTCTTCCTTATAATCTATAATCTTCACAAGAGAGCTATCAAGAAGAGGCTTGTCTCCTCCCAGCGGCCCATCGAAAGGGTAGGCGTTGTTGACGGCTCCTTCTTTATAATAAGCTCCAAGGCCTATGAGGAGATAGGCGGAATGGATGAAAGGACCTTCCTTTACTGCGAGGAAATGATGCTTTCCTATCGTCTGATGCTTCACGGCTACTATGTGGGCGTCCTTACGAAGGAGCGCTACGATCACCTTCATTCAACCACCATCAAAAAACTGAATAATAATTCCAAGGCAAGGGCCTTCCGGCATTTCCACAGAAGCTTCAGGATATATAACAGGTACTATCTTCATACAGGCCCGGTACAGGATCTGATATTCGAAGCGGCATATGCTCTGGCTTATCTTGAAAGAGTCATTTATGACCACCTTCCTCATAAGTAAGAGAGCGCAGAAATGAGATTCGTTACGCTGTTTTTGAAAACCGAAAATGTTCATCTTATCAAGGACGTCGGAATGATACCCTATATGCTGTACAAAAAATACGGCTATCAGTCCGAGCTCGTCACCTGGGAAAACGGCTCCTATCCTTATCTCGAGGATAAGGTAAAGGGGCTTAAGCTTTCTTTTGTCAAAAAAACCCCCTTCGGCCGGATCTACGACGGAATGCACTATCTTAAATACGAAGCCTCCTCTATCGATATCCTGAATATATATCACCTTAATGCGGCTTCTTTTTTTTATGAGCGCGTATTCCGTAAATACAATCCCATGGGAAAGATATTCCTTAAGCTCGATATGAACGACAAGGGCTTCAGGGATGTCTTTAAGCGCGATCTCAAAGGTCTTATAAAAAGAGCCATAATCCGGGGTGCCGATCTTGCCACCGTGGAAAATTCGGGAATGAAGGAGGCTCTCAGCGAAAGCTTCGAAGACAGGGCAGAGCATAAAGACGGGTCCCTTATGAAGCAGCTGCACATACATTCCGCTGATCACCTTATTCACGGCTGCAGGATAGCCTTTATCCCTAACGGCTTCTACAGGGAAGCGGAAGATACTGACGATATTACTGCCGATGAACTGCACCGAAAGGAGCAGCTTATCCTTACGGTAGGAAACCTGGGAACTCCGGAAAAGGCTACCGATGTACTTCTTGAGGCCTTCGCCCTGAGCGCTGAAAAGCACGACTATTCCCTTACCCTTGTCGGCAGTATCGACCCTTCCTTTGAGCCCTTTATAAACGATTTCTTTAAAAAGCATCCGGGACTTAAGGACCGCATAACCTTTACGGGGCTTATGACCGACAGGAAAAGGCTTATCGGGCTCTACAGAAGAGCCCGTTATTTTGCTCTCCCCTCAAGGAGCGAATCCTTCGGCTTTGTACTGCTTGAGGCGGCCCGTGAGGGCTGTTATATAATAGCCTCCGATGCCTGCAGCGCGGCTTTGGACATCACGAATAAGGGACGATACGGAACCATCGTAAAGGCCGATGACGTATCCGCCCTTGCGGAGACCTTTTCGTTTTTATATACCTCTCCTCCGGACAGCGACCAGCTGCGCGCCGAGGAAATACAGTTTATAGAAAAAAATTACAGCTGGGATGGCATCATCGAAAAGCTTTATGCCGGGCTTGAGGAGCTGTTTCTGTTGCGGGAGCCCGCTGTTTCTGATATCATTCAGAAGTAATAAAACTGCGAAGTTCAGGACGGCTTCGATGATAAGCCGCTTACGGGAGTAGATATGGCAAAGGTACTGGTTCTCGGAGCAAACGGAATGGCAGGTCATGTCATCTACCTTATGCTCAGGGAGAAAAAGCATGAGGTCACGGGGGCGACCAGGAAGCAGGGGGTCCTTGGTAATGATATCCTCTGCGACGTCATGGATCAGGAATGTGTTAAAAGCATAATCCAGACAGGAGGCTATGATTACATAATCAACTGTGCGGGGACCTTAAACCGCAATGTTGATATGGATATGTATCACGGCATATATATTAACAGCGTACTTCCCCATTACCTTGCCCTGCTTTGCAAGGACAGTCCCACAAGGCTTATCCACATAAGCAGCGACTGCGTCTTCAGGGGCAACCAGAACGGGTTCTATACCGAGAGCTCTGAAAAAAACGCGATCTCAATATACGGTATCAGCAAATCTCTCGGAGAGGTGCGCGGGCAGAATCTTTTCACCTTAAGGACCTCCCTTGTGGGTCCGGAGATAAGAAACGGCGGCATCGGGCTTTTTAACTGGTTTATGAAGAACGATGAGGTCGACGGCTTTGCAAAGGTTTACTGGACCGGTGTTACAACCGTGGAGCTTGCCCGGACGATCTCCTCCCTGATAGACTCAGACACCGCCACCGGAGGGCTTTACCATATCGTAAACAATGAAAAGATAAGCAAATATGAGCTGCTCTGCCTGTTCAACGAACGCTTCAGGAACGGAAGCGTGAGGATATATTCAAGCGATACCATTGAGAGCGATAAATCCCTGTATAATACCAGCACGGCAGACTGGATAAATATACCCTCCTACCGGCAGATGATAGAAGAGATGCACGACTGGATGTTAGATCACGCATCACTTTACCAAAAATACCTTCGAAGGGAGCAGACATGATAGAAAAAGCATTAATGATAGGCGCTCACTATGATGATGTGGAGCTGGGCTGCGGAGGAACCGCGCTTAAGCTTGTGAGCCTTGGCAAAAAGGTCTATAAGATCACTCTTACCGACAACGCCTTCACCGACCAAAACGCTGACTACAGCATCTCAAGCAGCAAGACCGCAGAGAGCAGTCATAAGATCTGCAGGGAGGCCGGAATAGAGGAGCTGGCCGTTAAGCAGTCGGCCTACGGAGGCCTTTCCTACGGCACCGGAGATCTCATGCAGGAGCTCGAGGCCATAATCATCCGGAATAATATCGATACGGTCTTCATGCATATGAGCCACGATATGCATCACGATCATATAGCGGCCTATGATATCTGCAAGACCGCATCCCGTCACTGCAGAAACGTCTTTATGTATCAGAGCAACGGATATATCAAGGACAGGGCCTTTGCCCCCGTATTTTTCGTGGACATAAGCGAATTTGCCGAAAAAAAGCTTAAGCTCCTTAAGATCTATGAAGAGGACCAGAAGGAGCAGAACAACCAGGGAAGGCTTTTTGAGATAAACCTTATGCAGAATCAGGTATGGGGTTACGGAAACGGCTGTGCCTACGCCGAAGGCTTTGAGGTGATAAGGGCACTGTTTTAAAGGCCCTTGGAGCTATACCCAGTCCGGCAGCTCAACCGTCGTATTCTGTCCCCTTACGGCCCACTGTATCCTGCGGATCTGCTTCTTTATGAAGACCGGAAAATGATCGGAAACATACTGCTTGAGCTCATGCACCTTAAGGCTCCTTTTTATCTCCCTTTCCGTCGGCAGCTGTACTCCGTGCGACTCTCTGATCTTAAGGGTCTCGTAGAATGTATCGTAAAGCTTTACGGAGGATACTCCGTCCTTGGAAATGATGCATACGACGACGCCGGTGTCTCTGAAATGATACCCCTTTTCATACATCGAAAGCAGGAAATCATAATCCGCGCCGATCCGGTATTCCGTTTTAAAGGGGTATCTTATCATGAGCTCCCTGTTTACAAAGGCGGACTGATGTGAAAAGGGCATGGTGGACTCTATGTCCCTGAAGGACTTCCTGAATTTATAATAATGCCCGTACTCATATTCTATCGCGTCACCATAAAGGATCCCGTCATTTACATAATTGCTCCTCTTGAAGATATCAGCAAGCACGGTCTTATTGTAGAAGCAGTCTCCCGCGTTCATAAAATTTACCCATTTTCCCCTTGACATGCGGACCGCCCTGTTCATGGCATCATAGATCCCGTCATCCTTTTCGGATACGAGCTTAAGGGTTATGCCTGCCAGGGCAAAGCGTTCCTCATAGGAAGCTGCGGTCTCAAAGGTCTCGTCCGTGGATCCCCCGTCCTTTATTATATATTCAAAGTCCTTATACTCCTGGGCGAGGACTGATTCCATGGTCCGCGTTAAGGCCTTCTGTCCCGCGTTTCTGCATACGGTTATGATAGACAGCACGGGAGGGCACTTCTGCCTTGCCTCATCGACATTATCATTACTGACCCCGATATTATTATCCTTCATAACAGCTCTCCTATGCTTAAGACCATTCTCTCCCAGGAAAACCTGTATTCATCCGCCCGGATGTTTTCGGAATATCTGCCGTGATCTCCCGAAAAAAACCTCTCAAGCGCCTCTGCAAGACCCTGATCGTCAAAGGGCTCCACAAGCAGTCCCGTTACTCCGTCCTCTACGACATCCGAAAGCCCGCCGGTCCTGGTTGCTATCACAGGCTTTAAAAAGCCGTAGGCTATCTGGACTATTCCGCTCTGGGTAGCGGATTCATAGGGAAGGACCACAACATCACAGGCGGCAAAGTATTTTTCGACCTCCCTGTCCGGTACATATCCGTCTATGACACTTATAAAGTGAGCGACTCCGCATTCCTCTATTAAGGACAGATACTCCTCCTTGTTCCGGCTGCTTCCGAAATCGCCCACGATATAGAGGATAAAGCCCGGAGCCTTTCCGGCAGGAGCGGACATGAGAGCGCTTCCCCTGTCCTTAAGAATGGAAATTGCCCTTATAAGATGCTTAAGTCCCTTATATTCCCTTACAAAGCCGAAAAAAAGCGCTGTCCTTACATCATCTCCTGTATTCAGGAGCCTTCTAGCGCTTGCCCTGTCCAGACCTGACAGGGCAAAGGCCTGATAGGTAGGGTGGGGATTCACCCTGTAGCGGGCTCCCGGTTTTATGGAAAGAAGCTCGCCTACGGATTCATTTGAATGGAGTATAAAGCCATCCCCCCGGGAAAGGGTCAGCTTCGTAAGCCATTTATCAAATATGAATCTCTCATGGGGAAAGACATTATGACAGGTAAAGAGTATCCTTATCCCGGCTCTTTTAAGCCTTCCGGCAAGGATGGTATAGCAGGGGGCAAAATAAGGATGCCACCACTGAATGAGCACCGCATCAGGCTTACGGCTTATTATCCATTCCGCTGTCCTATGGATATTAATGGGATCCGCGGTGTTTATGAGATACCTGGTATCCTCCGCCCTGAAGGAATCATTTTTATAATCCCGCTGCTCCCGCCTGAAAAGAAGCTTCGGATACTGCATCCTGTAGGAGACCATCAGGGTATCGTATTCCTTTGAAAGAGCCCGGTACAAAAGCCCGGTATAATGAGAGATACCGCCTTTATAGGGATAGACCGGACCTATAAGAACGATCCTTTTTCTATTCATTGCCTGTATCCTTGTTATCCCTTTCTGTCCGGCTGTTTAAAAGCTCTTCGTTATAGTCCATTTTTCTCACTCTGTACTGTATGTCCTCAAGAAGCTTACGGTTATTTGCGATAACATCCGCCTGAAGACCCACCACAAAGGTCATGAAGCCGAGCATTATAAAGGTGCTCCCGAATATGAGCGACTGGATATGCCCGGTTCCCTCTCCCATAAAGAAATAAACAAGGAACCTGAGCATAATGACTATACCTGTAAGGAAGGGTATCATTCCCAGAAGGGAAAAGAAGGTAAGTGAACGGTACATCATAAAGGCCCGGATTATCGTTATCACCGATCTCTTTATATATCCCCCCATGCTGTGGAAGAGCCTTGAGCTTCTGAGCTCACCGTTCGTCCTTACGGGAACGGAGGTGATCGCCATGCTGGTCCTTCCTGCCTGAACTATGGTTTCAAGAGTATAGGTATAGTTGTTCATGACGTTTAAGTGCATCGCGGCATCCCTGGAAAACGCGCGAAAACCGCTGGGAGCATCCGGGATATCCGTCCTTGAGGCCACCCTCACCACAAAGCTTCCCAGATGCTGAAGCTTTTTCTTAAGCGGTGAAAAATGCTCCGTATCATCGATCGGGCGCTCTCCGATCACGATCTCTGCGGTCCCGTCAAGGATAGGCCTTACAAGCTTCTCAATATCATCTCCGCAGTACTGGTTATCCGCATCGGTATTCACGATGATATCCGCTCCGTTCCTGAGACAGGCATCTATTCCGGCCATGAAGCCCTTTGCCAGCCCCTTGTTCCTCTTAAAGCTTACGATATGATCGACGCCCCAGTTTCTCGCGACCTCTACGGTGTTGTCAACGCTGCCGTCGTTTATTATAAGATATTCTATTTCGTCGATCCCTTCTATGGCCTTCGGAAGAGCATTTAACGCGATCTCAAGCGTCTCAGCCTCGTTAAGGCAGGGGATCTGTATTATAAGCTTCATATTCTGTTCACCAGGGTCAGGCACGCACCGGGTTTACCCGGGCTCGTATCTGATCCGCCAATCAAGCTTGAAGGTCTGTTTTCAAACCTTCAGGATTCTTCCTTGACTATATATACAGGACGTCTCTTTGACTCCATATATGTCTTTGCCAGATATTCTCCGATAACGCCCATACAGAAGAGCTGTATCCCGCCGATGAAGACGATGGTACAGATCATCGACGGCCATCCGCTCGTAGGATCTCCGTACACCATGGTCTTTATTATGATCACAACGATCATGACAAAGGCAACCAGAGTAAAAATGATCCCCAAAAGGGCCGCAAAGGCTAACGGTGCCGTGGAAAAGGCCACTATTCCCTCGATCGAATACAGAAGGAGCTTCCAGAAGGACCACTTGGTCTCACCCGCGACCCTCTCTACATTTTTATATTCGAACCACTTCGTCTTAAAGCCTACCCAGCCGTAGATCCCCTTGGTAAAGCGGTTATATTCCCTCATTGAAAGGATCGCGTTTACCATCCTCCGCGACATGATCCTGTAATCCCTGGCCCCGTCCACGATCTCCGTTTTTGAAAGCCGGTTTATTATCCTGTAAAACAGCCTCGCAAAGAAGGACCGGATCACGGGCTCGCCTTCTCTGCTTACCCTTCTGGTAGCCGCCGAATCATAGCCCTCCCTCGTTACTGCCCTGTACATGTCGGGAAGGAGCGACGGTGGGTCCTGCAGATCCACGTCCATTATTACCGTGTAATCTCCTTTGGCATGCTCAAGCCCGGCAAATATACCGGCCTCCTTGCCGAAGTTCCTCGAAAAGGAAATGAAACGGACTCTTTCGTCCCTCTCCCTCAGCTCCTTAAGAATCGGGAGAGTCCTGTCCTCAGACCCGTCGTCTATAAATATATATTCGAATTCCGTCTCAGGGAACTCCTTCTTAAACCCGGCAGCTGTTTCTGTTATTTCCTTATAAAATATCGGAATCGCCTGCTCCTCGTTAAAACAGGGAACAATAACGGATATAAGACTCATTTTTCTCTCCCGGATCCCGTTCCGGACAGTTCCTCCTGCCGCTTTGACATCCTAAGTATATCGAAGACCTCACAATCCCTGTCAAGCTCCAGAAACAGCTTCTGCTTCGGGTGAGGGGCCGATTCCATTAAATTTCCCTCCTCATCCGTTATGGAAAGTACTCTGGCTTCGATATTTCGGCCGTCAGGCTTCATTATCTCGATCCGGTCTCCCTTAAAAAATCTGTTCTTCTGCTCTATGACCGCCCTTTTTCCATCCTTCTCTGAAACGACCCCGAGGAAAACATACCCGCTTATATAGGTACCGTCCTCAAAGCTGCGGGCATCAGGTTTTCCGAAGAAAAAGCCCGTTGTATAGCTCCTGCAGGCACATTTTGATATCTCATCAACATACCAGCCCATGTTCTCCTTATAGAGAGCCGGCGATGTGAGATAGTCATCAATGGCCTTTCTGTAGGTCCTTGCCGTTACGGCCACATAAAGAGCGGTCTTCATCCTTCCTTCGATCTTAAAGCTGTCTATTCCCGCCTCCATAAGCTCCGGAATATGCTCTATCATACAGAGATCCCTGGAATTAAAGATGAAGGTGCCCCTTTCATTCTCAAATACCGGCATATATTCTGACGGCCTCGTCTCCTCGACCACAGAATACTTCCACCGGCAGGGATGCGTACATTCTCCGCGGTTGGCGCTCCTTGAAGTCAGGAAGCTGCTCATGAGGCACCTGCCCGAATAGGCGATACACATGGAGCCGTGAACAAAGGTTTCGATCTCCATATCCCCGGGAATATTCTCCCTGATCTCCTTAAGCTCCGAAAGCGACAGCTCTCTTGCGCTGACCACCCTCTTAGCCCCCTGCCCGTGCCAGAATCTGAAGGTAAGATAATTGGTGTTGTTTGCCTGGGTGCTTATATGAAGGTCGATCCCCGGGCATTTCTCCCTGAAAAGCGAGACCATACCGGGATCCGAAATGATCACCGCGTCAGGGCGCAGCCCTTCAAGCTCCTCAAAATAGTCCCCGGCCTCCTTAAGATCTGCGTTATGAGCGAAAATATTGGCGGTCACATAAACCTTTACCCCGTGATCATGGGCAAATCTGATTCCCGCCTCCATTTCCTCTGTAGAAAAATTTTTAGCCTTTGCACGAAGACTGAAGGCCTCGCCTCCGATGTATACGGCATCGGCGCCGTAAAGCACGGCGATCCTTAAGACCTCAGGACTTCCTGCCGGCACCAAAAGCTCAACCGGTCTTCCCAATAATTTTTCCTCTTTTAACACTTACCGTTATGCCGTCCGCCACCGGAAGGATACTCGTAACGAGATCATTGCTGTGAGTAAGCTCATAAAGGTACTCTCTCATTCTGGAATGGATCGTGCGGTCTCTTCTTTCCACCGCAAACCTGGATTCCAGAATGGCCCCGTCCTGAAGCACGTTATCCGAGATCAGTACTCCCCCGTTTGAGAGAAGGTCTCTTACGCAGGGAAGGAAATTGATGTACTGAGCCTTGGCCGCATCCATGAATATAAGCTCATAGTGCCTTCCCTGCTCCTTAAGCTCACCGAGTATCACCGCCGCGTCTCCCTCTATGACCGTTATCCTGTCGGAAAACCCGGAGGCGGCTATATTCTCATGAAGTGCCTTAAGCCTTGGCTCATACTTTTCTATCGTAGTGATATGCGTGGACTCTCCCGAGTACTCAGCCATGAGCACTGCCGAAAAGCCAACGGCGCTGCCTACCTCCAGAATATTATCCGGCTTCTTAAGCTCAAGAAAGAGCCTGAGAAGATTCTGTGCCGCGGGCCGTATCACGGGAATGCTCTCACGCCTTGCCCGCTCCTCAAGCTCGTTCAGAAAAGCTGTATTCCCCCGTTCAAGGGAGCGGATGAAGCTGTCCGTTCTTTCCTCATCCAATTACTCGCCCTCCGGTTCCACATCCTCAACTATCTCCGGCTCTATTACCTCTCCCTCGGTTCCGTTTCCGTTATAGCCGTAGATATCAAAATTCTCATCGCTTCCCGAGCTGCCAAGATCATTAAGCGGTCTCTCCGTCAGCTCATCAGCCTCTCCCATGTCCTCGATCGGCTCTTCGGGCTCGATATTCTCAAGTACCATAAGCATCGAGTCCACATTCATTGAGGTGTTCAGGGTATAGGTCCCCGGGACGACGGGATCCTTGTATTCGGAAAGCTTTGACTGGAGCACGAAAAGCTTCCAGTCCGCGGTAAGCCCCTTCTCCTCAAGAGTTTTGGCCAGGTCAATTGTACTCTCGTCAGGTTTTACGGATACAACTATATCTCTGCCGGGCGGTTCATCCACAGCCTCCTCGGTAAAAAGCATGTATCCGAAATCATAGGCCTGCCTTCCGAGCCGGATTATGGCAAAGACAATAATTATAACAAGCGCTACCCTGATCACAAGGCTTGCGAGGGAAAGCGCCATTTGTCTTATATTCATAATCACTCCTCTAAATCGATCTCCTTGATTATCCTGCTTATAATATCCTGGTACAGTCTGACCAGATCCAGTTCAGCCTGCATGAAATCCATAACTCTCGGGTCGCTGCAGAGAGCGTCGCTCTCAGCCTCGATCCTTGCGGCTTCCCTTACCCGCTGCTCATCCGTCAGGTTTTGCAGCTCATAGGACAGCTCCCTGAAGCGCCTGATCTTCTTAAGACACTGCTCGTCATTTCCTACTCTGTCCTTCAGTCTCAAATAGGTTTTGTATTCCGTGGTCAACAGAAGCTGCTCTATAAGCGAGTCAACTGCCCTGTCAAGTGACTGTTCCATTTGCCTTTTTCTCTATACCTCAATAAATACAGACATGACCATGGGCCTTCTCTTCATCCTTCCCCAGATAAAGCTCCCCATCTCATCCCTGATCATGGATTTCATTTTATTCCAGTCGGATATGCCCTTCTCTTCAAGCTTTCTGAAGGTTTCCGCGGCCACCTCAGTCATTTCGGTCATTATCTCATCCGACTCTCTTACATATATAAACCCGCGTGTGATTATCTCGGGTCCGGAAACCAGCTCTCCCGTTCCCTGCAGGACTGCGGCAACGACCATTACCATTCCGTTCTCGGCCAGGATCTGCCGGTCTCTCAATACCGCATTGCCCACGTCTCCTACACCGAGCCCGTCAACAAAAAGACTTCCGGTCTGGACATGACCGCTGATCTCTGCCCTTTCCTCACTTAGGGAAAGCACGTCTCCCGCCTGGAGGATGAAAATGTTTTCCTTCGGTATCCCCATATCCCTGGCAATATAGGCCTGAGCCTTCAAATGCCTGTATTCCCCGTGTACGGGAACCGCGTATTTGGGCTTTACCAGTGAATATATGAGCTTTATGTCCTCCTCGGAGGCATGCCCCGAGACATGGGCATCCTGATAGATCACATCCGCTCCCTGAATCGTCAGCTCGTTTATCACCTTTGAAACAGCCTTCTCATTTCCCGGTATGGGATTTGAGCTGAAGATAACGGTATCGCCGGGCTTTATCTTGGCCCACTTGTTCTGCTTGTTGGCGATCCGGTTAAGAGCCGCCATGGTCTCGCCCTGTGAACCCGTAGTGATTATGACCAGCTTTTCATCGGGATAGTCCTTTATCCGGTCTATGTCTATGAGTGTATTGCCCGGAATATCCAGATATCCTATCTCCTGTGCCGTTTCTACTATATTTTCTATACTCCTGCCCTGTACGGCCACCTTTCTTCCGTATTTATAGGCGGTGTTTATTATCTGTCTTATCCTGTCGATATTGGAGGCGAAGGTCGCCACAAAGATCCTTGTATCGCTGTGATCCTCAAATATATCCTCAAA
>DFEA01000004.1:6187-14425 GCA_002368575.1 Lachnospiraceae bacterium UBA3814 | reverse complement strand
TCCGCAAACCTCTGAAGATCTATGGGCGCCCCGAATACAGGGGTATAGTCCACCTTGAAATCCCCGGTATGCACCACCGTTCCCGCCGGAGTATGGATCGCCAGTGCACTGGCATCGGCTATCGAATGATTGGTTTTTATAAACTCTGTCTTTATATCGCCGAAGGAGACCACATCCCCGAAATCAACGATATGCCTTTCGACCTCGTTCTCAAGAAGATGCTCCTTGAGCTTTCCGTCAATAAGGGCCATCGTAAGCCTTGTGGCATAAACGGGTACATTAAGCTGTTTTATTATATAAGGAATAGCCCCGATATGATCCTCATGTCCATGAGTGATAACGAGGCCGCAGAGCTTTTCCGCATTTTCCGCAAGATAGCTGACATCCGGTATGACCAGGTCTATACCCAGCATGTCATCCTCCGGAAAAGCCAGTCCGCAATCGACGATGACTATTGAGTCTCCGTACTCAAAGGCAGTGATGTTCATTCCTATCTGCCCAAGACCGCCGAGCGGAATAATATTTATTTTTTTATCCCCTGACAAATTTACCTCTCCTTGTCCGCTTCCAAATACATTTTAAGGATCACTCATCCATAAGCTCTTCAAATATACGGAACACCGCCGTAAGTTCGTTTTCATCGGTTACAAGCTCATAAATGCTGACAGCCTCTTCCGTCTCTTTATCCCTGCCCGTTCCGGGCTCATCCTTTCCGTTCTTAACGCCCGATCCACCCGAGACCTCCTTCATGATAAGGACCTCGGCATCCTCTTCCGGGGATTCCGATACCAGCAGGTAATCGGTTTCATTAAGCCTTGTCTGTTCTATAACGTAAAATTCCGACTTTCCGTCTTCGGTTTCAAATTCAAGCTTTTCCATCTTCCCTCTCTGCGCCGGCGGGCTTATTCACGATCCAAAGGCCCCGATCCGTTTCCGGACCGTATCATTTTCTCTGACTGTCAAGGTAGCCCTGAAGGATGAACATGGCAGCTATCTCATCAACAAACCTCTTCCTGTCACGTACTCCCGTTTCCTCCATCGAGCGCTCCGCGGCTACGGTCGTAAGCCTTTCATCCCATAGAACAACAGGCAGTCCTGTTCTTCTCTTAACATTACTGCCAAACTCCTTCACCCGGGCGCATCTTTCTCCCTCGGTATTATTCATATTCTTAGGGAAACCCAGAACTATCCTCCCGACATCATATTCCTTAACAAGCTCCTCAAGCCTTGCATAGGTACGCCTGAGCTTGTTTTCTCTTTCCCGTCTTATTATCTCTACGCCCTGAGCAGTATACATAAGGGTGTCCGAAACTGCGACACCGACCGTCTTAGAGCCATAGTCGAGACCCATTATCCTCATCAGCACTCCCTTAACGGCTCAAAGGACCAAACAGACCATCCTGTTATTTCCAGCCATTTTTCTTAATATATGACTCTAAAAGCTCCTCCACAAGCTCATCCCTTTCAACCTTCATGATAAGGCTTCTCGCGTTATTATGGCTTGTAATGTAAGTGGGATCGCCTGACATGATATATCCTACGATCTGGTTGACAGGGTTGTAGCCCTTTTCCGTAAGTGCTTCATATACAGCCGCCAAAACCAGCTTGACGCCTGTCTCGGGCTCACTCTGTACGCTGAAATGCTGGGTACTTCCCGGATCCTGCATATTAATCCCTCCCTTATTCGATTATCTTATACTCTGATCCTTTAACCTCCGGATCTCCCTCTTGATCCACAGATATTGTATACTAATTAATTAAAAAACACAAGTAATTGTTCATCAATGTATTTATCCGTAACGTTAACGGCAAGTATCCTGTTTGTCAGGTCCTCCCCGGCCCTGCAGGCGGTCTTTACATATTCCTCCGTAAAGCCGACATAATATTCCTCTCCTTCGATCTCCTTTTTCTCCTCAAACAGTACCTTTTTTACGGTCCCGGCATAGTAATCCCCAAAGCGCCTCCGCCTTATCCTGTCGTCCCCTGCCAGAATGCCGCTTCTTCTTGCCTTTTCCTTCTCCGTGAGCTGCCCTTCCATTTTATCCGCCGCGGTTCCCCGTCTCCTGGAGTATTTGAACAGATGTGTCTCGTAGATCTGTGCCCTGTTAAGAAAATCCCTGGTCTCAAGGAATTCCTCCTCCGTTTCTCCGGGAAAGCCCGTAATGATATCCGTTGTAATGGCAGGATGTTCAAAAAAGGATCTGATAAGCGCTGTCTTTTCAAGATATTCCCCGGTGCTGTAATGACGGTTCATTCGTTTCAGCACCCGGTCCGAGCCGCTCTGCAGTGACAGGTGAAAATGCGGACAGACCTTTCCCGCGGCTTTTACGGCGCTCAGAAGCTCCGCGGTGATTATCCTCGGTTCAAGCGAGCCCAGCCTTACCCTTTCTATGCCGTTTACCTCACAGGTCTTTTCTATAAGGCTTATAAGGCGTGCGTTCACATATTCCCCGTTCCTTGCAAGCTCGTTATAGGAGGTCCTTTCATCGTAAAGATCGATACCGTAGGAGCTTAAATGTATCCCGGTAAGGACCACCTCTTTGATCCCGCCCCGGGCCAGAGCCTGTATTTCGCTCAGCACATCCTTTTCGTCCCTGCTCCTTATCCGTCCTCTGACATAGGGAATGATGCAGTAGCTGCAAAACTGATCGCATCCGTCCTGAACCTTTATATAGGCCCTGGTATGGTCATGGAGAGAGCATATGGGAGAGGACTCCTTATTGCAGGCAGGCTCAGGGACCCCTGTACCAAAAGGAGAGCTTTGCGGCTCAGAGAGTGCGTCCGGATATTCTTCCCCTTCCCCGGAAGCCTCTTTTTCTCTTATATAGCTCTCGATGATCTCAACTGCCCTTTCCTTGTCTTTGTTTCCAATAAGCAGATCGATCGCTTCATCCTTAAGGGCTCCCTTTGAGCCGGTCTCCGCAAAGCAGCCGCAGGCAGCGACAACCGCCCCGGGGTTTACAGCCTTAGCCCTGTGAAGCATCTGGCGGGACTTTCGGTCCGCGATATTGGTCACAGTGCAGGTATTTACGATGTAAACGTCATTTATTTCATCAAAATCTCCGATCTCATGCCCCGCCTCCTTAAAGGAATGGATCATCCTTTCCGTTTCACAGGCATTGACCTTGCATCCAAGCGTATGAAAACCTATCCTCAAATCTCCGATCCCCCGAATCCCGCCTTGCAGCCTTTGATATTATTCATGAGTATACCATGCAAAGTACAGCTTAACAAGAATTCCGAAACTACCGTATTGACTTTTGGGTATTGCGGATTTAAGATTAATATGATGCTTTTTGGGGGTATCTCACGCAGATCAATGATGTGAAAGGAGATAAATAATTATGAAAACGGTTCAGATTTCCTTAAATTCCATCGATAAGGTAAAATCCTTCGTTAATGAAATAACAAAGTTCGATTATGATTTCGATCTGGTATCCGGCAGGTACGTTATCGATGCCAAGTCTATCATGGGTATCTTCAGTCTTGATCTTTCAAAGCCCATCGACTTAAACATTCATGCAGAGGATAACGCTGAGGACGTTCTGGCGGTAATAAAGCCTTACCTTATCTGAATACGCGCCGCTGTGTATTCAGACCGTGTGCTTCGGAGCAAGCATCGGCCTGCTCCGATCCGGTCTTTTTCTGGCCCGGTCTGTTTTCAGACCGGTTTTTTTTGCGTCCTTTTCCCTTTTTAATTCTCCATATTCCTGAATTTGGTATACTGAGGAGACCAGACCAGCTCCTTCGTTCCTATAGGCCCGTTTCTCTGCTTGGCTATTATCACCTCGGCGATGTTCTTCCTCTCGGTATCTTTATTATAGTAATCCTCTCTGTAAAGGAACATTACAACATCCGCGTCCTGCTCTATCGCTCCGGATTCACGAAGGTCCGAAAGCATCGGCCGGTGATCCTCTCTCTTTTCAACCGCCCTCGACAGCTGGGAAAGCGCAACTACCGGAACATTTATCTCTCTTGCAAGGGACTTCAGTCCTCTTGATATCTCTGATATCTCCTGCTGCCTTGAATCATTTCTCCCGCCTGCGGACATGAGCTGAAGATAATCGATTATGACCAGCTTGAGGTCATGCTCTATCTTATACTTCCTGCACTTTGTCCTGAGCTCACTGACCGAGATCCCGGAGGTATCATCAATGATGAGCCTGGATTCCCCCAGCCTTACCGCGCTCTCCATAACATATTCGATTTCCGTATCCTCAAGGGAAGCATTCCTCAGCTTCTGGGCATCCACCGTGGCATCCATTGCTATAAGCCTGTTCACAAGCTGCTCCTTGCTCATCTCAAGGCTGAAAACCGCAGTACAGTTATCGTTCCTTACGGCAGCATACTGCGCGATGTTCAGGGCAAACGCCGTTTTCCCCATGGAAGGCCTTGCGGCGATAAGTATGAGATCCGAGGGCTGCAGGCCGCTCAGGACCCCGTCGATATCCGCAAAGCCGGTAGGGATACCCGTAATACGGTTCCCGCTCATCATCACGGCCTGTATCCTTCGTATCACGCTTTCGACTACCCTGTTTACAGGAACGAAATCGCCGGTATTTCTTCTCTGAACGATATCGAAGATCTTTTTCTCCGTATCCTCGAATATCTCATTTATAGGCCGCTTATGGCTGTAGCAGTCTCCCGCTATCTCGTCGCTCACCCTGATGAGCCTTCTCAGCAGCGCCTGCTCCTTGACTATTTCCGAATACTGCCTGACATTGGTCGGGGTGATGGAAAGCTCCATGATATTCCTGAGAAAGTCAAGAGAGCTTATATCATCAGGAACTCCGCTTTCCCTGAGATGATTCTGAAGCGTGACGATGTCCACGGGCTGTCCGGCATTATTGAGCTCCACCATCGCCTGAAAAACGATCCCATACTGCTTTTCGTAGAAATCCTCCTTGATAAGGATCTCACCCGCAAGCTCGATGGCCTCCCTGTCAACGATCATGGAACCCACCACAGACTGCTCCGCGGCGGTATCATGCGGCATTATCCTTTTGAATCCTGCGTCATCCAAGGCCGACCTACGCCTCCACTACCTTAAGCTTAAGCGAAGCGGTTACCTTGGGATGGAGCTTCACCGGGACCTCATAATCTCCCAGCGCCTTGACGGGCTCATCGAGCTGGATCTTTTTCTTATCGATATCCAGACCGAACTGGTTCATTGCCTCCTGGGCTATTTCCTTTGAAGACACTGAACCAAAGGTTTTTCCGTCCTTGCCGGATTTAAGCCTTACCGTAACAGTATGCTTTTCTATTTCCTGCGCGGCTTCCCTCGCCTCCTCAAGGAGCCTTGCCGCAACCTTCTCATCGTTTGCCTTATGAAGCTTCAGGTCGTTTAAGTTCTTGGGGGTAGCCTCCAGTGCCAGCTTTTTCGTAAAAAGAAAATTTTTTGCGTACCCGTCGCTTACATTGACCACCTCATCCTTTTTCCCGAGGCTCTTTACATCCTGAAGAAGAATCACCTTCAATTTATCTCACCTTCCTTTTCCATTTTATCAAGCGTTTCCTTAAGCCGCTTCCTGCCCTCCTCAAGGGAGACCCCCTCAAGCTGGGCTCCCGCGACATTGATATGGCCTCCGCCTCCGAGCTTTTCCATTATTATCTGGACATTGATCTCCTCAAGTGATCTGGCGGAAATATATATCTTGTTCTGGTATTCCGAAAGCACGAAGGAAGCCTTTACCCCGTTTATATTGAGCAGCTCATTGGCGGCCTGCGCAGCTATCACCGTAGGGCAGTCACTTTTTCCGTCAAAATAGGAAACGGCATACTTGTCCCTGTACATTTCCACATGGCTCACCGCTTCAGTACGGGCCTTATATTCCTCCATGGAATCCCTGAACAGCTTGCGGATCCTCGTTACGTCAGCGCCGTTTCTCCTCAGATAGGCCGCAGCCTCAAAGGTCCTAACCCCTGTCCGGTTCATAAAAATATTGGTATCCACCATTATCCCGGCATAAAGGCAGTCCGCTTCCACAGGCTTAAGCTTTACCTTGTCATTTATATACTGGAGTATCTCTGCGGCCATCTCGGACGCCGAGCTCGCATAAGGCTCAATATAGGACAGGGTCGCGTTCCTGATCTTTTCCTCTCCCTGTCTGTGATGATCCAGGACCACAACGGTCCCGCAGCGGTTTAAAAGATCCGGGCATTCGGTATAGCTGGGCTTGTTTACATCCACCACGACTACCGCCGTATTTTTATCGGCTCTCTCAAGAGCCTGCATATTATTGAGTATCAGCTCCTTATCGTCCTCAGCCTCTATCAGGCAGTCGATCATAGGCCTGATCGATGATGAGATATCGTTGATCACTATGTTCACGCTCTTATTCAGGGTCTTTGCGGCGCGCATTATCCCTACAGCCGCGCCGAGCGCATCCGTATCCGTGATCTGATGGCCCATGACCAGGATCTGATCCGCCCCCTCTATTATTTCCCTGAGGGCATGGGCCTTGACCCTGGCCTTCACTCTGGTATACTTTTCGGTCATCATGCTCTTTCCGCCGAAGTAGGTAAGCTTATCCCCCTCCTTTACGATAGCCTGATCTCCGCCTCTTCCCAACGCAAGGTCCATGGCGTTCCTGGCATACTCGTAGTTTCCGTTGAAGCTTTCCGCTCCCACGCCGAAGCCGATGCTCAGTGTCAGCGCCATTTCATTTCCGATATTTACATTTTTTACCTCATCGAGGATAACGAAGCGCTTCTCCTCCAGCTTTAAAAGGCTCTTCTTATTTGCGATGACAAGGTACTTGTCCTTTTCCATTTTCTTGACAAGCGCATCAGCCGCAGAAAGCGATTTGCTTATCTGTCTGTCGACCAGTGCCGAAAGCAGGGATCTTCTCACATCCTCTACTGTCTGAAGTGCCTCATCATAATTATCTATGTATACAAGACCCACCGCCGGCTTCTCATCCTCCAGCGTTTTTCTTAAATTACCGATCTCCGTCTCATCAAACAGGAAGACAGCTATCAGGTAGCTGTCCTTATCCATTTTCTCTGTCACCGGAGAATCGCCCATCATTGCCTTTACGGATACCTTCTTGAGCGTTATCCGAAAGCTGTTGTCCTCATGCTTTAAAAGCGTATTTACCGTTGTCTCGTCTCCGGACGGAAACATCCCTGTAAACCCCGGGAATATTGAATTTATGCTTTTCTGGGAATTTCTCCTGATGTGAAGGATGTTTTCAAAGGCATCATTGGTCCAGATTATCCTGCCGTATTCGTCGATCAGGGCATAGGGTATGTCCAGATCCCTTAAAAGCTGCTTCTGAACCTGACCGTACTGGGTCGCAAAGCTGATAAAATCATTCAGGACTATGGTTCTGCTCCGGATGAACAGGATCAGTGATATGAGAATATACACCGCCGCAAAAACCGAGGTATATATCCCGGCCCTGAAATCTACGGTATACATTATTATATTGAATAAAATGACAAGCACGGAAAACCGAAGCGGCCACTGCACATATGACCGGATCTGTCCCTTCAGCCTTATCCTGGCCTTACCCATAAATCAAGCCCTCAATGGACAATAGTTTTACACAACATTCAGATGAATTATAGCATTTTTAAAGGGCTCTCTCAACCGCAAGAACTAGTGGTCTTACGGCCCGTGTTTCTCAAGGTAATGTGGTGATTTATATGCTCATCGGCATATCCCCGCACATAAAGGGACCGGCCCTTTTGAGGCCGGCCCCTTTAAAATAAGGATAGAAGGCTTTATTTCCGGATCTATTCCTGAGTATAAGGAAGCAGTGCGATATGCCTTGCCCTCTTGATAGAGGTCGTAAGCTCCCTCTGATGCTTTGCGCAGTTACCCGTTATCCTCCTGGGAAGTATCTTTCCGCGCTCGGAGATATACTTTCTGAGGAGCCCTACATCCTTGTAATCAATAGTCTTATCCTTTCCGCAGAATACGCATACCTTTTTCCTTCTGCGCATTCCTCCTCTTCTCTTCATAGGAGAATCAGCTCTGTCATTATCACCCTGTGGTCTGTTATAAGCCATTATCAAGTCCTCCAAAACCCCGTCATGCTTCTCCCGTATAGCTGATACCCGCGATCCGCAGACCGGATTAATATTTCTGAATATACTGTATCGGTCAAAAAGAACTCTGAACCGTTACCCGCACTGCCAAAGCTCTGTGCTCACGGTCAGGCAAACGGAAGCTCTTCATCGATCCCGTCGGGAACGTTCATGAAATCATCGCTCAGACTCTGATCAAAGGAA
>DFEA01000004.1:0-5993 GCA_002368575.1 Lachnospiraceae bacterium UBA3814 | reverse complement strand
CCGGTAACCGCGATCTTCATTCCCTTTCTGAAATATTTCTCGGCAAACTCACCGGATTTTCCGAAGGCAACACAGTTGATAAAGTCTGCCGTCTGATCCGAATTGTTCCTGTTGAACCTTCTGTCTACCGCCAGCGTATACCTGGCTATAGCCATCTGATTATCACCCGATGAATATCTCACCTCGGGATCCCTTGTAAGTCTTCCCATTAATATAACTTTATTCATTTATTTCTCTCTTTCCGACTACGCATCGTTCTGTTTCACGCAAAGATATCTGACTACGTTTTCCATAATGCGGACACGGTTCTCGATCTCGACAGGTGCGCTCGGCTCGGCATCGAACTGGATAAAGTAATAGAAGCCCTCCTTCATCTTCATGACCTCGAAGGCAAATCTCTTTTTGCCCCAGTCATCAACGTTCGTAACCGTACCGCCGAAACGGGAAATAAGCTCTTTTACCTTTTCAAGCTCTGCAGCTCTTTCCTCGTCCTCGATCTTAGCATTAAGAACAACGCATAATTCATATTTGCTCATGCTGGTACCTCCTTTTGGATTGATAGCCCTGAATACTGATCAGAGCAAGGGGGAAAATCGCTATGCGATTTTCTATATGTGGATTGTTCCTGCGGAAAAATCCACGCAGCTGCTTCGCAGACTGCTGAAATGTATCACGATTAGTTATGATATCATAGAAAAATCGCATTTTCAAGCAAAATTATGACCAAAAATACAGGTGTTCACGGGCTGTTTTTTCTATGATACCGGATTTCATATACGGCTCTATACCTCTACAGCCCCGAGTATCTCCCCGATGCTTCCGTGTATAAGAAGGTCGGCTCTTGAGTCCATCTGGGTCGACGACTTGTTTATCAGCACAAGCTTACTGCCCCTGTAATAATTAATGAGTCCCGCTGCCGGATATACCGCCAGAGAGGTCCCTCCTATTATAAGTATCTCACACGCGCTTATGTAATCTACGGCCTTATTCATCGTGGTCATATCAAGTCCCTCCTCGTACAATACGACGTCAGGCTTGATGCTTCCTCCGCACTTTTCGCACTTCGGAACCCCCTCCGACTCTATGATGTAATTCACATCATAAAAGGCTCCGCACCTTTCACAGTAATTTCTCAGGGTGCTCCCATGAAGCTCCAGGACCTCCTCAGAGCCCGCTGCCTGATGCAGCCCGTCTATATTCTGTGTTATCACGGCCTTAAGCTTCCCGGCCTTTTCAAGCTCCGCAAGCTTTAAATGAGCCTTATTGGGCTTTGCGTCCGTACAGAGCAGCTTATCCCTGTAAAAGCGGTAAAACTCCTCAGGCTTGCTCCTGTAAAAGCTGTGGCTCAATATCGTCTCGGGGGGATAGTCATACTTCTGATTGTAAAGACCGTCCACGCTCCTGAAATCAGGTATCCCGCTTTCGGTCGAAACACCCGCTCCTCCGAAAAAAACTATGTTGTCGCTTTCACTTATCCATTTTTGCAGAGTTTCCTTTTCGTTCATTCAAGCTCCCTCCTCCGTTTAAAGGGGTCCTTCCCCCTTTTTTGATAATTTACGGATCCTCATGGACTCCCTGTTTGTTATCCGCAGGATCTGACACTCCGATCTGCATTTTACCCTTAAGCACCTTTTTATTATCCTGATTTCTTATAAGGACCTTTACCGTTATAAACCTGAACGTATCGTTTTTTTCCGTGACCTCTCCGCTGATCGTAAGCTCATCACCCGCATACACCGGAGCCTCGAACCTAACCTCGACGGAATGGATCAGGCTCCTTTCCCCGGGGAGATAGACCCCAGCGAGGGTGGAAAGATAGGAGGCTGTAAGCATCCCGTAGGCCACCCTTCCCTTATAGCCCTGCCGTATCGCGTAGTCCTCGTCGCCATGGAGCGGGTTTACATCGCCGGTGATCCTCATGAAGGCAGCAAGCTCGGCTTCTCCCGGCACGGCTTTGAAGCTTGCCCTCTGTCCCACCGAAATATCTTCATAGCTGTAATCGTTCATTCTTCAAGCTTCCTTTTGATAAGATCTATCATTTCCCCGACATTTTCAAGGCTGTTCACCTCTTTTATATCGAATTTCATATTGAATTCCTTTTCCATCGAAACTATCAGGGCAATGTGCTCAAGTGAATCCCAATCCTCAATATCATCGGAATTCGTGCTGTCCGAAATGATCAATGACTCATCGTCAAACACATCCCTGAAAATCTCCGTTACCTTTTCCATTATCTCTTCTCTGGACATAAAAGCCTCCAAATCCAATGCTGTTTCGCGGCCGATCACTGTATTAAATCGTTATTTAACAATTGCTTTCGATTCCATTTTTACTGCACTTTTTCCAATAGTCCGGCTGTTATTAATTTTTTAATAACATCTGTTACTAAATATGCCGGCTGCTCGATAAGATTGCTCAGCGCTATGATATCATTTCTTCCGTCCGCATATGCCGCCACATCCTTAAGCGCCAGTGTCTCCTGATAGGTCTCCTTGCTGCTTATGGTAGGCATGAGTCCCCTCCTTCCAAGCTGGGGCTCACAAAGACAGTTGATCCTGTAGACGCCGTTATTCTCTATCAGCTCTATGCACTGGGTCATTACATCATAGCTTCCCGCCAGTCCTTCGGGGCTTATGAGTGAAAGATCATCCGCCGAGGTGTGATACTCGGGGTAAATATGATATTTGCTCCTGCAGAAGCATACCAGAGGGATATCCACTCCCGGAGCCTGATACTGCCTCTCGTCAGAGCCTCTTTTAATAAAAGGATATTCGCTGAAATCGGGCTTTTTGTATTTCAGCACGTTCATGAGCACCCTGTCGGCATAGGTATCGCCATATCTTGAATGAACTATTGAGAAATCCCTGTCGTCGCCCACACAGGTAAGATTAAATCCTGCTATAACATTTTCCTTAAGCTCCTTAAGATGTCTGCTCAAATAGGTTATGGCGCCTATGGTTTCGGGAGCAAGCACGAGCCGATAGCTGTATTTTCTGTTCTTCATGCTTTTTATGTATCTGGCAAGCCATACTATGAGCGCCTGTCCGGAGCATTCGTTATTGCCCATTGAGGGATGACAGACATAGCTTGAGAAGAAAACCTCCTTGCTGCTCTGTCCCGGAAAATACATTTCTCCGTAGGTGAGAGACCCCTCCTTAAGGCTGGAGCTTATAACAGCGTGGTATCTCCCGGGCTTTAAGGAAAGCTTTTGCCTGTGTGTCATGCAGAAGCCCCATCTTTCCTGATAGTAAGAGGTAACATACGGTATGACCTCGGGCTGCCCCTCCAGCGAATAAAGGTGTGGCATAAGCTCCTCAAGGCTGAGATATTCATCGACAGGCACGGAATAACCTACCACATGAAGATTATTGACCTTGAAATCAACTATACGTTCCCCGTTTTCATCCTCAAGGTACGCCTCCTCTATATTCCACTCCTTCGGTATCGTCCAGTCAAATACCCTGGTGCCCGTAGGCACCTCGGAGACCTTGATATCCGGCATATATTTTTTAAGTATGTCAAAGGTCTGCCTTACGCCGTTTCCCGTAAGGCTGCGGCATATAGGGAATATCTCCTCCGCCAGTGAATACATTCCCCTGCCCTCTTCAATACATTTCGTTTTCTGTTCTTCCATAGCTATCAACCCTGCTTTTATTCCCGTAAAACGCTGCCGTCTGCTGCTCTATGGCTCATCCTGTCCGATATAGGAGCACAGCTTCCTGCTCCTGTTGTGCAGAACGTCATCTGCGATTATCGGATAAGCGCCCTTTAAATTGATGATCTTATATTCGATATCATTGATATAAAACTCCTCCATTACCCCTGCCTCCTTAAAATCCGGCTCGTAAGGATATATACGGTTGGTAACGTCCATATCGAGGTCACGGACATTCATCGAATAGGTCCGTGTCGTGGTGATCCCGTTCTCATCCGTATACCCGGCGGTAAAATCCTTAAGGTACCTGTAGGGCACGGGACCGTTGCTTTCCTCTACATAATGCACAAACACGAAGGAATGCTGAAGATCCTTGTCAATAAACAGGTTATTGAAATCCTTTTCCAGCATATAGGTGAAGGGAGAATCCGCTCCGAAGGAGCTTTTATTGTCTGTAAGGCACAGCTCCTCAGTGCCCTTCCCCCATACGGCAAAGGAATATATCGGATGCCTTGTACGCCTGAAATCACCGCGCGCGAGAGCAAGCTTCCCAAGAGATCCTGTCTTGCAGGGAGTTTTGAAATGATCATACGCGACACCCTTGCAAAAGGCCCAGTTAAAGGTCGGAAATACAAGAGTCCCCGAAGGCCCTATAACCCTCTGTATCCCGTCTATAAGTATATTCAGGTCAGTATCGTCACCGTGCTCGATAAGACTGTACAGAAGCCTCTTTACATCGGAGGTCACAAAAACATTCTCTCCCTCGTAAAGCCTGAGCTTCAAAGCAAGCTCCTTTAGAGATATATATTCAGCTTCTGCCATAATATACTATCCTCCTTACTGCAAATGCAGCTGTTCACCTTGTGCCGAACAGTTGCCCGCAAATTTCAAAAGCCGGCGTTAGCTTAAGCGCCGGCTTTTAAGGATCCTGCACAAGGGGCAATGCTGCGCTTTGCTGATTACAGGATCCCGGGATCTGGTATGTCTGATATCATTCTACGGTAACGAACCCCTTTAATATTTCGACCGCCCTGTCTCCCAGCCTTTCGGAAAGCAGGTACGGGAGTCCGTACTCCTCTACATTCGTATCGTAATTGTCATCATTGTCGTAGGTTTCCTTCAGGTAATCCCTGTAATCCTGCTCACTCAGGGATACGCCCTCACCTTCAAGGATATACTGATAGGCAAGCTTGTCCTTAAGCTGCTCCTTTGCTCTTTTATCAAGATCTTCCTCGTACTCCTCCTCTGTCATGCCGGTGTACTCCTCAAAGCTGGAGAAACCGCTTCCGTAGTAGGATCTGTACATTTCGTTCATCTGCTCATAGGTCTGCTCGTCAAGGTACTTCTGAAGGCTCTTATAGTGCTTGAGATAAGCGGGATACTTATCCACCGCGGCAAGCTCAGTGATCTTTTCTCTCAGCGCCGTTTCAAGGTTCTCATCATAGTGGGTATCCTTAAGGTATTTCTTATATTCATCAACGGTCTTCGCATTCTCCGAAAGATACTCGGCCACAAATTCATCCGTAAACTCGGGAAGCTCGTAAATACCATGGACCTCCACCGCAAACTCGGCATCCTTACCCTGAAGCTCCTCAGAGGAATAATCCTCGGGGAAGGTCACATTAACGGTGACGCTGTCGCCCGGATGGCTGCCTATGAGCTGCTGCTCAAAATCATCGACAAAGCTCCCGGAGCCGATCTCAAGATCATATCCGGCGCCATCTGAATTGCCTCCTTCAAATTCTTCTCCGTCAACCGTTCCGACGTAATCTATGCTTACGGTATCACCGTCCTTCACGGTAAGTGTGCTGTCCTCTTTGAGCTCCTTATGGGCATCAAGCTGGGAGTCTATATCCTTCTGGACGTCCTCGTCGCTGTATTCCACATCCGCCTTAGCTAACTTTATATTCTTGTAATCCAGTCCCGTAACGTAATCACCGGCCTTAATCCCGTCTATAAATCCGTTCTCGGAAAGCCCCGCGCTGTAATCACCCGAGGGCCTCACCTTTGTTATGGACTTATATAAACCTCTGACAATAAAAAAGCATGCCAGAACAACTATGACCGTACTCACACAGATAAGTATGGTCCTCGTAAAGAACTGCTTCCTTTTTTCACTGCTCAGCTTCTTTTCTCTTTCAACGCGCTTTCTTTTGCTGGCGCTCATCCTGTCGTCATTGACTTTCGTACTCATGATAATAATACAACCTCCTGAATCAAAAAGGTATCTCCTGTAAAAGGCCACCGTGTTACATTGTATCTCAAAATCCCGACTTTGAAAACTGTTTATTTCAGAAAATTTGCGGTTTTATCGTTACCATTCACGGGTCATGATGGA
>DFEA01000034.1:33596-47299 GCA_002368575.1 Lachnospiraceae bacterium UBA3814 | reverse complement strand
TCTTCTAAGGTTGGCGATACTATTAATGCGACCCTCGTTCCTAGCAATGCTGATAGCGTAGGTTTGACCTATAAGTGGGAAGCTCTGGCGACCGCGACAGCTGAGACAGGTAGCGCTCTTGGAACAACCAACAGCATCATGGTAAGCGCTAATGAAGTAGGCAAGTTTATTAAGCTTACGGTTACCGATGCTGAAGGCAAGACCTATACAGCTACCACAACATCTGCTGTTGTTGAGAACAATACCGCTTCAGTAACAGTATCGATTGTTCAAGGCGCCCAAGCTGATGGGACAGGTATTGTAGGTAATACTCTTCATCTTAGCTATGGATCAGGCTTAGGGGTTCCCGAACTGATCACATGGTATTATAATGATACCGTTGCTCAGAGTGAACGCGCAGATGGCTCTGGTATCACTGGAATGCTTGACCTTGCCACAGGCGGCACGATATTGAAAGATGGTAAATATTATGCAGTTATAACCAACAAGAACGGAGAGACATTTACTTCTAACACCATTGAGCTTGTTTATGAAGAGCAGCCTATAGAGATTTCAAGCGCTGTATATTCGGATGATTATAAGACAGCTGCGAATATGGTATTTGATAATAAGGATACCAACGCTGTAATCACGATAACGACCAAGAAATTCTACAGCGGTGATCTCTATGTGTATGAAGATGCTATTACCAACTACACAAATACAAATATGGCGCTTAAGTTCGCAAACTTGACGGCTAATAGCTTTTCTGAAAAAACTGCCTTCGATCAGATGACAGAAAAGAATGCCCTTGCGACAGCAGGACTTGATACACCTAAGAGCGGTCTTATCTACTATGCACCGAACGGTGAGACAACAATCATGCTTAGGGCGAGTGCCGCAACAACTCCTACCACTGCTGCAAATAAATACCTTCAGCGTGGTAAGAAGTATAAAGTAGCCTTTGATCAGGCATATGAGTCAATTAGTGACAACATTACTGCTGTTGCTAAGAAGGATATCAAGGTTACAGAGTCTTCAGATATGGCATATGTAGTTGCTCCTGAGAAGGTTGAGCTTGTTACTGTGGCTCCTGGCGCAAACGTTGTTGTTAATGTAACAGATGCAGAAGGGAACCTTCTTGAGTTCTTGGGAGATCCTACAACTGGTATCCCTACAACTGGAACACCTAATGCAGGATTTGATGTATTCAAGATTATGCAAAATGGTAAGGCATCAGAGACAGATGCTACAGAGCTTGTTAATGGTGGAACTATTAAGGCGGGTGTGTTTACATCAACAGATAAACCGGCAACTGTGGCTGCATACAACTATGCGGTTGTAACGACCACTCCTGGAGTTTACGGTGAGGATAGCGTTACCCTTAAGTCAGGTTTCAAGGCTAAGAACATCGCCATTGCCGAAAAGGTGACCATCTCAGAAGATTCTGCTGTTCCTGCTCAGGCAAACCTTGAGATTGATAGCCTTGTAGCTCCTGCTAAGATATACGTTGTAAGTGCTCAAGACCTTGTAAAGCAGGGCAATATTCCCTTTAGCGCTGATAATGCTGCCACCTATAGGGGTGTTGTAGAGGTTAAGCCCGGTGATGGGACTGCTACTGTATCAAACGTATTCAAATATGGTGATATAGGTGATACGTTTACTGCTTATCTTGTTCCTGATGATAAGAATGTATATGCTGAGAAGAGTTCTTCACCTGATGAGAAGGATACGCAGGATGGCGATGCTCAGAAGATGACCCTTATGCAGGTTCCTACAGGTGTTGAGTATAGCTCAACAAAGGCTGCTGATCCCGGTCTTGGTACAGCAACATGTGGTACTACGCCTGATACGATCACTCTTGAGAACCTTCCTGTAGTGCTCAAGGATCAGTTTAATAAGGATCTTGAAGTTGGTAAGTATGACGCGGTTACAAAGAAGAAGGCTGTTGTTACAGCGATCGATGCTGGTGGTGAATTCCCTGAAGCTGGAACCGCTGTATGGGATCTTACAAACGCTGGAGCTGGAGTATTCACGATTACCATTACACGCAGCTCGGGCGTGGATAAGGGCGATGGCTTCAAGCTTACTCTTCTTGGGAAGGACTTTGAAGTGAAGGCACTTGGTCGTGCTGCAACTGGAATTACTGGAACCGATAGGTTCGGCGTTAAGCTTGGTTCTGATAAGCTTACAGCTCAGGATCTGAAGTTAGGTTCTTCTGTAAACGTCGCGGACGAAAAAGAATTTGTGACCGCACTTGCGTCGACTGACACGACTACAATTAATGTAACTACAGGGTTTCCGACAACTGCCGATCATGAGATAGCTTCAACTCAGACCGTGAACATTGCTAAAGATCAAACCATTACTATAGGTGCTGGGAAATCCATTGTTAACTACGGTACAATAACTTTGGCTACGGATTCGGATGCTACAGATACTGATCTCGCAGGGTCCGGAGATCTTTACCAGTATGGTACTCTTACAAAAAGTACGGGGACTAATACCAAAATTTCTCTGACAGGAAAAATTTACTGTGATTCGCAGGCGCGTGTTGAGCAAGTTGCTCAGGGCACGACAGTTGATGGAGCTGCTACCGTTGTATCAGAAGTAGATTTCACGTCAAATGGTGCGGAGACTTTCACTAAAAAGCTTATTATGGCAAAAGGTAAGAGTTTGACGATGGGTACCGGACACAACTTGACTCTTGTTGATGCTGACTTCACGGAGGCTAGTCTTATAAGCGACAATGGTACAATAGCTCTTAACGGGGATGTTAATTTGACAGGTGCGACGTTTACCAACGCATCGGGAGCTATTACGGTTGCCGACAGTAAGAAGGTGACGATGTCTGACGCAACGGCCATTTCTGGTATTGTTTTCACAGTTTCTACGACAAGCGGACATACGGCCCTGTTCGATAACGGTAAAGCTGTTCTGACTGTTCAGTACCCGGGGACTGCGGATATTGAAACCACGGCAACGGATTGGCCTACCTCGGCCACAACGAAAGTTGGGACGACTGTAACGATAACTAATGCGAGTGGGACTTGGACGTATTTAGGAACTCAGTCTTGATTGTTAGATGTTATAAGTCTGGGAAATACGACTCGTTGAGTAAGTAGAAAGAAATTAAGTCAGAACATCGTTCTTGACGGGGAAAATTTCTCACTTGCTCCTGGGGCTACCTTAGAAAGTCCTAGGAAAACAACAGAGACAGGAGAAGACCCCACAAACCTTCCTACCAGACACACAGACCATGATCTAAAAACACTCACAGTCGAGTCATATAAGATCGTCTGGATAAGGATCAGGGGAATCTCCTAAGAAAAGCAACTCATCCCGGCTCATCATAACGGTGGGCCGGGATATTTTTATATTCTCAAATCCTGCCATCTATGGTAACATAAGATCAGAAAGGTAGGTGATCCTTATGACCACAGCAGCGGTGCAGAGAATAATGGATATAGCTGAGACATTGCCGAATGAAGCTGAAGAGCCTATCATTAACTTTATGATAAAATTAAAGAGTCCGGAAAAGCCAATGCGCACAGATATCGCGGATAGTGGACTGGATTTTGCTCCTGAATTTACTGACGAGAATCACGATGAGCGTATGAATCAATTCTTTTCTCTTTCCGAAGGGATTGAGATAGATGAGCAAGCTATAGCGGATTTACGAAAGGCAAGTATGATATGATCCTGCTGGCAGATACAAATATATTCATCAGACTCTCGTTCTTTAATATCTGTATACTATATCTATCTATCACCTAAAAGCGCCCCTGCCGAAAAGAGCAGCACTGCACTATGGGGTATTCAACAGAGGCTAAATCGCATTCATATTGTACTATAAAAGGTGAGCCTGTGCAACCTTTGTTGTTTTGATCAGCACAATTCCCACAGCTCCCGATTCGCTTAGTCTCTCCTTATTCACAAAAACTCCCCCTGATGGGCTATAAACCCACCAGAGAGAGTCTTATTCCTTTACGGAAGCTATATTACTTAGCTATCTTAACTGTAGCCTTAGCTGCTCCGGCTTTCTTCAACTGCTTCTTAAGTGCTTTCTGAGCCTTCTTGGAATCTACGGTAATGGTAAGTCCTTTACCCTTCTTTCCTGTGCCGTTGTCCTTAAGGGCGTTCTTCGCAAACATTCCCTTAGTAACGGTACCTTCAACCTTAAGCTCCGTTATGCCGCATCCTGCAAAAGCTTTCTTTCCGATCTTGTCTACCGAATCAGGCAGGGTCACAGAATTTAATGCAGCATTCTCGAATGCACTGTCCGCGATAGCTGTCACAGGGAAGCTCTCGCCTGCTGTAATACCGTCAACCTTCTCAGGTATAACGAGAGTAGTTCCTGATGTGGACATACTTGACAGAACAAGGCTGTTGCCTGTGGTTCCTTCGAAGCTTGCCTGCTCCGTAACGTTTCCTACCGTCGTCTTCGTGGTAACGGTCTTAACCGCTCCGCTTGCGTCCTTTGCTACTGTCTCTTCTGTCGTTGCTGCTGTTGTTTGGGTCTTCTTGGTTTCGGTAGTCGAGTTATCCGCTGCCGTTGTCTTGGAAGACTCTTCTGTAAGAGTTACCTTTCCGGTGGTATCCATCTCAAAGTACTTCTGAGTGAAGTCACCGTTTGTCTTTGTATTTGTCTCTTTCTCTGTAGCTGAACCATCAGCGGCCTTTGTGCCTTCGGTGGTTGTCTTGGAGCCGTCGGTCTCAGTTGTCTGGGAAGCCGTTGTCTCTGTGACTACTCCAGTAGGTGAAGTCTCTCTGGTCTTCTCTACGAAATCGCCGTTTGCCTGCTCTGTTCTTACGGACTCTGTCTTATAGCCGGTTGAGCCGTTTGTCGATGTTGTCTGTGTTGTGACAGTCTTATCAGGCTCTGTTACCGTCACGGTGGTCGTTCCGGTATTGCTGTCTTCTACAGTAACTGTTGTTGATCCATCAGTATTAGCCTGCTCTGTGGTCTTAACTCCACCTTCCTCGGTAACCTTAGCTTCGCCGTCTGCTACCTTACCATCGCTCGGATTTGCGCTGGGATCTACGTCAGCTGCAGGATCGGGAGCGGGTGTAGGCAGGGGCTCCTGAGTGGGAGTTGCGGTCGGGGTTGCTGTGGGCTCTGCTGTAGGAGTTGCGGTCGGGGTTGCTGTAGGTTCAGCTGTGGGAGTAGGTGTTGCTCCACCGCCGCTTGTTCCATCACCGGGGTTAATAGTTCCACCGCCGCTACCGGAATTGCCGCCTTCTTCGCCGGAACCGCCTTCGGTTGCTCCAGACTGATTAACACCAACACCTACTTTATTATCCTTAAAGCTTTCCTCACTTGACTCAACAAATACTTGAATACCCCACGTCTTGTAAGTCGATACCGAAGCAGGAAGATTGATAGTCTCTATAGTATTCTTCTTTATATCCCTTGCTCTTGTATTCTTTTTTACATAGTCGAAACTCTGAAGAAGGTTATCTCTCTCCTGCTCAGGAGTCAAAGTCTGCGTAGATGAACCTGAGCTGCCGGAACTCTTAATCTCATAAATATCATAGTAATATGTTCCGTTTGTATTTGTGGCAATCTGAATTTTACCATCTTTAGGATCACCAACCACTACATCAGGAGCATATGTCCAATTTGATGTGTATAGCTTAACCCCATTTTTAGCACCGCTCATATCAACATCAAGGGTCTTAGCCGGTGTAGTTGTTTGAGTATCTGTCCACCCATTGAAAATATCAAGGCCACTATACTTGAGATCTTTTAACTTCAAACCATTGTTAGAAGCAGCTTCGAGAATACCTTTCGCATCCTCGTCTTTAAGCACGTCCGTCGCATTAGCAAACGCTTTGGTCGCACTACTCTCATACAGAACAAATATTTTGCCATCTGAGCTCTTTCCAGTCTGACTGTACCCATCATATTTTGAAGTATCTATGTAAATTTTTTGACCTTCTGTTAAACTAATACTTGTTCCAGCATTATTTGTCTGACTGATCTCTCCAAGGGTATAAGTCTTTGCATCAGAACCTACAGTCACAGAAATCTTGTTTGTATCGTCAACATCTTCCTTCTTATCATAATCACGCACCTTTACGCTCTGAGCAATTATTCCCGTAAAGTTCTGAAGCTTAACGCTCTTTCCAACGCCTATTGAAACTGTAGGATTGCTTTCAGTTCCTTTAACAACACCAGCTCCGGTAATAGTACCTTTCTCAGCATCAAGGAGTCCCTGCGGCTCGATGGATGCACCATTTTCAAGAGTTAAGGTATATGTGCCAGTTTCCAGTTTCTTATCATTTGCAATCGTTATAGCTGTGCTTGCTGGAACTTCTAAGGCTTCATTAAGAGTAATATTATCGGTAATCTCTATCTTACCGACCTTTGCAGTAAGGGCACTCTTCAAAGCAGCTAAGTTAGGTACGATAAATTTTCCATTCTCACTAAGCTTGATTTCACCCTTACCATCAACCTCACCAGTGCAAGCAATTGTTCCATTATTGGTTACGGAACCGTTTGCGATAAGCTTCTTGCCAGAAGGAATTGTAAGAGTCTTTTCTTCCGCTATGGTAAGGGTAGCTTTCTCGCCAACTGTAAGGCCATTTGTCAACTCTTTGTTAGCACTTACAACCCAGTTACCATTAGTTAATTCTTCCTGATCTTCTAACTCAAATAATGCATCTGAGCAGTCTATAGTATAGGTTTCGTCAGCTATGCCATCGGGCGTACCATCTCCATCTTTCCAGTCAAACTCAACCTTATACTGCCTTGCTGTCTTTTCTTTCGCCATCAAATCATCAAGACGGAGAGCTAAGGTGATAACATTTGAATTTTGTTGATCCAATGCCTGACTTAACGCAGTCCACCCAATTTCATCTGCACCTGTGACCTTAAATTTTGAATCACCAGATATATTCCCATCAACTTCTGCTTTTATTAGGAATATATGGCTGTCCACTCCCGAAAAGTTCTTACCAGCAAATGATGTAATCCCCTTAGCTTTCTTTATTGCTCCAACTTTAGTCCAATCTGGGGCAACTACACCTTCGTCATTCGTTGTAACCTCAGGTTTAGCCCAATTAGTGGTATCATATCCCCACATATTACCAGCCCAATTAGACTGATTCCAAGTAACCTTACGATCAGTTCCTGCGTATGCAGGCACCGCAGGTATCCCGGTCAAGAACACAGCCGCAGCTAGAAAACCTGCAGCCAATTGCTTAATTTTCATACTTTTTCTCCTTTCTCCCTTTCGTAAATTATTGTTACTTTATAATAAACCCCTTGATGTATGTTATACTTATCAAGTGGGTTGATTATACGGAATTTACCCATTCTCATGCGCCCTTATTTCAGCAAGTACACGTTCTTTCTCTGATTCACTTATAGGAGCTTTCTCTAATGTCTGTTCTGCTCCACAGACTCTACATACAGGAGATTTGTTATCTTCTCTGGATAAAGCAGGCGGATAGTCAAATTCTTTACCGCATTTTGTACATATATAATTAATCTCATCAATCTCCGGGATAGCTGCGATGCCTGATTCCTTGAAATGTATCTGTCCCGCATCATCTATGAAATCTACAGTATAAGTACCGTTCTTGAACTGGGGGTCTTGCATATGGATAGAAAGCTTTGTTCCGGCAGGATATTTATCTCTGATTCTTTCTATTTCTGTTCGCGTCATCATAAGTATATCGGAAGACCCTTCTTGATTCAATAACTTAATCTCCTATCACAATAATCCTCGGCAGGATTACTCTGATGGGAGATTAATGATTTATAACAACTCAACACGAAGCATTCCGTTAATTTGTTTTTGAGCCACGTGTAGGGCTCATCGTCGTTATTTTGAAAATCCCCGGGGCTCCGAAGAGCCCCAGGATGTATCTCTCTCCTCAAAATTCTAAGTAAGTACTCAGTTAAGGAATCATGATATTGCCACAGTATGGGTAATAACTGCGGGTAACACATACTTATCATTTGTAAGAGTGAACGTGCAAGGGTTTGTTGTTGCGTCGAAGGGAGTCGTATCATCCCAATACCAGCCGGTCTTATCCGCAGCGTTTAAGGAAGTGTTATTCTTATTGGTCGGCTTTGCAATGGTTATCGTACTCTGAGAGCCATCGACAAAGGTCACTCCCAAACTGCTCTCAAGCTCTGAAAGCATCTTATTGACCTGATCCGCTGTTATGGCTCCGCTTATTGCTATAGGCGTAAGAGCCGTTGTAACAGGGGCCGTAGAAATTATCACGTGCTTCGCTGCCCACGCTACAGATTTCTTTCCAACTGCAACCGTAGCACAATCGGCTTCAGCTTTGTTTAAGCTGGTGTACAGAGTCTCAGCATCTTTTCCTGTCCAAGCTGCTGTTTTGTTCGTAGTCCCAGTTCCATCAGCTGCCTCGATGTCAGCAAGAAGGATGCCAAGATCCCTGAGAGCGTTTTTAGAAACTGTGTACTGATTTGCGGTGCTAATATCTGTGACAACTCCGGATCCGCTTTCAACCGCAGTCACACCTGAAACTCCATAAATGGTGGTCTGCTGAAGAGCTATATCCAAACCTTCAACCGCTTGCTGCCAGCCTGTGGTCACTGTGTTTGAAGCAATAGTCCCATTTGCAGCCCTTGCAGTTTTGGTAAGAACAGCAGTATCTACCTTGTCGTTACTCTTGGTAACTGTTGAAAGAACAACTTCATTCTTAAGAGCCCCGCTCTTGAGATCGGAAAGGCTGATAGTGCTAACCTTATCGTTCTCCACCTTTACCAGAAGGGCATCCGATGTGAAATCAACCTTGCTAAGAATTGCAGCTGTATCCGTTATAGCCTGAATATACGCACTTCCAGGAGCCGTCGTAGTCACGCCATATATAGCATTTGTATATGTGTCTGAAGTATTCTCTCCATCAGCGACAACCGCAGTAACAGTCTCGCCGTCCTTAAGAACTGTCAAATCAACTATGGTTCCCTGTGCAAAAGAAGTCTTTAATTTCGACTTATCAGAACCAAACTTGCTGTAGGTCTTCTCGCCATCTTTCGTTACAACGATGATATCGCTAACTTCGCCGCTAAGGAGATGCATTTCCTGAACAACACCCTCGACTACCGTTGACCCTGTCTCATCTTCTGAGAAAGCAGCTCCTTCGGTGTTATCAATTACGACATCAGTTATGGTCGTTTCTGAGCTGAAAATACGTATATTATTCACCTTAGCATTTGCAACAACCTTATCAAAATCAGAATATGCGCACTTCTCTACAGAAATTGCTGTTCCTGATTTGCTAAGAACATAAACGTTTGCAGACGCAGGAAGAGTGAGCACTTTTGTTGCAGCAGACTTGTCAGCCTGTACCGTCTTGTATCCAGCCTTGAAGTCCTTTTCATTCTTTCCATCGAACTGAACCTTGTCGTCTCCAGGAACAAGAGCTGTGCCACTCTTTACCTCGATCGCGGTAACGACATTCTTATCGTTCTCTGTAAGGTTAACAACAGTACCTACAGGCATATCAGCATCAAGGATAAGCAAATCATTCACTGTACGATTTCCCGCCTTGCTTCCCCAAGTGATCGCAGTAACAGCCGTCCCATCGGTAGCATTGCCATCAAACCCAAGACCTTCTCCGGTATTTGCTGTTCCCCAGTCCTTCTTTGTTTTAGTATCAGTTGTGTAGAACTTACCGGTTGTCTTGCTGAACGTCTTTCCAGCCACCTTAAGGGTCTGGATATCAGATACATTGATATTCTTGCTTACTTCTTCTGTTCCATTGAAGCCCTTCAGAGCGATAATACCAGAGGTAGTTCCAGCATATCCATCACCCTTAGCGGTAAGAACAAGGTCATAAGAAGAAGTAACAACTGTGCCCTGCTCACCAAGAACATAGAGAACTTCATTTGCTCTATTGAAGATAACAGTGATATCCTTGCCAGCAGCCTTAAGAGCCTTCAGATAGTTAGTATCAACAGTCTTTGCAGAAGTCCCATCAATGTAGGAAGCCTTAGAACCATCACGGTTCTTGTCAGCAAACTTGAAGCCAGCGTTATCATATACTGCCTGAAGCTCACCAGTCTGAACATTGTTGAATACCTCAGCCATCTTAACTGTGGTGTTGAAGAATACAACATCGTCTGCAACGATATCTGCAATCGCGATGCTCTTACCATCCTTAAGGATAGTATACTTCTCTAAGGACTGCTCCTGATTGGTCTTGGAAATAATGCTGTTTCCAGATACTTCCTTGACATAGATGTTGCCAGACCACTGTGTGAGCTTCCAGAAGCACTTTATGGTGCCGTTTACATTAAGAACAACTTTACCATATGCATACTGGGTAGCCGGATTTGTGATCAGCTTGGCCATTTCCGTAGAATCCCAATCATCTTCCAAGGTTGCTGCGCCCTCATAATCATCAAATAAGGTAGTAGGGATAACTCCGGAGAAGTCATCCTGAGGATAGTACTTCTCTTCCGTAGCGATATCCTGAAGAGCAACGTCTTTTGCAGAAGTGCCCACAATCTTGAACGCGCCATAAATAACTCTCTCATTGGTCAGCTTCTTAAGATTGCTGATCTGGTTTGATGTATCAAACTTGAATGTTACAGTCTCACCAAGAAGGTTTGCATAATCAACTGTCTCGCTCTCAGCGAACTGATACTTCTCAAGCGCATTAGCCCAAGCATATCCTGCAGCTGCAGTCCCGACAATAGGTAGAACCTCGATAGTTCTCTTGCTTGCGTCATAACCCATAACTGTTACGCCTTCAGCAGTAGCAGGAATGGAGAACACTTTGCTTGCCGTGCCGTTAGCCGTTGTTACAATAAGATTATACTCTGTATTGAATGCCAGAGTAGCGCCTATTGTCGCTGTTGACTCATTCAGCTGAATCGTAGCAGACATCCCGTCAGAAGCAAGGGTAACCTTGTTTACAGGGAAGAGCTGATCATCAGATACACGACGGATCTGAACATCAGATGTTGTCAAAGAATCAAGTTTCTGGTTGAAGTAAGCAATGATGATATTTCCAGCTCCGCCGGAAGCATCCTCAACACTCTTAAGTGCGAGCTCAGCAGTTGTAACGGCTTCTGTCGTAACAGGAGACTCATAGGTCTTGCCAGCATCATCAGTAGCGATAACCTTTATGTAAAGACCTTCAAGAGCAGTCCCTATAGTAAGGGTAGCGCCTGTCTCTCCAGCAATAGGGGTCGTAACCTCGGTAACCGTATTTCCCTGATACCACTGATAGGAAACTATGTTAGTAGCATCCTTAGGAGTCGATGTCGCAGTAATAGTATCGCCAACCTTCGGAGGGTTTCGTGCACAATTTGTTTTTACTTGTTAAAAAACGCCGATTTTCCGGGGCTTTCAGGGTTTATACCGTTTTTTTAATTTATGGCATAAATAGAACATATGTTCTGATTTATAGAAATGATATAGAATGCGTATGTAAACAGCCTCAGAAATATATGCGATTATAAAGATGATGTCAGTTCAAAGATTATCAATTAAATATATGTAAATAATCCCCTGATATGTTAGTATTAAATCCTGTATTAAATCCTGTGCTGTACATGCTTACCGATGTTATTGCGTGTATCTGCAGGGATGGGAGGCTTAAGATGAGGTTTTTACATACATCCGACTGGCATTTGGGGATGACGTTCCGCGGAGGCGTGTCATACGCTTCGGATCAGAAATATGCTATTGACAGGATATGCCGGATAGCCTTGGATGAGAGGGTTGATGGAATACTTCTTGCAGGTGATGTTTTTGACAAAAGCATAGCCTCCGCCGAGGCACTGAAGCTTTATGATGAGGTGATGACACATATATGTTCAGTCCTCAATATTCCCGTGTATGTGATCGCCGGGAACCATGACGGGGCTGAGAGGCTATCCCAGTGTAATGAGCTTCTTAAGAAGAGCGGGCTATATATTGCGGGCTCCCTCTCGGAAAGGCCGCAGGTGGTGAGCACAGGTGATGTGGATATCTATCTTCTTCCCTGGATATCTACAGACAGGGTAAAGGCGGTTTATCCGGATGCGGCGGAGGAGATAAATTCGATGGAGGCTGCTTATAAAGCGGTTCTTGACAGGTATCGGGATTTATTTGTGAAGGGGCGTAAAAACATCCTTGTCGCCCATGCCTTTATTGTTAACGCGGAAACCTCCGTCAGCGACAGGGCGGCCGAGGTGGGCAAAGCGACCATGATTGGCTCGTATGTCTTTGACGGCTTTGATTATGTTGCTCTGGGTCATCTGCATGGCCCCCAGCAGATCAGCGGCAGGATCAGGTACAGCGGTTCTCCGATGGCTTATTCCTTTGGTAAGGAGGAAAAGCAGGAGAAGAGCGTAACGATCGTTGACACCGATTCCTGGGAGCAGAAGCTTGTACCCGTACCGCAGCTTCACAAGAGAACTACTCTTACGGGTACCTTTAAGGAGCTTATGGAGGCTGATTTTGATGATGATATAAAAGACGGTTATGTTCGCCTGGAGGTCACGGACAGCTATGTGGGTATGGATTCCATGGCTGCCTTCAGAGAGCAGTATAAGAATCTTCTGGAGGTGACAGGCAGGGAATTTGACCGGGATGATGCCAGGATAACCATGACTGTCGAGGAATTTGAGAATGCCGGTACTGATCCCGAGGCTGTTTTTTCACAATATTGCAGGGACATTCTGGGTGAGGAGCCGGACGGTCATCTGATCACACTGTTTAAGGCTGCGTTGGAGGAATACGAGAAGGAGGTTGAAAAAGGATGAGGCCTGTAAAGGTTGAGTTTCAGGCTTTTGGCCCGTATGCGGGGTATGAGCAGGTTGATTTTGAGGCCGTTTCCTCAAACGGGCTGTTTCTCATATGCGGAAAAACCGGTATAGGAAAGACCATGATCCTTGACGCCATGACCTTTGCGTTGTTTGGCAGGAGCAGCGGACACGGAAGAGATGACTTTGCAGCCATGCGCTGTACAAATGCGGATTTTGAGACGGATACATTTGTCAGGTTCGAATTTGAAAATCATGGGGATCACTATCTTTTTGAGCGCAGGCTGGAGCGGAAAAGAAAGAACCTCTCCGCTGCTTACAATGTTTCTGAAAAGGATGAAGCCGGAATGTGGCGCCCTCTTATGGAAAATGCCCGGGAAAAGGCGGTCAATGAGAAGGCGGTGGAAATAATAGGCCTTGAATATGAACAGTTCCGTCAGGTCATTGTACTTCCTCAGGGGCAGTTTGAACGTCTGCTTACTTCAAATTCGGACGAGAAGGAGAAGATACTGACCAGTATTTTCGGAGAGGACAAATGGCAGATCATTGCTGACCGCTTCTATGCAGGGGCGGACAGACGCAGGAATGAGTTAAAGGGCATTCAGGAAAGGATACAGAACAGTCTTCTTGAGGAAGGCTGTGATTCAACAGATCAGCTTGAGCTTGAGCTTAAGCGTAAGCAGGAGCAGGCCGCGGCGCTTGAGGAGGAGTATATAAGGGCAGATTACGGGAAGCTGATCAAAAAACAGCAGGCAATACTTGCCACAGCCAAACGATTTGGGGATCTTCACAGGGCGGAGGAAAGGGCAGCTTTGCTTTCGGCACAAAGGGAGGAGCGGGAGGCCTGGGAAAGGGCGTTAAATGATGCGAAGCGTGCCGATAAGGTAAGGACACTCATCGAAGCGGTGGAAAGCTCTGCCGAAACGCTCAGGATGAGAAAAAAAGAGGAGGAGTCGGCAGAAAGGATCGCTGAAAGCAAAAA
>DFEA01000034.1:26185-33462 GCA_002368575.1 Lachnospiraceae bacterium UBA3814 | reverse complement strand
GTCTTAAGGCAAGGAGGATCCTTTATGAGGGCAAACGTAAGGCTTACGACGGGCTTAAGGAAGCAGAGGCGGAGCTTGCCCTGAAGAAAAAGGCCGCTTCCGATGCCCTTAGGGAGGAGGAAGCGGCCAGAAAAGAAAAGGCTTTTTTTACGGAGGAGATCGTCCGTATCCAGAAGGAGTATGCGGCGCTTCAGGGTGAGCATGAGGAGCTCCTGAACGCTTATCTTGCCGGAATAACAGGTGAGCTTGCCGAAAAGCTTAAGCCCGGAGAGCCCTGCCCGGTCTGCGGAAGTACCGAGCATCCGCATAGGGCGGAGGCCTCCGGCAGCAGTGTTTCCAAGGCCGCGGCTGAGTCAAAAAAGAAAGCCGCGGATAAGAAGTACCGGGAGCTTAAGGAGCTTATCGCGGGGCAGGAGAAGGCTGAAAAGCTGGCAGAGGCAAAGCATGCCGCGGTAGAAAGAGCCAATACTGAGGTGATCATGCTTTCCGAGCGATTGGACAGCAGAAAGAAGGAGCTTGTCGAGGGTATTGTAACGGCCGAAAGGCTTGAGCAGGAGATCGCCGGGCTTACGAGTGCCGTTAAAGAATATGAGGAGCTTAAGCAGCGGCTTGCTGAGGCGGAAAAGACAGCAAAGAACGCTTATATAGAATCGAAAACAAGGATCGGATCGGCAAGGAAGGAGACTGAGGCGGCTGATAAAAAGCATAAGGATGCGCAGAAGGCCCTTAAAGAGGGGCTTAAGGAAAACGGATTTGAGTCCCGGGAGAATGCCGAGGAGTGCATGCTTGATGATGAAGGCATGGATGCCCTGTCTTTGCGGATAGCCTCATATGATGCGGGCGTTAAGACCGCAAAGGAGGATATTGAGTCGCTTAAGACCGAATTGATGGGCAGGGAGGAGCCTGATGAGAAAAGCTGTCAGGAGATCCTTGATCGTGCCGGTGCCGCGCAGGGTGAATACAGAGAGAAAAAGGGCATATTATCAAAGGAGATCGAAAGACTTGATAAGAAGCTGAAGGCGCTTAAAAAGGAAGGAGAGGGCATCGGTGATAAGCTCCGCGAGGCAGAGGGTGATCTGGCGTTTGCAAAGAAGCTTCGCGGTGATTCCGGTACCGGACTTCAGAGGTATGTACTTGGGATCATGTTCTCTTCAGTGATCACTGCCGCAAATAAGATGCTTGAAATGGTTCATGGCGGCAGATACCGTTTATACCGGTCTGATGAGAAGGCTCAGGGAAGCAATAAGCGGGGACTTGAGCTCAAGGTCTTTGACAGGAACAGTCAGGAGCGTAACGGCAGGTTCGTGAGCACGTTGTCCGGCGGGGAAAAATTCCTTGCTTCACTTGCCTTGTCGATCGGAATGTCTGCTGTGGCGCAGAAGAGCGGAATAAGGATCGAGGCATTGTTTATTGATGAGGGCTTCGGCTCTCTGGATGAAGCTTCGATCGCAGATGCAATGAACGTTCTTAACAGCATCCAGGAGGCAAACGGGCTTGTGGGCATAATATCCCATGTGCGGCTCCTGCAGGATCAGATACCGTCAAAGCTTCGCGTAGAAGAGGACGGGCGCGGCAGCCATATAGTTCAGACCATAGGATAGATCACGGGGAAGGGGATCTCTGAAGGCTTATAGGGAGGTAATATGAATTTTTATGTTGATTTTGATGACTGTCTCTGTGAGACGGCCCGGCATTTTTCCGGGCTGGTGAAGGAAATGTTTTGTAAGGATGTGCCATATGAGGAGATAAGATATTTTGACCTACAGAGATCATTTTCCATTACGGGGCAGCAGTTTGAGGAGCTGATGCTTAAGGGGCACAGACCTGAGGTGCTTTTGTCATATGAAGAAACGCCGGGCGCGATAAAGACGGTCAACAGCTGGATAGATGAGGGCCATGACGTGTCGGTTATAACGGGACGGCCTTACAGCGCTTATGAAGCGTCACGGGAATGGCTTGATCGTCACGGCCTTGGGCGTGTCAGGCTCTATTGCCTGAATAAGTACGGAAGGGACAGCTTTATAAAGAGCAGCGACTTCAGCCTTGAGGTTGAGGACTATTATAAAATGCATTTTGATTATGCCGTAGAGGATTCGCCGTCTGCATTCCGTTTTTTCGGGCATCTGCCGGGACTTACGGTGCTGGTTTACGAAAGGCCCTGGAATCGGGAATGTGAGCTCCCGGGAGGAAATTATCACCGCTGCGGCGACTGGGCTGCCATTGCGGAGCTTGTAAAACCGCATTTTAGGGGATGCCGGGAGGACACCGGATAAAGCAGGGCGCCGGAGCGGGCCTGTTGCAGTGAGTCTATTGTAGTGCTTTTCATAATGTGGTAGAATCTGTCCTTAAGCACTCACGGCTGCCGGCGGCGGTGAGAGAAGTATCTGTGGTTTTACAGGGCGGATCGGCTCAATCAGAAGAGAGGGAAAGAGAATGTTTCGTGAAATGAGACGGTTTAAGCAGCAGATAAGCAATGAGGAATGTATACGGATATTAAAGGAGGAGCCCCGCGGCGTTCTTTCGGTGATCGGTGACGACGGATATCCCTATGGGATCCCGCTCGATCACTGGTATGAGGAAAGCGACGGAAATCTGTATTTTCACGGTGCGAAGGAAGGTCATAAGCTTGACGCCATCTCAAAATGTGATAAAGTATCATATTGTGTCTGTGACAAGGGATACCGCAGGGATGGGGAGTGGGCACTGAATATCAGCAGTGTTGTGATATTCGGCCGTATGAGCCTTGTGGAGGATGAGGACAAGGCCGGAGAGATATGCACAAAGCTCTGCCGTAAGTTTACGGACGATGAGGAATATCTTCAAAAGGAGCTTGCAAATTCGCTGTCACGGGTGCAGTGCTTAAAGCTTACTATAGAGCATATGACAGGAAAGCTGGTGAACGAGTCGTAATGAAGGACTGATTAATTCAGTCTTTCATTAGTTGCCTGCGGCGCAGCATATACGGATAAAGGCAGGGCTATGTATGGATGTTTTCAGTGCCCGAAGATGAAGGAGCGTAAATAAAAGTATGATCACATTGCTGATAATAATGGGAAGCGCCATTATGATCGGGAATATCATTGCTTATATCAGGTTCATAAGGAATTCGACAGATATAATGCTCTCCGGTAAGCACGGTGAGCCGATATGGGAGAAGATAGGTCTTATCCTGCTTGTATTCTTCCTTACGGGGTACCTCGGTGTAGCCTTTGCGGGGAAGCCGGATTATCTGATGGCGGGGATACTGTTTTTCGGCGCGATATTTGTGTCATTGGCGCTGATCCTCATGTATTATCTTGTGGATACCCTTAAGGACAGGAGCCTTGAGGTGACGGAGACGCTGGTGGGAGTTATCGAGGCCCGTGATTCGAACTTAAACGGTCACAGCAGAAACGTTCAGATGCTCTGTAAATGCCTGTACAGGCATCTTCCCGTACAGATCAGGGAGGGGATCAACCCTGTGAATTTCGAGTATGCTGCGTTATTGCATGATGTTGGGAAGCTGGGGGTTCCGGAAGCCATTCTGAATAAGCCGGGCAAGCTTAACGCGCAGGAATGGGATGTGATGAAGCAGCATCCGAAGATCGCTATGGATCTGCTCAAGCCCATTCCCTCGTTTGATGAGATAAAGGACTGGATACTGTATCATCATGAAAGGATCGACGGCAATGGCTATTACGGGCTGCCCGGAAAGGATATTCCGACGGCGGCAAGGATAATAGCGGTATGCGATACCTACTCGGCCATAACCATGCGCCGGTCATATAAGGACAGGAGGACGTACGAGGAGGCTGTGGAGATCATAAAAGATGTGTCCGGGACCCAGCTGGATCCTGATATAGTAAAAATCTTTATAAGCATTCCAAGAGAGGAGCTTGAGGCGTGTACGCCTCATACCGTTGATTTTATGAGCTGAAAGAACATACCCCCTCAGCCGTTTAAGCCGAGGGGGTATCTGATTACTGGAACCAATGGGGCTCGAACCCATGACCTCTCACACGTCAAGCGAACGCTCTCCCAGCTGAGCTATGGTTCCGTGTACTTGGGTATTATAACATATTATAACAGGAAATAAAATAATTAATTTTGCGGAATAATTTTGCAGAACATGGGACCTGAGGCAATAGGTCACCGAAGGGTGAACTGTTGCGACCTGAGGGAAAAATCCTGAATTTGGATTTTTTTCTTGACAATATATATTTAGCAAAATATAATGTGAAAAAAGATAAATGCTTTTGAGGTGAAAGAATGGCGCAGGAGTATGAGCAGCTTTTGCTGAAAAACCAGTTATGCTTTCCGCTGTACGCATGCGGAAGGAAGATCGTCGCAAGGTATACGCCGTATCTGAAGCCCCTTGGACTTACCTATACGCAGTATATAGTGCTTATGGTACTGTGGGAGAAGGGGTCCGTGAATATGGGCAGGCTCGGAGAGATACTGTACCTTGACGCGGGTACCCTGACTCCGCTGCTTAAGAGGCTGGAAAGAGCGGGGTACGTTACCAGGGCACGGTCTAAGGAGGATGAGCGGATCACTATCGTGAGCATAACGCCGGAGGGTGACGCGCTTAAGGAAAAATGCAGGGATATCCCGGAAAAGATAGGCTCTGAGGGCGTGGTCCTCAGTGAAGCCGAGGCGGCGGAGCTTTACAGGCTGCTGTATAAATTTCTTGAAGCCGAAGGCTCTTAAGGGATACGCAACATTATTTCTAAAACAGGAGGTTATGAGATGATCTACGATTATGAAGTAACAACAGGAAAGGGAGAAACGCTTAAGCTTTCCGATTACAAAGACAGGGTGATCCTTATAGTCAATACCGCTACGGGCTGCGGCTTTACGCCTCAGTATGCTCCTATAGAGGAGCTGTACAAGAAGTATCATGACAAGGGTCTTGAGATCCTTGATATCCCCTGCAACCAGTTCGGCGGCCAGGCTCCGGGAACGGACGAGGAGATCCATGAATTCTGTACGCTGCATTACAATACCACCTTCCCTCAGATGAAGAAGGCTGATGTCAACGGAGAAAATGAGCTGCCCTTATATACCTACTTAAAGTCAGAGAAGGGCTTTGAGGGCTTTGACGAGCATGAGCTTAAGCCCCTTCTTGAAAAGATGTTCTCGGAGGCAGATCCTGAGTGGGACAAAAAGCCTGATATCAAATGGAACTTCACCAAGTTCGTGATCGACAGAAGCGGCAAGGTGGTCGCCCGCTTCGAGCCTACGGCCGATATGAATAAGGTTGAGGAGTGTATAAAGTCTCTGCTTTAAGAAGCATACGATTCCCTGACAGAGCTCTCTGCCGGGGAATCGATCTTTAAAGGAAAATAACAGCAGCTGTCCGGAGTGACCGGGCAGCTGCTATTGATACTTTTATTTCCGAATCTCAGTCATACGGAGGAACACCATGGAATTTACAATGATCGAAACAGGATGGCTGTCGATACTGCCGCCGATCATCGCGATCGCGCTGGCCCTGATCACCAAGGAGGTATACTCGTCTCTTTTTATAGGGATATTTTCCGGGATGCTGATATACAGCTTTTCAACCGGGGGCTCGGTCGTTTCCGCCGCCTCGCTTACCTTTGATATGATGAGCTCAAAGATGGCGGACAATGCTTATATGATCATTTTTCTGGCTCTTCTGTGGGCAGTCGTGATGCTTGTTACAAAATCGGGAGGCAGCTACGCCTACGGGAAATGGGCGGGCAAAAGGCTTACGAATAAAAGGGCGGCTGTCCTTGCGACCTCGTTTCTGGGCATTCTCATCTTTATTGACGACGGGTTCAACTGCCTGACCGTGGGGACCGTCATGCGTCCCATCACCGACAGGCTCAGGATATCAAGGGAAAAGCTTGCTTACATAATAGACGCGACCGCGGCACCTGTATGCATCATCGCTCCGGTCTCAAGCTGGGCCGTTGCCGTGGCAAGCGAGGTGAGCGAAACAAACGGCTTCAATATTTTCCTTTCTACGATCCCGTATAACTTTTATGCGCTGATGACCATACTGATGGTGCTTGTAATAGCCTGTACAGGAAAGGATTTCGGGCCGATGAAAAGGGCTGAGGAGAAAGCCCTGAGCGCAGTATCCTCCGAAGAGAAGGAGGAAAACGAACTGCCGCACGGAACAGTGGCAGACCTTGTGCTTCCGATCCTTGTGCTTATTGTCTGCGCTATTCTTGGAATGGCATATGTGGGCGGCTTTTTTGAGGGAGTGAGCTTTTCCGAAGCCATAGGCTATAATCCGACCGCGGGGCTTTCTCTCGGAGCCTTTGCGGGGCTTGTATGCGCCATGCTTCTGTATATTCCGCGGAAGCTTATGAAGCCCAGGGAATTCATGGACTGCATCGTAAAGGGTATAGGCAATATAGTTCCGCCGATGTTAATTCTTATCCTTTCATGGACTCTGGGCGGGGTATGCCGCCAGCTCATAGGTACGGGTATATTTATATCCGGGTTTGTAAGCAGCTCAAGCCTTCCGGTCGGCCTGCTTCCGTCCCTGATATTCGTGATCGCGGCTTTTATGAGCTTTTCGATGGGCACCTCCTGGGGGACCTTCGGCATGCTCATCCCCATCGTGACCATGATCTGCGAGACAGAGGGGATGGGAGGGCTTCTGATCCCTGCCCTCGGAGCGACACTTGCGGGATCGGTGTACGGAGATCACTGCTCTCCCATATCCGATACTACCATTCTTGCCTCTACCGGAGCGGGATGTGAGCATATAAGACATGTAGAGACACAGCTCCCCTACGCGACCCTTGCGGCGGCGGTATGCGCTGTCGGGTATCTTATCGCAGGCTTTACCGGCATTCCCTGGATAGCGCTTGCGGCAGAGTCAGCGCTCCTTATAGCGGCTGTCATGATATTGAACAGATCCGGCGATTTAAGCAGTGATGCGTGAATTGCGCCCTGATTTATGTGAATTAATACTGGCAAACAGTACATTCAAGTGTTATTATGTATTAAAAACCGCAAAGAGAGGTTTCGTGAATGGGACTGGTTAAGACAAATGATAAGCTGGCCTTTATAAGCCCCTGCATAGCCAAGAAGAATGAGATAGACGACCCCAATAACGGCGGGTATGTTTCATACAATCTGACCTTTTCAAGGCTGGTGGCCTACCTGAAGGCTCACCCTGTAAGCGGCGCCCAGCCCTTAAAGGATGAGATCGAGTACGGTCTGGGTTCCATTTACCCTATGCCGGGAGGCCTCAAGGAAAATGTATACTGGCTCCTCGGAGAGGACGCGCTTGTCCGTCAGATGGAGGGCGAGCA
>DFEA01000034.1:24140-26128 GCA_002368575.1 Lachnospiraceae bacterium UBA3814 | reverse complement strand
CATATGTATGAGTATCTGCGCAGGAACAAGGATCGCATAAAGGGCGGAAGGATCCCCTACCTTTTTGTTGACGCTCTGAACTGTACCAACGGTTGCCTTTACGGAACCGGAGTAGACAACCGCAAAACGATGAACGAGGACGTGTTCATCAATATCCAGAAGATACGCGCCGACAGCAATAAGAACAATCAGGATATAAAGGAGACTATCAACAAGCTTATATCAGAATCCGGAAGGCTTTCCGAGATCGTTGACAGCGTCAATCAGCGTGCCGAGAGCCTTGTTGCTTCATCAGAGGAGACCACCGCGGCAATAAGCATGATGCAGAATGTGACAAAGCAGGTGGAGGAATCCCTTAAGCAGGTACTGGAAGCGTAAAAGACCATGGAATTCAGACTTCATTCCGAATACAGGCCTACGGGCGACCAGCCCCAGGCCATTGAGAAGCTGGTGAAGGGCTTTAAAGCGGGCAATCAGTTTGAGACCCTTGTAGGGGTCACGGGCTCCGGCAAGACCTTCACCATGGCGAATGTCATCGCGGCGCTGAATAAGCCGACGCTTATCATTTCCCACAATAAGACCCTGGCAGGCCAGCTCTACGGCGAGATGAAGGAGTTCTTCCCCGAGAACGCGGTGGAGTATTTTGTATCCTATTATGATTATTATCAGCCTGAAGCGTATGTTCCCTCTACGGATACCTACATCGAGAAGGATTCGGATGTAAACGATGAGATAGACAGGCTCAGGCTTTCGGCGACGGCGTCCCTTTCGGAGAGAAGGGACGTTATCGTTGTGGCCAGCGTTTCCTGTATCTACGGAATAGGCAGCCCTTCCGATTACATGAACATGATAGTCTCGCTCCGCCCCGGCATGGTAAAGGACAGGGACGAGGTCATAAGGGAGCTGATCGGCATCAATTATGAGCGGAACCAGATGGATTTCTCCCGCGGAAGGTTTCGTGTAAGAGGGGATACCATTGACGTATTCCCGGCCTGGGAGGCCGAAATAGCGGTAAGGGTCGAATTCTTCGGAGACGAGATAGAAAGGATAGTACAGATCGACCCGCTTACCGGCTCGATAAAGGCGGAGATGACGCACTTTGCGGTATTTCCCGCGTCTCATTATGTTATTCCTCCTGAAAAGCTTGAGATGGCAATATCCACGATAGAGGCCGAGCTTAAGGAGAGGATAAAATATTTTGAGGATGAGGGGAGGCTGTTAGAGGCGCAGAGGATAGGCGAGCGGACCAGATATGATATAGAGATGCTCAGGGAAACGGGCTTCTGCTCGGGAATAGAGAATTATTCCAGGCATATGTACGGGAATCCCCCGGGAGCCATGCCCTATACGCTTATGAACTATTTTCCGGAGGACTACCTTATCATAGTGGATGAGTCCCATATGACGATCCCGCAGATAGGGGGAATGTACGCGGGCGACCGCTCCCGGAAGACCACTCTCGTGGATTTCGGCTTCAGGCTTCCCTCGGCGCTTGACAACAGACCCTTGAACTTTAGTGAGTTTGAGAGTAAAATAAACCAGATGATGTTTGTTTCCGCCACCCCTTCAAAGTATGAAGAGGAGCATGAGCTGCTGCGGGCGGAGCAGATCATCCGGCCTACAGGGCTGCTTGATCCCGAGATTTCCGTTCGTCCCACGGAGGGACAGATAGATGATCTTATTTCCGAGATAAGGAAGACCACGAAGCAGAAAAATAAGGTCCTGGTAACGACACTTACCAAAAGGATGGCGGAGGATCTTACGGATTATCTTAAGGAAGCGGACATAAGGGTAAAGTATCTCCATTCGGACATAGATACCTTAGAGCGCGCAGAGATAATCAGGGACATGAGACTGGATGTCTTTGATGTTCTGGTGGGCATAAACCTTTTAAGGGAGGGGCTTGATATTCCCGAGATCGCGCTTGTTGCCATACTGGATGCCGACAAGGAGGGCTTTCTTCGTTCCGAGACTTCACTTATCCAGAC
>DFEA01000034.1:16801-24040 GCA_002368575.1 Lachnospiraceae bacterium UBA3814 | reverse complement strand
GCGGATATGATGACCGATTCCATGAAGAAGGCTATCGAAGAGACGAACAGGCGCCGTGGGATACAGGAAAAATATAACAGGGAGCACGGTATAACGCCGACCACCATAAAGAAAGCCGTTCGCGATCTGATAAGCATTACTAAGGAGATCGCAAGGGAAGACCTTAAGCTCAGAAAAGACCCTGAATCTATGGACAGACAGGAGCTTCAGAAGCTCGTCAAAAAGGTTGAGGACAGAATGAGAAAGGCTGCGGCAGAGCTTGATTTTGAGAACGCGGCGATGCTGCGGGATGAGATGTTAAGGCTTAAGGAGCAGCTTGCGGACTTTGACCGGCAGACCGGTGAAGGCGGGGAAAGGTAATGAAGAAGGTTTCTGTTGTGATTCCCACGTTTAACGAGTCAGAGAACGTGGGAAATCTTGTTAATCAGATAGATTATGCTTTAAGGGACATCCCCTTTGAGATCATTTTTGTTGACGACTCAAACGATGATACTCCGGAACGGATAAAGGATATAATCCTTTCACGGAGCAGGGACGCAGATCCTGAAAGAGGCGAGGTCAGGCTGTTTCACCGGGAGAACGAGAAGGGGCTTGCAACGGCAGTGCTTAAGGGCTTTTCTCTGGCAAAGGGCGATTATATCGCGGTTATGGACGCGGATCTTCAGCATCCGCCCGTCATCCTCAGATCCATGTACGCGGCGCTTACTCACGGTGCGCATATATGCATTCCCAGCAGATTCATACCGGGAGGCTCGGACGGGGGGCTGGGGCCCTACAGAAAGCTTGTTTCCGGAGTTGCAAGATATATAGGGAAGATCTTTCTCCCCTGTCTGAAAAAGATCTCGGATCCTACCAGCGGCCTTTTTATGTTTCAGAGAGAGGTCATAGAGAACGCAGAGCTTAAGCCTATAGGGTGGAAGATCATGGTAGAGGTCCTTGCCATGGGGAATTATACCAGGGTGACGGAGATCCCTTACAAGTTCCAGGCACGTCCCGCGGGCGAATCCAAGCTGTCCTCTAAGGTGACCATTGAATACCTTAAGCAGATATACGGCCTTATGAGCAGGGCGCCGAAGCATAAGGACACAATGGTAGCCAGATGGAGTCCGGAAAAGCTGAAGGCTGCTACCGATGCCCTTAACGATCACAGATGATCCTCTCATAAATGAGGCAGGCAGCCGGGCATAAAAACTTTATGGAATAATATCTATGGTTTTCAGCTCCGTTATTTTCTTATGCTTTTTTCTGCCCGTTATGATAGCGGGCTATTATATACTTCCCCGAAAGCTTTCAAACCTGTTTCTGGTGCTTGGAAGCTTGTTTTTCTATGCCTGGGGAGGCCCTGAGTATATCTTCATAATGCTTGCCTCCATTGCGGGCAACTATGTCTTCGGACTTTTGATCGGGCGGTCCCGGGACGATGAGGGCAGCAGGAGCCTCAGTATACGAAGGGTCGTTCTCATCGCCTCTGTGCTGTATAATCTGGGGATCCTGTTCTATTTCAAGTATTTTACCTTTATTCTCACTACGATCCACGATATCACGGGGAAGGAGTTTTATATTCCCGAAACAGTCCTGCCCATAGGGATATCCTTTTATACCTTTCAGGGCATGTCCTATGTGATCGATGTATACAGACAGCCTTCCCTGGTACAGAAGAATCCTCTGAACCTGGCGCTCTATATCTCCATGTTTCCGCAGCTGATAGCCGGCCCGATAGTGAGATATACGGACATAAGGGACCGGCTCCCCGCCTCGGGAAGAAGGACCGACGCTCACAGCTTTGCCCTGGGAATCGAAAGATTCATCATCGGGCTTTCCAAAAAGGCAATTCTTGCAAATTCCATAGGTGAGGTGGCGGACAGGATATTTTCCTCGGAGGTTCAGTATCTTGGCGTTATGGTAGCCTGGCTGGGCGCGGTCTGCTATACGCTTCAGATATATTATGATTTTTCGGGCTATTCGGATATGGCCATAGGACTCGGAAAGATCTTCGGCTTCGATTTTATGGAGAACTTCAATTATCCCTATATTTCAACATCGATAAGAGATTTCTGGAGGAGATGGCACATCTCTCTTTCCTCCTGGTTCAGGGACTATCTCTATATTCCTCTCGGGGGAAACAGGAAGGGGAACGTCTACCTTAACCTTATAATAGTATTTATCGCTACCGGGATCTGGCACGGAGCCGCCTGGGGCTTTGTGATATGGGGGCTGTGGCACGGCCTGTTTTCCCTGGCGGAACGGTTTGTTACAAACAGGGCGCCCGCCTTTAAGCTGCCGGCACCGGTGGGATGGCTGTATACAATGCTCGTTGTGATACTGGGCTGGGTCCTTTTCAAGCTTGAGGAGCTTCCGAAGGCGCTGTCCTACATAGGCGCAATGTTCGGTATCGACGGGGAAGCCTATGTGGCCTTTTCTCCGAGGTTTTACCTGGATAACAGGATGATAGTCATTATTCTGGCCGCGATCCTTGCGATGATCCCCTGGAAAAATATCCTTGCCGGGAGGGCTTTTATCCCTGCCTTTGCGGGAAAGCTCCTGATGCCCGCAAAACGTATCCTGCTTGTTATCCTGCTCCTTTTATCCATGATGTTTGTAGTAAACAGTACCTATAACCCGTTTATATATTTCAGATTCTGACCGCCCGGGTGAGCATCGGCTCTTCGGGCGCACTACATTTAACTGCATGAAGCATAAACTGTATGACATATTTTTCATAGCGCTGTTTCTTTCGATCCTTATCGTGCCCGCGGTACTCATTAACCGTAAGCCTCTTCAGATCTCGGAGATAGACAATGAGATGCTGACGGAATGGCCGGGCCTTGATCCGACCCTTTCAAATGCCGCCGAGCTTGAGAGCTATGTGGACGACCGCATCGGCTTCAGGGAGCAGGTGGTATCGGCATATATCTGGCTGAATGACAGGCTTTTTCACGTAATGACCCATCCGCTCTTCATGTATGGGAAGGAGGGGCATATTTTTTACAAGGATCCCTCCTATATTCAGGCTTACCAGCGGATGAACACCGATCCCGAATGGCTCGACGGTTTCGTGAGCTTTCTTGAACAGACGGATGCTTATCTTAAGAGCAAGGGCATAGATTTCCTTTATTATATGTGCCCGGACAAGAAGACCATATACTCCGAATATTTCCCGGACAGCATCAATGTGAATACCGGAAACGAGACCGTCCCGGGATATCTGGAGAAAAGGCTTAAGGACAGCGATGTGGACTATATCATCCCCATAAAGGAGCTTACCGGGGCCAAGAAGGAGCAGGTGGTGTACAATAAGCTTTATGACGCCACTCACTGGAACGAGGACGGCGCCTTCCTCGGGCATAAGCTTATCGATGACAGGCTGCGGTATGAGGACGAAGGTGTCCCCCCTCTTTCAAAGGAGGATTTCGACAGGAGCATGGTGCTTAAGGAAAGCCTTGATATCGCCAGATTTCCGATACATGAGGAGGTCCCAAGCTACACCCTTAAGAATGATACGAGCAATAATATGACCACGTATCTGCTTCCGGTGATCGACTGCTATACCCCGACGTTTTACGCTCACTTTACCAATGAGAACTGTGAAAACAATAAGATCCTGCTGATCTTTACCGACAGCTATTTTGCGACCTACTTCAAGTTCTATCAGGACAGGTTCTCAGAGGTCTACTTTATTCACAGGCAGAACTTTGAATACCTTCAGTATTATATCAATCTGCTTTTTCCGGATACGGTCATTTTTGAGACCGCGGAGCGCAGCATAAGCGGTGAAATGATGCAGCAGGCGGCATTTACCGAGGAGTATACGGGCAATCTTATCATGCAGACTCCAAAGGAGCTGGGAGGCACGCCCCTTGACAGATACCGTATCTATGAGGAGCCCTTTGACCCTTTGATCCCGGTCACAGCAAAGCCTCAGGCCGTTTCCGGGAACATCCCCGCGTATACGGTCTCCGGGGTAAAGGGAGTTGAGCTTAAGGAGGAGAACGGGGAGAAGGTCCTGCTTCTTGATACAGGCGCGGGAGACAGCATAGTTTCCGTAAACGGTTATGTGGAGCTGAACGGAAGGGATTATGATATATACGCAAGGATCGGGGACGAGGCGGTGATCGAGACCGATTACCTGGCCCTTAGGCACAGGGCCGGGGAATCGCAGACTGACACGGCATCCCATAAGGCGTTTTCGATAAATGTTCAGAGAAGATATCTGAGTGAACTTGACATAGAGCTGATCGCCGTTGACAGGGACAAAAACGAGGGCCTAGTACTGGATACCCTTAAAGTAAGGTATAAATAACTATTCAGGTTCAATGTCAGTATCTGTGCGGCAGATATTGCGGGCTTTAAAAACGGCTTTCACAGATGAGCTTACGAAGGAAAGAGCATGGAAAATAAAGCAGGAAAATACATTAAGATAAGGGGAGCAAGCGCCCATAACCTGAAGCATGTTTCCCTTGATATACCAAGGAACCGGATGGTGGTGGTGACCGGGCTCAGCGGCTCGGGAAAGTCATCCCTTGCCTTTGACACGATATACGCGGAGGGACAGAGACGCTATATGGAATCGCTGTCCTCCTATGCGAGGCAGTTCCTGGGCCAGATGGACAAGCCCGAGGTGGACAGCATAGAGGGCCTGCCCCCGGCGATCTCCATCGATCAGAAATCGACCAACCGTAATCCCCGTTCTACTGTGGGTACGGTCACGGAAATATATGATTATTTCAGGCTGCTTTACGCGCGTATCGGAACGCCTCATTGTCCGAAATGCGGAAAGGAGATAAACAAGCAGTCTGTGGATCAGATGGTGGACAGGATAATGGAGCTTCCTGAGGGCTCAAAGCTTCAGATCCTTGCCCCCGTCGTAAAGGGAAGGAAGGGAAGGCACGAGAAGGTGCTTGAGAGCGCCGCAAGAAGCGGGTACGTCAGGGTACGCGTGGACGGCGAGATGTACGATCTCTCTGAGGAGATCACCCTTGAAAAAAACAACAAGCATAATATCGAGATAGTGATAGACAGGCTGGTGGTAAGGGAGGGCCTTGAAAAGAGGCTTACGGATTCACTCGAACAGGCCCTGAGCCTGGCTGACGGTCTTGTTTACGTGGACGTAATCGGACAGGAGCTTATGACCTTTTCGGAGCATTTTTCCTGTCCTGACTGCAATATAAGCATAGAGGAGATCGAGCCCAGAAGCTTCTCCTTCAACAACCCCTTCGGGGCCTGTCCGGTCTGCGCGGGCCTGGGGTATAAGATGGAGTTTGATATCGACCTTATGATCCCGGATATGAGCATGAGCATTTCAGACGGGGCGATAAAGGTCATAGGCTGGCAGAGCTGTACCGACAGGTCGAGCTTTACCTATGCCACACTTAAGGCTCTTACTGAGGAATACCATTTTAGCCTTGATACTCCCTTTGAGGATTATCCCGAGGATATAAAAAATGTTCTGATAAACGGAACCGGAGGAAAAGAGGTTAAGGTACATTACCAGGGGCAGAGGGGAACAGGCGTCTATGACGTGGCCTTTGAAGGGCTTGTAAAAAACGTGGAGAGACGCTACCGTGAAACGGCCTCGGAGCTTATGAAGTCCGAGTACGAATCCTTTATGAGGATAACGCCCTGCAGCGAATGTAAGGGTATGAGGCTCAAGAAGGGCGCGCTGGCGGTGACCGTCGGAGAGAAGAATATTTATGAGCTTACGAATATGTCCATAAACGAGCTTAAGGATTTTATGGACAGGCTGGAGCTTGGCAGGCAGAAGCTTCTCATAGGAAAGCAGATCCTTAAGGAGATAAGCTCGCGGCTGGGATTTCTGATAGAGGTGGGGCTTGATTATCTGACGCTTTCAAGGGCTGCCGCTTCACTTTCAGGGGGCGAGTCTCAGAGGATAAGGCTCGCTACGCAGATAGGGTCCGGGCTTGTAGGCGTCGCCTACATCCTTGACGAGCCCAGCATAGGCCTGCACCAGAGGGATAATGACAAGCTTCTGGGGGCGCTTAAGAACTTAAGGGATATGGGCAATTCCCTCATTGTCGTGGAGCACGACGAGGATACCATGAGGGCTGCGGATCATATCATCGACATAGGACCGGGAGCGGGCTCAAACGGCGGCACCGTGGTTGCCGAGGGTACGGTCGAGGATATCATCAACACTCCGGGTTCTATAACCGGGCAGTATCTTTCGGGAAAGATCTCAATACCGGTCCCGAAGAAGAGAAGAAAGCCAAAGGGCTTTATAAGCATCAGGGGGGCGGCGGAGAACAATCTCAAGGATCTTGACGTGGATATCCCCCTCGGAGTCTTTACCTGCGTAACGGGAGTGTCGGGCTCCGGAAAGAGCTCCCTTATAAATGAGATACTGTATAAGGTGCTTGCCAAAAAGCTTAACCGCGCGGGAACCATTCCGGGACGGTACAGGTCCGTCACCGGCTATGAGCAGCTTGACAAGGTCATAGACATAGACCAGTCTCCCATAGGAAGGACGCCCCGGTCCAATCCCGCTACCTATACGGGGATATTCGACGATATCAGGGAGCTGTTTTCCACTACCGCCGAGGCAAGGGCCAGAGGCTATACCAAGGGCCGGTTTTCCTTTAACGTTAAGGGGGGCAGGTGCGAGGCATGCTCCGGGGACGGCATCATCAAGATCGAAATGCATTTTCTCCCGGATGTGTATGTTCCCTGCGAGGTATGTCACGGGAGACGCTATAACAGAGAGACCCTGGAGGTCAGGTACAGGGACAAAAACATTGCGGATGTCCTTGACATGACGGTAGAGGAGGCTCTTTCATATTTTGAGAATATCCCGAAGATAAGGGATAAGATAAGGACCATGAATGATGTGGGGCTGTCATACATTAAGCTCGGACAGCCCTCCACCACTCTTTCGGGAGGGGAGGCACAGAGGATAAAGCTTGCCACGGAGCTTTGCAGAAGAAGCACGGGAAGGACGATATACATCCTGGACGAGCCTACCACAGGCCTTCATTTTGAGGATATCCGCAGGCTTACCGAGATACTTCAGAGGCTTACGGACAATGGGAATACAGTGGTGGTCATTGAGCATAACCTGGACGTGATAAAGACCGCGGATTATATAATAGACCTTGGACCGGAGGGAGGAGACGGAGGAGGTACCCTTGTGGCAAAGGGAACTCCGGAAAGCGTTGCGAAGAATGGGAGGTCATATACGGGCTATTATATAAAGAAGATGCTTGAGAGAGGATAATGTCCATACAA
>DFEA01000034.1:4809-16711 GCA_002368575.1 Lachnospiraceae bacterium UBA3814 | reverse complement strand
TGCGCTTACCGTAAAACCGGGCTTGTTAAAGAGAAAGGGGTAAAGTGATCCGGGTCTTTTGCCGATATAATCAGCAGATGATAAAATGCCAGATAAAATAACAATGAAATTTAAATAATCCTCTTTGCAAAGATTTACTGTTGCATTATAATGTAGCTTGCAATGTTATGTAAATCACCGGACCAGTTCTTCACGCAGCAGGAGATTTCCGAGAAAAAGCTGGCCTAACAGCCTTTTCCGGCGACAGCCGGTCCGTTCAGGATATGTTTCAGGGAGCAAAGGGGGAAGTAATTAATGCTTTATACTGATATCGGTATCGACCTGGGAACCGCCAGCATTCTTGTATACATCAGGGGCAAGGGTGTTGTTTTAAAGGAGCCCAGCGTTGTGGCCTTTGACAGGGACACGAACAAGATAAAGGCGATCGGTGAAGAGGCCAGGCTGATGCTTGGAAGGACGCCCGGCAATATAGTGGCTGTAAGGCCTTTAAGGCAGGGAGTCATATCGGATTACACCGTTACCGAGAAGATGCTTAAGTATTTTATGCAGAAGGCCATGGGCAAGAAGACCTTCCGCAAGCCCAGGATCAGTGTATGCGTTCCCAGCGGAGTTACCGAGGTAGAGAAGAAGGCGGTTGAGGACGCCACCTACCAGGCCGGAGCCAGGGAGGTGGCCATAATAGAGGAGCCTATCGCGGCAGCTATCGGAGCGGGCATAGACATCGGAAAGCCATGCGGGAACATGATAGTGGATATCGGCGGAGGAACCTCGGATATAGCGGTGATATCCCTTGGCGGAACGGTGGTGAGCACCTCCATAAAGGTGGCGGGTGATGATTTTGACGAGGCGATCGTCCGCTACATGAGAAAGAAGCATAATCTCCTTATCGGGGAGCGGACCGCTGAGGAGATAAAGATAAAGATCGGGACTACCTATAAGCTTCCGGAGGTTGACTATCTGGAGGTAAAGGGAAGAAATCTCGTTACCGGTCTTCCGAGGACGGTTAAGGTCTCATCGGAGGATACGGAGGAAGCGCTCAGGGAGACGGCGTCTCAGATCGTTGAAGCAATACACAGTGTTCTGGAGAGGACCCCGCCCGAGCTTGCGGCTGATATAGCCGACAGAGGAATAGTGCTCACTGGAGGCGGAGCGCTTTTAAGAGGGCTTGAGGATCTTATAGCCTATAAGACGGGTATCAATACGGTAACAGCGGAGGATCCGATGACGGCCGTGGCAATAGGCACGGGTAAGTTCGTGGAATTCCTTGCCGAATATAACGGAGAGATAGAGTAAGCGCAGACAGGAAATGGTCCGTCAGGGATAAGTCGGATCGGAAAAGGCGGTAAGTATGCTTAAGGGACTGTACATCGCAAGCACCGGAATGTTGAATGAACAGAGAAGAGTGGATACCATGTCCAATAACCTGGCCAATTCCACTACTGCGGGCTTTAAAAAGGAAGGAACCACCGCGGAGGCGTTCCATGATGTGCTGGCGCTTAAGATAAAAGACACCTCGGAGCCGGGAATAGCCAGACGGCTGGGCCATATGAACATGGGTGTCAAGATCGGTGAGAATTACACGGATTTCAGCCAGGGTCCCTTCCATGAGACCATGAACAAGTTCGATCTGGCGATCTCGGGAGATGGCTTCTTTTCCGTTGAGTTTCAGAACAAAGCCGGGGATACGGATGTCAAATACACGAGGGACGGCGCGTTTACGCTGAATGTACGGGGAGAGCTCGTTAACAAGAACGGCGATTTTCTGCTGGATGTAAACGGAAATCATATCGTTCTCGATCCCACACAGGATTATTCCATTGACAGGATGGGGAATATCAGGGCGGCAGGCGCTGAGGTGACCCTCGCCCAGATAAATGTCGTGAACTTTGCGGATTACAATTTCCTTGAAAAATACGGGGAAACATATTTTCAGCCGGTAGAGGGAGCTGAATTCGCCCCGACGGATGCCCAGATATATTCCGGCTATATCGAGACCTCAAATGTGCAGACCGTACATGAGATGGTAGACCTGATCGCGTTCCAGAGGGCTTACGAATCAAACCAGAAGATCATACAGACCTATGACGAGAGCCTGGGCATTGCGGTCGAACAGCTGGGAAGGCTTCAGTAGGAGTGATTGAGAAGGAGTAAGGAGTATGGTAAGAACACTTTGGACGGCAGCAACCGGTATGATAGGTCAGCAGACCAACGTCGATACCATTGCCAACAACCTTGCAAACGTGAATACGGTCGGCTATAAGACCGAGACCAACGAGTTCAAGTCACTCCTGTATCAGACGATACAGACAAAGACCACATCCGCAAACGGGGATCAGAAGCCGGTAGGTGCTCAGGTTGGTCTTGGTGTAAGAAATTCGGCCATTGTTTCACAGTTCACCCAGGGCGCGTATCTTGAGTCGGAGAGCCCCACCGCCTTTGCCATAGGAGGAAAGGGCCTGTTCGGGGTGCATGGCAACGATGGTCAGACGTATTATACAAGAAACGGTGATCTCAGGTTTGCCGTTGGCGGCAATAATACCATGGTGCTTACTACCTCCGACGGTCTTCCGGTGCTTAATTCAAACGGTGGCGAGATAAGGATCCCCAATACCTATATCACCACCAGGATAGAGGTGGATGCCGACGGCTACCTTATGTATCCCGACGCCGCAAACAACATGCAGAGGATAGCGGGGATGCAGATAGGTCTGTGGCAGTTCCAGAACCCTTCAGGCCTTGACAAGGAGGGTGATTCCCTTTACAGCGCTACCGCCGCGTCGGGTCCCGCCCTTAACGAGGCCACCAATCAGAATCTTGAAAAGAGCGAGATCAGGCAGGGCTATCTTGAAGGAAGCAATGTTCAGGTAGCGGATGAAATGGTAAATCTTATCGTTGCGCAGAGGGCCTATGAGCTTAATTCCAAGGCGATCCAGACTGCGGATACGATGATGCAGGAAGCAAACGAGCTTAAGAGATAAGACATTATGGCGATCAGTCCGATAAACACAGATTATCTGAATAGCACAGCAGGCAGGGTCTCCGATACTGCCTCAACAAAAGACCTTGAGGACAAGCTTAACAGCTTTAAGGATATCCTTGATTCAAAGACGCAGGAAACGGAGTCCGAAGCTTCGGCTGAGGAATTCGACCGCGACGGAAAGCTTATGGAGGCCTGTAAGCAGTTTGAGGCTTATTTCATCGAGCAGGTCTTTAAGGAGATGAAGAAGTCGGTCAACCTTACCCAGTCAGAGGACGCTGCAACAAAGCAGCTTATGAGTTATTATGAGGACAATCTTACGGGTGAATACGCCAAAATGGCTGCGGATCAGCAGGAGAACGGGCTGGCGCAGATGCTTTATGAGCAGATGAAAAGAAACATGTCATAGATGGAAGTCATTTCCGGCTATATCAGCCATATTATTTTCAGGAACGAAGACAATGGATATACGGTATTTGAGTTTGTGAGCGGATCGCGGGACGATCCTCTTGTCTGCGTGGGCACCTTCAGGGATGTTTCGGAGGGTGAGACCGCGGAGCTTACGGGCGAATATACCGAGCACCGCATTTACGGCGAGCAGTTTCTGGTGAAGGGCTATGAAGCGAAGCGGCCGAAGGATGAGGAGGCTGTAATAAGGTACCTTGGGTCCGGTGCCATAAAGGGCGTGGGACAGGCTCTTGCAAAGAGGATAGTGGCGGCCTTCGGGGAGGACACCTTCAGGATAATCGAGGAGGAGCCCGAGCGCCTTTCCGAGATAAAGGGCATAAGCGAGAAAAAGGCCAGGGCCATAGCCGTACAGGCGGCGGAAAAAAGAGAGCTTCGGCGCGCGATGCTCTTTCTTCAGAAATACGGGATAGGAGGAGCTCTTTCCCTGAAGGTATACAGGAGGTACGGAGAGGGTCTTTATCAGATCCTTTCGGAAAACCCCTACAGACTTGCGGAGGACATAGAGGGGGCGGGCTTTAAGACCGTTGATGAGATAGCTAAGAATGCCGGGATCCGTCCGGACTCCGATTACAGGGTCAGATGCGGGACGCTTTACGCCCTGAAGGACGCTCTTTCGGAAGGACACTGTTATCTTCCGAAGGACGTGCTGCTTGATAAAAGCGCGGAGCTTCTGGGTGTGGACAGAGAGATGATCTGGATCCAGATACAGAACCTTGCGATGGATAAAAAGGTGGTGATCAAAGAGCAGGAGGGCACTGTCTGCGTCTACGAAAGCTCCTTTTACCGGCTTGAACAGCTTTGCGCCAGAAAACTTATGGACCTGAACGTCATACTTGAAAACGATGAGGCCATGGTAGACAGAAGGATAACACAGCTTGAGTCCTCGCTTAAGCTAAGGCTTGATAAAATGCAGAGGATCGCGGTAAAAAAGGCCGTGACGAACGGGGTAACGGTGATCACCGGAGGCCCCGGCACGGGAAAGACTACCATAATAAATATGATCCTCAAATACTTTGAGAGTGAGGCCGAGAACATCTTCCTGTGCGCCCCCACCGGAAGAGCGGCCAAAAGGATGAGCGAGGCAACAGGTTATGAGGCGGGTACCATACAGAGACTGCTGCATCTGACACCGCAGGCCGGCGGAAACGGTTATTATTACGAAAAAAACGAGGATGAGCCCCTGGAGGCGGAGCTTGTTATAGTGGATGAAATGTCAATGGTCGATATCTCCCTGTTTTCGGCGCTGCTTAAGGCGATACTTCCGGGAACGAGGCTGGTGCTCGCAGGCGATACCGACCAGCTTCCGAGCGTGGGCCCCGGAGCGGTGCTTAAGGATATAACGGGCTCCGGCTGCTTTGAGAACTCGACCGTGATCCTTAAAAAGATATTCAGGCAGGCGGGAGAAAGCGACATCATAGTAAATGCGCACAGGATCAATAACGGTGAGCATATCGAGCTGGACAACAGGAGCCGGGATTTCTTTTTTCTGGAGAGGGATAATATCGATCAGATATTAAATAACATTGTTATACTTACCAGAGACAAGCTTCCGGCCTATGTGAAGGCCACCCCCTTTGATATCCAGGTGCTCACTCCCATGAGGAAGGGAGTGCTGGGAGTGGAGACGCTTAATCCCATCCTTCAGAGGTACCTGAACCCGCCTTCACCCGGTAAGCGTGAGAAGGAGGTGGCGGGCGCGGTCTTTCGCGAGGGTGATAAGGTGATGCAGATAAAGAACAATTATCAGCTTACGTGGGAGGTAAGAAGCAGGTACGGGATCGCGGTCGACACCGGGGAGGGCGTTTTTAACGGGGATACCGGGATCATTAAGGAGATAAGCGATTATTCGGAAACGATCACCGTGGAGTATGACGGCGGACGGCTGGTGGATTATCCCTATGACGGCCTTGACGAGCTTATGCTTTCCTATGCGATCACCATACATAAATCACAGGGCAGCGAATATCCGGCTGTAGTGATCCCGCTTTTTAACGGTCCGAGCATGCTGTTTTACAGGAATCTTCTGTATACGGGAGTTACCAGGGCGGTCAAATGCGTTGTCCTTATAGGAAGCAGGGAACGAATAGGGCATATGATAGACAATGCGGACGAGCACAGAAGGTATACGGCCCTTGATCTGAGACTTAAGGAGCTTGAGGGCATGGACAGGGAGGCAGATGGCTTTATTTAGAAGAATTGGTGAGGGAGGAAAACGATCCGGTGAGGCGCTTCTTAATATAGTGTTTCCGAGGAGGTGCCCTGTCTGCGGGGATATAGTAACTCCGGACGGAGGGCGTATCTGCGGCGGCTGCGTCGGTATACTCAAATACGCGGAGGAGCCCTGCTGCCTTAAATGCGGAGTCCCCCTGAAGGATGATGCCGACGGGTACTGCCCCGGCTGCAGCGGGAGGGAACGTTTCTTTGACCGGGGAAGGGCGGCGTTTATCTACGATGACGTGCTGAGCCTCAGCATATATGGCTTTAAGTATCACGGAAGACAGGAGTATGCCGCCTTCTATGCCGATGAGATCATAAAGAGGCTGGGAAGGTTCATTGAAGCCGTAAGCCCGGAGGCGCTGGTTCCGATACCGCTGCATAAAAGCCGCTACAGAAAAAGGGGCTATAACCAGGCTGAGCTGATCGCGGAGAGGCTTTCGCACAGGCTTGGAATACCCTGTGAGCCCGGGCTTCTTATCCGCGAAAAAAATACGAAGCCGCAGAAAGACCTGGGAGAGAAGGAAAGGCAAAATAATCTTAAAAAAGCTTTTAAAATAGGGAGAAATGATGTATCATTAAGTACAGTCATGCTGATCGACGATATTTATACGACCGGCAGTACTATGGACTCCGCAGCGGCCTGTCTTAAGGAAAACGGAGTCAAAGGGGTCTTTTTTATCGTATTAAGTGCTTCAAGTATGTTGTAATTCTGGTGTACCCCCGAAGGGGAATTTGCTAAGGAGGAATTCAAATGAACGTTAAAAACTGCAGAAGGTGCGGAAATATCTTCAATTATGTGACCGGACAGCAGATATGCCCTAAGTGTCGTGCGGAATTGGAGGAGATCTTCCAGAAGGTAAAGGAGTATATCAATGACCATGGCGGAGCTTCGGTAAGAGAGGTCGCCAAGGAGTGCGAGGTCGATGAGAATCAGATCAGGCAGTGGGTAAGAGAGGAGAGGCTTGTATTTTCAGAGCCTACGGCTGCCGGCATTCTCTGCGAGGGCTGCGGTACACCTATCGCTACCGGAAGGTTCTGTGAAAAGTGTAAGGCCAGCACCATAAATTCACTCAATGGCCTTATGCCCAAGAAGGAGGTTCAGAAGCCTGTACCCAAGCAGAAGGAGAGCGCAAGGATGAGGTTCCTTGATAAATAAATGTTAAACAACAGGAGAATAAGACTTATGACGCACATGGCCGCCTATGAAAAGGGGGCCGGAAAGCGTGATATTTCCATAAGCGAATATTTCAGGGGAGATTATATGAGCTTCCAGGTATGGAAGTCCGCTCTTTACGGGATACTCGGCTTCGGGATAATCGTCGCCCTGAATGTGCTGTATGATTTCAGCACGTTCCTGACGGATTTTTACAAAATGAACATCCTTGAATATTTTAAGGATCTGGCGGTCAAATTCGGGGTATTCATCGCGATATATATCGTTGTGTCTTATTTTATTTATGCCTACAGGTACTACCGGGTAAGAAAGCATCTGGATACTTATATAAGGCTGCTGAATGAGCTTTACGCAATGTATTCAAATGAAAAAAAGCAGTGATGCTTCATATCTGCCCGGGGTAACCGGGCAGATAAGGCAATTCGGGCCCGCACCCGGGCTGCTGTGTATGGAAATAGGGAATTATTTATGGAAACCTTATTGATGGTAAAAAACCAGATAATAAGAATATATGCCCGTTATGAAAATTACATACTGTCGGTGCTCAGGTTCATCCTGGTGCTTATAGCTATGCTTATGATAAATTCGAACGTGGGGTTCATGTCGAGGCTCAGGAATCCGGCCATTGCACTGATAGTGGCTCTTCTTGGCTCATTTCTGCCGCTGAACGCGACGATACTTCTGATGGGTCTTATCATAGTCGGCCATGTTTATGAGCTTTCTCTTGAGTGCGCGGTCGTTGTACTGTTTATACTGATACTCATGTTCATAATATATTTCCGGTTTTCGCCGACGGACAGCGCGGCGATAATCCTGACGCCTGTATTGTTTGCCTTTAAGATACCCTATGTCATCCCGGTGATGCTCGGGCTTCTGGGCTCCCCGCTCTCATGTGTATCCGTTGCCTGCGGGGTGGTCACGTATTATGTCCTTGATTACCTGAAGCTTAACGCGGACCAGCTTGCCAGCTCCTCGGAGTCTGACATAGCCAGTATGTTAAACGGCTTCAAATATGTGATAGACGGTATGCTCAAGAATGATACGATGTTCCTCATGGTGATCGCTCTCGGGCTTACAACGCTCCTTATATACCTGATAAGCAGGCTTTCGATCCCGTACTGCTGGAAGATAGCCGTGGGAGCAGGCTCCATAGTGGAGCTGATCCTTCTCCTTGCCGTGGGCGCCTCCTTTGACGCCGAGATATCGGTGGGGCTTGCGATCTTCGGGATAATACTCGGAGCGCTTGTCGGGGTAATAATCGAATTCTTCGCCTTCAATGTGGATTTCGGGCGTGTGGAATATGTGCAGTTTCAGGACGATGAGTATTATTATTATGTGAAGGCACTGCCGAAGGTGACGCTCGAGGCTCCTCAGAATAAGGTCAAGAGGATAAGTACGGAAGAATAAATGGAAACGGATGCATGGCGCAGATAGTTGACGGAATTTCATCCTACCTGGGAAGGTATTTCACCTGGATATCCTTTCCCAGAATAATGTGGACGGATGTAGTAGAGATTATCGTTATTGCCTTTCTTTTATATAACGTCCTTGTGTGGATCAAAAATACAAAGGCGTGGTCTCTGATGAGAGGGCTTCTGATAATCCTTATTTTTGTGTTTATTGCCGCGCTCTTTAACATGACTACCATACTCTGGATCGCAAGGAATTTTTTTTCCGTTGCGCTTGTTGCGGTCGTGGTGGTCTTCCAGCCCGAGCTGAGGCGTGCGCTTGAGCAGATAGGCAAGTCAAAGTTCTTTTCCTCTCTCCTTAACTTCGATAATACCAGGGTCGCCGGAGAGCTGTTTTCCGACAACACCATAAATGAGATAGTCCGCGCAAGCTTCCTTATGGGACGTGAGAGGACAGGGGCGCTTATTGTCATAGAAAACAACGATAACCTTGCGGAATATGAGAAGACAGGGATAGTGCTTGATTCGGTGGTATCAAGCCAGCTGCTCATAAATATCTTTGAACACAATACGCCATTGCATGATGGCGCGGTGATAGTGCGCGGCAACAGGATAACCTCCGCGACCTGTTATCTTCCGCTTTCCGACAATACCGAGCTCTCAAAGGAGCTGGGTACCAGGCACAGGGCCGGAGTGGGAATATCGGAGGTGACCGATTCCATGACCGTAATAGTATCCGAAGAGACCGGAAGGGTCTCGGTGGCCCAGGGAGGAGAGCTCAGCAGGAACATAAGCGCGGAGGAGCTTACCAAACGCCTTGAACTGCTTCAGAACAAGGTGATAGAGGAAAGAAAGTTCATAAGGTGGAAAGGCAGGTCAAAGAATGAAGAAAACTCTGACGGGTAACATCGGCCTGAAGATCATTTCTCTGATCGCCGCCTTTATACTCTGGATGATCGTTGTAAATACAGACGATCCGATGATAACAAGGACTTATTCCGGCATATCCGTTGAGGTCATCAATACGGATTCGATAACCGATCAGGGGAAGACCTTTGAGATAATGGACAATACCGATACGATATCCGTGATCGTTCACGCAAAGCGTTCCGTCATCGAGGACATGAGCCGTGATTATATAAGGGCTACCGCCGACATGAAGGAAGTGACCGCGGTAAACACGATACCTATCGAGGTCCGTTCCACGCGGTTTTCCGACAGGATAGACTCCCTGACTCCGGTGACCAGGAATGTGAAGGTTCAGATAGAGGATCTGGGAGTGAGACGCATTCGTATAACCGCAGAGGCGACCGGGACCCCGGATGAGGGCTATGTGGCCGGAAACGCCGTGCCTACGGTCAACATCCTTACGGTATCCGGGCCCGCTTCGGTAGTTGAGAGGGTCGCCCAGGCAAAGGCCACTGTGGATGTTACGGGTGTAAAAAGCGATATTTCCACCAGTGCTCCCGTAAATCTCTACGATGAGAACGGAAACCTGATATCCGAGAGTATGCTGGATGTCAGTGTGACCGAGGTGCATGTGGATGTAAAGATCCTTGAAACAAAGACCGTGCCCGTAAGCTGCGGCCATATCACGGGTGTTCCCGCGGAGGGCTTCCAGATGAGCGGAGCAGTGAGCATTGACCCGGATTCTGTGAGGATATCGGGAAGCGGAAAGGCCTTTGAAGAGCTTGAAGCCATAAAGATTCCCGATGATATGGTGTCGGTATCGGGGGCGACCGGCAATGTCGTGCAGGAGATAGATGTCTCAGGGTATCTCCCTGAGGGTACCGCCTTTGCCGACCCGGGCTTTGACGGTATCGTGACTGTTACGATATATATCGGGAGCGTAGCGGTAAAGGATATAAACGTACCGGCCGTAAATATCAGTATCACGAATATTCCGGAGGGGTATTCCGCGGTCCTGGTGGATGTGGGAGGCTTTAAGCCTGTAGGAGTATACGGACTTTCGGATAATATCAGGCAGCTTGACGGAAATACGGTGACCGGCGTAATAAACGCTACCGGAGCCATACCTGCGGAGCTGATCGAGCAGGGGCTGCCGCTTCAGGGCTCCTATAGCGGTGAGGTGGCCTTTAATCTGCCTTCGGGCATCAGTGTCAGGGAACCTGCTTATATGGAATTCGTCCTGAATCCGATCTCCGCCAGCACTCTTCCCGCCATAGAAGCGCCTCAGACGGATACGCAGGGAGAAGCTGTTCCTGAGGGGGCGAATGTCATTCCTGATATCAATAACGGTATAGGCGGTGACATCGTGCCGGATCTTTCGGTGACTTCAGAGTAGGGCACCTGAATTTTGTGAAAAATTTATAAAAAAAGTGGTACAATCATTAAATTACTTGTGATATTGTACAAAAGATGGTATACTTTATCAGTCGGTTTTGAAGGAGATCAAAGCCGCAGCTGATTACACTTGCGAGTATTATTTACGGCGCCGGATATCCGCTTCAGGAAACGGCGCGGGCAGGAATGGAGGTCTGTTTGTATATATGGTCAGTCAGAAGATTGTTATTAAAAATCCGACCGGACTGCATTTAAGACCTGCGGGCATTCTTTGTAAACGTGCGATGCTGTATAAATCTCATGTCGCCTTTAATTATAAGGACGGGACCGCCAACGCCAAGAGCGTGCTGAGTGTTCTCGGTGCCTGTGTGAAGTGCGGCGATGAGGTGGAGTTTATATGTGACGGAGACGATGAAGAAGAAGCATTAGAGGGTATCTTAGAGGCTGTAGAGAGTGGGTTGGGTGAATAATGTTAAACTATAAGAGATACAGGAAAAATCCGGTCATTTACTACCCTGAGAGGGAGTGGTGCAATAAGGAGATCGAAAAGGCTCCGGTATGGTGCAGCGTTGATCTCAGGGACGGGAATCAGGCGCTTATCGATCCTATGGTGGTCGAGGAAAAGATAGAGTTTTTTCAGCTGCTTCTGAAGCTGGGCTTTAAGGAGATAGAGGTCGGCTTTCCTGCGGCATCGCAGATAGAATATGATTTTCTCAGGCAGCTTGTGGACCGTAAGCTTATACCGGATGATGTATGGATACAGGTCCTCAGTCAGTGCAGGGAGGAACAGATAGAGAAGACCTTTAAGGCCATAGAGGGGATAAAGAACATTATCTTCCATATTTATAACTCTACCTCGGTACTGCAGAGGGACGTGGTCTTTAATATGGACAAGGCGGGGATCACCGATATAGCCATAAGGGGTACACGCTGGGTCAGAGAGAGGGCGGAGGGCTTTCCGGGTAATTTAATCCTTGAATACTCGCCCGAAAGCTTTACCGGAACAGAGGTTGAATATGCGCTTGAGATCTGCACCGCGGTACAGAGGGAATGGGGAGCTTCGGCAGAGCGCCGTATGATAATCAACCTTCCCGCTACTGTGGAGATGAACACTCCGAATGTATACGCGGATCAGATCGAATGGATGAGCAGGCATTTTGAAGACCGGGACAGCATCATCTTAAGCATCCATCCCCACAATGACAGAGGAACGGGCATCGCGGCCACCGAGCTTGCCCTGCTTGCGGGAGCCGAAAGGGTAGAGGGGACGCTTCTGGGAAACGGAGAGAGAACAGGAAATATCGATATCCTTAACGTCGCCTATAATATGTTTTCCCAGGGGATCGATCCGGG
>DFEA01000034.1:0-4625 GCA_002368575.1 Lachnospiraceae bacterium UBA3814 | reverse complement strand
GCCATAAACAAGGGCGTGAACGCCATGAAGATGAGGAACTCCCAGATATGGGAGGTTCCGTATCTGCCCATCGATCCTTCGGATATAGGCAGAAGGTATGAGCCTATAGTCCGTATCAATTCCCAGTCCGGAAAGGGCGGCGTTGCGTTTGTCATGGATACCTATTTCGGGTTCAAGCTGCCTAAGGGAATGCATAAGGAATTTGCCGGGATCATTCAGGATATTTCGGAGCATCAGGGAGAGGTCTCCCCTGATGAGATAATGGCTGCCTTTAAAAAGAATTATATAGACAGGAAGGAGCCGCTTCACTTCAGAAAGCTTAAGGTGGACGACAGTTCCTTTGAAGGGCGGGAGGCCGCCAAGGGCTCTGAGACCGAATTTGATACCCATGTTGTGCTGAACTATACCTTAAACGGCAGGGAGGGAAGCTTTGAGGCAGTGGGTAACGGCCCCATCGATGCGGTGATCCGCGGCATCCGCGAGACCTTTGATGTTCATGTGAAGGTCCTTGATTACGAGGAGCATGCCCTTCAGGGCGGCGCCAACGCTCAGGCGGCGGCCTATATCCATCTCCTGAATGCCGACGACGGAAGGGTCACCTACGGCGTAGGAGTCAGCTCCAATATCACGAGGGCTTCCGTAAGGGCGATGTTCAGCGCGATAAACCGTCTGGAGCTTCTGTAGACAGCAGGCTCCGGCAGGCAGATATGCCGAGGAATGAAAAAGCACATACATAACCGATCACCGTTTTCCGCATATTCGGGTGTATGTGCTTTTATTATGTTAGACAGAAGCCCCTGAGGCTTCCCCTGCATACAGCATACGGCGGTTTCGGGCTAGCCTGACCGTCATATGCCGCATGCCGGAGTATCCGATCAGACCTGTGGCATATATTCGGAGATCGCTGTTCTCCAGTCCTTAAACATATGATCGGTAGTAAGTTTAAACATACTGTTTTCAAGGACCGAGTATTTGGGACGGTCTGCCGAGGCGGGATTTAATATCTTGTATTCCTCGCTGGTAACGGGGATCACTCTTGTGTCCTTTGCCGAAAGTCGGAATATCTCCTTTGCGAAATCGGCCCAGCTGCAGAAGCCCTCGCAGGTTCCGTGGAACAGTCCGTAATTATCGGTGGGAACCAGGCATTTAATGGCCCTGGCAAGCTCAAGGGCGGAGGTGGGCGAGCCGACCTGGTCGTCTACTACAGTGATCTCTTTATGAGTCTCTGAAAGCTTAAGCATGGTCCTTACAAAATTCTTTCCGTCTCCGTACAGCCAGGCGGTCCTTACTATAAAATATTTTCCGGCAAATTCCCTGACGAAATCTTCACCTGCAAGCTTGCTTATTCCGTACATCGTTACGGGACCGGTCTTATCGAATTCGGTATAGGGCTTATCCCCGTCCCCGGAGAACACGTAATCGGTTGAGACGTGAATGAGCTTTGCGCCAAAGCCCTCAGCGGCTATGCTTAAATTCCTGGGCCCTATGGCGTTTATCCTCATTGCGGTGTCCCTTTGGACCTCGCAGGCGTCGACCGCCGTGAAGGCCGCGCAGTTTATAATGGCATAAGGCCTGACTTCATCAACAAGCTCCTTGACCTTACCGAGATCTGTAATATCAAGGCTCCTGACCCCGTCGATCCCGAAATCTGTATTGATCAGCTCATAATCGGTGCTGCCTTCGTATACCCGGTTTATCGCCCGTCCGAGCTGGCCGTTGCAGCCCGTTATTAACAGTTTTTTCATCATGTCCCCCTTTTCCTGGTACTGCGTCAGTTTGTCCGAAGATACAACTATTTCCGTTAATGGGTATAAATTCCGTCCGCGGATTTCCGGTTTTCCATTTAATTGTCCGGACGAGTATAGTATACTTAAGTCTGCGGTCTATTTCAATACGGCTGCAAAGAAACACCTATTCTATGAGCATGAAAGGGAATCCTTCATGGAAAACAGCAAGCGTGATATCAAAGGGTATATAATAACAGCGTTATTTGCCATGCTGCATCTGGCGGTAACCTTTTATACGGACAGGTTTGTATTCAGTGTGCCGCCATCCGTAAATCCCACGGATTATATCATCTGCAAGCTTCTGGCCTTTGCGGCTCTCTATGCCTTATATTACGGCGTGTACCTGGTCTTCTTTGACAGGACCGGGAAGGGAAAGGAGCTTAGAAGGATCCTTTTATGCGCTGCCCCGTATCTCATCGTTATCGCGGCAGTATCGGCGGTAAAGCTTAAGGCAGGGTATTTAAGCAACGATGAAGCCCTTATTTACCAGAACGCCGTGACGCTTACCCATTATACCTGGTTTTATTACATAACGACCTTTTTCTATATCACCGCGCTGATGCTTATACCTTATATGTATGGCCCGATCTTTTTAAAGCTCATCATAGAGCTTCTGATAGTTGGCTATGTTGTATACAGGGTCGGGAAATATTTCGGAAGGGCTTACGGATACGCGGCTTATCTTCTGTTTTTACTGTATCCTGTGCTTGCCTATACGACGAGTGCCCACAGGCTGCCGATCTATTTTCTGGTATATCTCTACCTTATGGTAATGCTTATGTTCGACGGGCTTGAGGGCAGGGAGTTAAGCCCGGGAAAGGAGGCATGGATCATTTTCCTCTCCGCGGTGCTGACCCAGTGGAGAACGGAGGGGATCTATTTTGCGGTCATTTCGGTGATACTGATGTTTATTTCCTATCCGGGGCTCAGAAGCAGGAAAAACGCGGTCATCCTTATAACGGCCTGTATAGCCGTTCAGTATATCGTTTCGGTGCCTCAGAACGGCTTTACCGCAAACGAGCTGTCCGCAAAGGCTGATGACAGGATGAAGCCCTTCTATGCCTATACCGTGACCAATATGTTCCGCAACGGTCTGGACCGTGAGAAGAACAGTAAGGATATTGAGATCATCGACAGGTATCTCTCGGTGGAGGCGATCGACGCGATCAATGAGTATTACGGTGATATTAACTATGAGGACGTTCTGATACTGTATGCGGAGGGCTTTGTCGGAGTCAGGGAGGAGGCGGATACGGAGGATTTCTTCAATTATGCCGCGGCCTGTAAAAGGCTGTTCGTAAATAATGTCGATGTGCTTTTACGGACAAGATGGGGAGCCTTCTGCTACGCGGCGCTGCCCTATCATATTTCCTTTCAGGGAACGGGGCTTAAGGAGCTTGCTTCATTTGCGATAAGCGTGGTCAAGACCGTATCCTATAACCTGTTTATACCTGTTTCGGTCATCATAGTATTATGTATTTACGCGCTTTTTAAAAAAAGGTGGTTCACCTTTTTTGCGACAGGGGGGCTCATCGCCCACTTTATGATAGTATTTGTGCTTGCTCCTGCATCCTATTTCAAATACTATTTTCCTGTTTATATAATGGCCTATCTGTATGTGATGCTTATTATCATGCGACTTGTACAACGCCGGAGGCCGGAGGGGTTCGTGAATGGAAACGACTCATAAAACGGTGTACTTAGCCTTCCTGCAGAGATATTACAGATGGTGCCTGGAGATACTCACGGTGACAATAAAGGTCAGCTTAAATAAGGAGGGGCATAAATCCGCAGGCTGATAAAAGTGCTGTACTGAAATTTATGCTTGAATTTTGAATATCGTTATTGTATAATAGGTCCCGTTGTAGGGCTATCGCCAAACGGTAAGGCAACGGACTCTGACTCCGTCATGTGAAGGTTCGAATCCTTCTAGCCCTGCGAAAAGGGACCGGATTTTCGGTCCCTTTTGTTGTGCCCTGAAGCCTGTGTTTATGCGGCTTCCAGTAATTCTCAAAAATCAATTTTCTGCTTTTTTCTGGTTTGTCCTGACAGGAAAAATCAGGAAGAAAATCCCTCAAAAAACGTCAAAATCAGGCGTTATTCTAAAAGATAGGTCAATTTGAGATCAATTATAGGTCAATCAACGTTAACAAGAAAACAGTTACGATTTTGTAGCAACGAGAAAACTGGTTTTTGATAATAATTCATATGAAAAGGACACGTTCAATGTTAGAATGACGAAATTAAAAACCATGATTAAAGAACTATATGAATTCATAATGGACAGATGCTTGAAGTAAAAAACCACCGTAAGGTGGTTTTTTTGATGAGTATCTACAGAGATTATTAAAATGAAAGTAAATAAAGGTTTAATTGATGAGAGTATAAGCTCAGTTGAATGATATGACGATAGAAAGCGTTGGGGCTATTAAATTAGGTTTCATATTTTGACGCGGAAGTGGCCGTCTTGATACTTTTTTGCAATAACGGTGTTTTCGCGGCATATAGATAAGCGTGCCATTTCGATGTTATCGTCTATGCGGTTAATTGCCTCCTGTTCAGCCGGATTGATATCTTTATCCTTGTCGGCGTCATTTCGTATTTGAATATCTTTGGTTCTTACATAATCAGCAAGCTGCCGGTTCAGTGCAGGATGCTTGAAGGATATAGAGATAGTATCCGGCTGTGGTTTCCCTTCATCGTCATAGTCGGCATGGAAATCCATTTCGACCTGCTCATCCATTTTAGTGATCAGAGACATAACGTCCGACACCGTCAGGATATCGAAATCCGTAAAGATGTTAATGCTGACCCGTAACTGGTAGATGCTAGATGTAT
>DFEA01000018.1:90152-90549 GCA_002368575.1 Lachnospiraceae bacterium UBA3814 | reverse complement strand
CAAAAAAGCTTTTGAGCTTTTCTTTTGTTTTTGCCTTCTTTTTCTCGTTCCCGGTAAAGCCGGTCAGAAGCGGCACCACAAGCTTCGACTGCAGCCAGGCGCTGAGCCTTCCGCTCTGATCCAGATCGGGACTCCCAAAGATGCCGTGATCCATGTGGATGTTCTCCCGTTGGATCAGCTGCCCCACAAAGGTGCTGCCGAGAGAGGAGCCGATCGCGCCGTCCAGACGGCCTCCGAAATTATCCTTTATATACGTTTCTATCTTACCGGTAACCGTGATCATGTCCGGAAAGATCAGATCGCTTCCGTCAAAGCCGTCGTAATTGACGCAGATCAGGTGATATTTCTCTCCCAACCGTTTGAGCACAGCGCCAAAGTTCGTCTGATAGTCACAGGC
>DFEA01000018.1:4052-90100 GCA_002368575.1 Lachnospiraceae bacterium UBA3814 | reverse complement strand
CCGTCCCCGGCAGCAGCATCAGGGTTTTTCCCGACTTATTGCCTATTTCATCGAACTGCATGCTCATACTCTCTTTCCGGTGACCGTATAGATCATGCCCTTGACCTGCCGGGAATCTGTAACGATAAAACCGGCGGCCTCCATCAGCTTTTCGATTCCTTTGCGGTTTGTGGTATGGCAGTCGCCGCTTTTCATCAGCCTGAAGATGATGTGGTTGTCGATCCGCTTTTCCTTCGCTACACGGATCATCTCGCCGGACAGATCCGCACCGCAGTAGCGTGCCGGCCGCTGCTTCGTCAACAGTTCCATCAAAAACCCCGTTCCGCAGCCCACATCCAAAAGGGATTCATAGGGCAGATCCTTGATCTGTCCGGCAATGTCACGGCAGCTGATCTTCCCGTTCTGCGAGTAATAATAGGTGTTCCTCCGGTCATATTCGGCAGCCTGGCCATCAAAATGCTTTTGGGATAATGCTTCGTAGTCTTTCATACGCAGTTCCTTTCTTATGTCGATCATTGCAGGATCAGGGCCTATTCCCTTTTGTGTTAGCTGCGGCTAACCGATTTTTAATTATATTCCACGCTCTAAGGAAAATCAAGAGCTTTCATTGGATCTGTTCAGAGATCTCTCATGTTATTTCACATCCCTTAATGTTTTCTCCTGTTTGTCTGGCGCATTTAAGAATATCAGCATGACGCAGCTTTATATGGCTGACATCTAATATTTCCGCAGACTCTTCCAATTCCTTTGCCATCTCATAAAGATTATTTTCGCCTATCGTTCTGGCATTGCTTTTTAAGGCATGAGCCGCCACCTCATATTCCTTCCAGTTTTCTTCATGAAATAATCTGTCGATCGTATCCAGCTTCCTTTCAAGCGACGAAACAAAGTCGCCCAGCATTTCAAAATAAAGTCCCTCATCTTCAGCACAGTAATTTAATCCTGCTGATATATCTATCCCTGCTTCCGCAAGGCTATTCATATCATAAATCCGCTTTTTATCATTCGCCTGAGAATCCGCTATTTTCATATCCTCTTCATCAGGATTAAATTCAAATATTCCATCCTCTTCTGGCGCAAACTCCATAATTCCATCTGTTTCAGTTGTCGTTTCGACATTTTCCCCTGTCTCTGCCGTCCTATATGCTTCTTCTGGCAGATATGTTTTAAGTTTTTCCACTAGTTGCCTGATCTCAATGGGTTTTGACAGATAATCAGAAAATCCTGCCGCAAGATAGTTTTCTCTTGCGCCAACCACAGCATTAGCCGTAAGAGCTACCATCACAGTGTGTTCGGGGATCAGATTTTCTATTTTCATTCTGTTAAGTGTCTCTATGCCGTCCATCCCCGGCATCATATGGTCAAGGAATACGATATCATAGCAGTTCTTTTTCATCAGCAGTATTGCATCCTCTCCTGACAGGGCTTCATCCGGCTTGATTTTGCAGAGCTTCAAAAGATTCCTTGCCACCTTCAGGTTCATCTCATTATCATCCACCACAAGGATATGTGCACTCGGAGCAAATATAACTTCTTCCTTTTCCTCGCGCTTTCCAATGTTCTTCAACCTCTTTTCATAATCGCCTATAGGCGTATCATCAACAATCTCCTGTTCTATGGTAAAAGAAAAATCCGACCCTTTGCCGTAAACGCTTTTCATATCGAGGGAACTGCCCATCAGGGTAAGCAAGCTTGTAACAATGGAAATACCGAGTCCTGTTCCCTCTATGCTGTGATTCTTTACCTCATCAAGCCTTTCAAACGACACATACAGTCTCCCCAGATCCTCTTCTTTTATCCCGATTCCGGTATCTAGCACCGATACACGGAGTTTTACAGATGCTGTTCCTTTCTCAATCGTCTTTATGGACAGGGTAACGCTGCCCTTTTCCGTATATTTCACAGCATTGGTAAGCAAGTTCATAATTACCTGTGAAAGACGAATATCATCCCCCATCAGTGTACACGGTAGTTTCTCGTCAACATCAAATATCAAGGCAAGACCCTTTGTATCTGCTCTCTGAATAATGGAATGATACAGATCGTTAATAAATGATGCCGTATCATATTTTACCGGTACGATATCCATCTTCCCATCCTCAATCTTCGAGAAGTCAAGGATGCTGTTAATAAGGTTCAATAATGTGTTTCCTGCAGAATCAATATTTTCCGCATATTCTAAAATATTTTTATCTCCCGATTCCCGGAGAATCATCTCATTCATCCCAAGAACCGCATTGATTGGGGTGCGAATTTCATGGGACATCTGTGCAAGAAACCTGCTCTTTGCCTGACTTGCCACCTCAAATTTCGCTACCGCCTCTACCTCCTCCGTCACATCCACATATACGCAGATATAACAAAAGACTTCCCTAAAACTGTCCTTAACAGCACTGACTCTCAGTGAATAAGCGCCTGTCCTCTCCCTGTTCCATAGTCTTCCCATATAGATTGAATCCACTGAGGATGCAAAAATATCTTTTTCCGTTTCCTCCGTGATATCAAAAAAATCTGCAAGTCTTGAAGCTTTCTCCAACTCAGAGCCTGCCTGCTTTTTTGAATATCTGTTCATAACGGCTATCCGTCCGTCCACATCTATCACAAGGACACCTGCTTCAATAAAATCAAACAGCCGATCCCGTATATTTCCCATGCGTATATCAAAAGACCCGAGCTGTGTCGCACCATACCACATCACAATCGCACAGGCAGCCGCACCTATCCCCGAAGTCGAAACTGCCGGTCTTCCCATAGCAGGAAGAAAAGTATCCGGAATTGTAAAAAAGAGCATTGTGAAATTAGCGGCAAATACAATGTAAAGAAACCGTCTGAGTCTCTTCACTCGGTTGTTCCTCATCCAAACAATTCCAAATGAGAACAACACCAAAAAAGTGAACAAAATATATGCTGAGTGAAATTCCCTATTAAATGTTCCATCAGGATCTGCAGTCCATGTTGTCCAGTTTCGTATTCTCACAAAAGTATTAACATTATCCTGTGAAAAGATAAAATAATCCGCTATGCCTGCCACTACCGCCAGAATCTTAAATATCCTTGCGGTCAATTTCCTCGCACCGGAAATATCTGTGATCAAAAAGGTCTCTGTAATAAGGAATGATACAATTCCAATATCCCCTGCCTTGCGGAATATTTCGCACGCCCCCATATCATCACAAAATCCGATCAAACCAAAGAAAAGACACCATATAGCCGCACAGATGCCATATGAACATATATAAAATCGTATATTTCCAGTCGCCTCTCTGTTACTAAGATAAAAACTCAGTCCACAGACTGCCGCAACCGTGCCTATTATCAGCAAACCGCAGTTGATCATCCACATAGAAAGTTACCTCTAAATTCCTACTCTTCCCTCATTTTATATTCCTTATCCTCGTCCATCATTTCAAGCATAATCTTCGCAAAGTGCGGATCAAACTGTGTTCCAATACCTTTCTCCAGCTCCTCCCGTACCACCTCCTGCGACAGAGGCTTACGGTAGCTCCTGTGGCTGGTCATGGCATCATAAGAATCCGCCACCGCAATGATGCGAGCCTCCTCTGGGATATCTTCGCCTGCAAGCTGATCCGGATAGCCTTTTCCGTCATATCTCTCATGGTGCCATCTTGCTCCCATTTGAAGCGATGGCATCTCCTTGATATTTCCGAGAATCCTTGCACCCAGAACCGAATGGTTTTTAATAATGTCATATTCCTCATCCGTGAGCTTTGCGGGCTTATTGATCAAGGCATCCGGCACACCGATCTTACCCACATCATGGAGAACCCCCATCATATAGATATCTTCCAGTCTTTTTTCGTCATATCCTGAGCGTCTTGCGATCTCCCTTGAATATTCAGCTACACGGCTTGAATGACCGTTCGTATAGGTATCCTTTGCATCAATGGCTGATACCAAAGAGGATACGACCTGGAGAAAGAGGCGCTCATTCGCCTTTGTCTTTTTATCTACCTCATCCGCAAGATTCCTCTGCAAGTGGTCAAGGTCTATCATATGACGCACACGGATTGTCAATACTTCCGGCACGAATGGCTTCTTGATAAAATCCATGGCTCCAAGGGAAAGCCCCTTTACTTCCGTACCTTCCTTCTCATCCGCCGTCAGGAAGATGACCGGAACGATCTTGCCCTTCTCCAGTTTCCTCAAAGCATCAAGCGTCTCAAAGCCGTCCATCCCCGGCATTTTTATGTCAAGAAGTATCAGGTCCGGTACTTCTTTATCCCGTATATAATCCAAGAGTGCCTGTCCTGATTTCATGGCGGTTACACGCATATGTGCCTTGCTTAATATATGCCCCGCCATTTTAAGATTGCTCTCGTCATCATCCACCACGATTACCCAGTCTGCCATTTTTTCATCCTCCTTTCAAAAACTCCAATCTTCCGCTCACAGAGGACAGTTGTGCGGCTCCTGCCTGCCTTGTCTGATTATGTGTCTGTGTATATAAGATCCATGTGTCCATGAGCGTCACCGCAAGCAGCATGGATGCCACAAGTATCACTACGCTTATATTTCTTTTCTTTTTCATAAATTTGTCCGAAGAACCCACCTGTTCCTGTTGGGACACCTCTCTATCACATCATGTATTGACTGCTCTAAGCGATCCGCACCATAGGGACGCTCAATAAAATCATAGATATGATTCCGCAGGGCAATCCCTGCAAAGAAAGGATCATCCGTGATCCAAATGACGTTCGTATCTGGAAAACGCCCGGCATACTCAAGCATTACCTCCATGCCCTCGGCTCCCTTAAGAGCCACGACCTATACGCTCCCACTATCCTTAAAACGGTTTTCTGCGCCTACATGCACAATGTAAACTATTTGTCAAGCATTTTCAATAAAACTGTGACGGCAAATCGACCATTGTAAAGGAATTTGCGCAAAATGAGTATGAGAGCTTTGATGCCGAGATCCATCCCCACGTTGTCCTCAATGAATTCAGTTTTCCCTGGCTTTCGGAGCGATCGTTTGATGGTAAAACCGATGCTGTGTCAATATTATGAGTTATCCGCAGGGTTTTGTCCGATCCTGCCTATTCCGCCAACCTTTCCCTCAATAATGTATTTCTCTTCGTCACGGTCACATTTTTAACTGCATAGGCAAGGGCTTTCTTAGTCCCTACGATCACAAGCACCTTCTTTGCCCTGGTAATGCCTGTATATATAAGATTCCTCTGCAACATCACGAAATGGTTCATCATGATCGGCATTACTACGATCGGATACTCTGACCCCTGAGCCTTATGTATCGTTGTGGCATAGGCATGAACCAACTCATCAAGCTCCGTCACGTCATACTCTATGCTCCTGCCGTCAAAATTGACCTTCAAGTTCCTATCCGTTTCATTCACGCTCTCTATGATCCCGATATCCCCGTTAAATACTTCCTTGTCGTAGTTATTCCTGATCTGCATGACCTTGTCATCCGCACGGAATGCATAGCCGCTCCTGCGAAGGCACTCCTTAGGCATTGTCACCTTGCCCCTGCCGCGCATAAAAATATCGTGTTCAGCCGGATTCAAAGCCTCCTGCAAAGACAGATTCAGGTTCGTTGCTCCTGCCACGCCCCTCTGCATAGGCGTAAGCACCTGTATCTGCGATGGCTCCACGTGATAATAGTTCGGCAGGTTCTCCTGCACCAGCTTCACAATACGCGGAACCGAGGCTTCCGCATCCTCATTCTCGATAAAGAAGAAATCCGTGTTCTTCCCATTGCTGATGTCCGGCATCCTGCCTTCATTGATACGATGCGCGTTCATAATGATACGGCTTGTCTGCGCCTGCCTGAATATCCTTGTAAGCCTCACGACCGGGAATGCCCCCGAATCTATGATATCCCTAAGCACATTTCCCGCACCCACGCTTGGCAGCTGATCTATGTCTCCCACCATGATAAGCCGCATGGCAGGAGGGATTGCTTTCAAAAGAGAATTCATCAGCACGATATCTATCATGGAGCACTCATCCACTATCAGCACATCACCTTCCAGCGGATTCTCTTCATTTTTCTGATATCCTTCCGGCGGTTTGCATTCAAGCAATCTGTGTATGGTCTTTGCTTCAAGACCGGTGGCTTCAGTCATACGCTTTGCCGCACGTCCCGTCGGAGCCGCAAGCAATATCTTTAATCCGTAAGCCTTATATGCCGATATGATCCCGTAGGTCGTGGTCGTCTTTCCTGTTCCGGGTCCTCCTGTTAAAACCATGACCTTTGCGGTAGCCGCAGTCCTTATGGCATCCGCCTGGATATCGTCATATTCCATATGAGTATTCCGCTGTATGGCTCCTATATCAAGGGATAATGCTTCATTACCCGTTTTCTTCCTCGCTTCCGTGAGCCGTGTATAAAGCCTGTCCCCGGCAGGTGTAGAGGCCAGCTTTTTAAGCTTTCCTGCAACTCCCACCTCCGCATAAAAGAACGGCGGCAGATATATGGCCGTTATCCTGTTACCCTCATCGTCCGTGCGGACTATATTCTTTTCAAGGATCAGCTCATCCTTCCGGAGCATATCATCCATGGTCATGATCACAGTCTCGGGAGATGCTTCCAGAAGTTCAGAAGCCTTATCAATAAGCTGCTGCTTCTCTGCAAACACATGGCCATCGTTTGAAAGCTCCGAAAGCGTATACATGAGACCGCTCCTGAGCCGCACATAGGATTCCTTGCCAAATCCCAGCTTCATGGCGATCTGATCCGCGGTTTTGAATCCTATGCCCCAGATATCATCTGCCAGCTTATAAGGATTTTCTTTCATCACGGAAATGCTGTCATTTCCATACTGCTTATATATCTTTGCGGCATAGGAAGTCGATACCTGATGTTCCTGCAAAAAGAGCATGATGTTCTTAACCTCTTTCTGCCTCTCCCAGGACTCGGCGATCATCTGAACACGTTTCCTGCCTATGCCCTCTATTTCTATTAAAATCTCAACATTGTCCTCAATGACGGCAAAGGTATCTGCACCGTATTGCCGGACAATCTTTTTTGCGAATTTGGGTCCTACACCCTTTATCAATCCGGATCCCAGATACTTCTCCATGCCATAGACCGTGGCAGGGAGGGTCTCCTCCCAGTTTTCAGCCACGAACTGTCTGCCATATTTGGCATCCACCTTCCAGTTGCCGTCACAGACCAGGACGGAACCCACATTTGCATCTATCATATTGCCGATGACCGGCACTAATTCACTGTAATCCTTAACCCGGCATTTAAGCACTGTATATCCGTTTTCCGGGTTCTGGTATGTGATCCTCTCAACCACGCATCGGATCTTCTGCACAACCTACCGCCTCCGATTCCATATGATCTGCTTTGGTCCCAGATCCTTCTCCTTCAGCCTGTTTTATAAGAGCTTCAGCAGACAGTTATTCGTTATCTCAAAAACGGACTGATATAAATAATCCACATTTGCCTGCTTCATAGCTTCCCGCTGCTTGTCTGTTACCGCTGTATACGGATATATTCCAAACATGAACGGGAAAAACACATATATAAAATCCTGGATCTCCTGAACCGATTTCTCCGGACAGAACTTCGTAAGAATCCTGCACACATTCTTCATGGAGTCTCCATAGGCTACCTTGAACGATGTCAAAAGCTCAGGCCTGCTGTTCTCCTCCATGTCGTAGTTGTTCATGGCAAGGAGCTTTAACAGCTGCTTTCTGTTTGCGATGGATGCCGCAAGCTTCTCTGCGATCTGCTGTTTAGTAAGCTTCTCATTATCATGAAGGATGCTTTCCAGTTCTTCATTCCAGCGGTCATACTCACGCTCATAAAGAGCCAGGAAGATCTCTTCTTTTGCCTGATAGTAGTTATATATCGTAGGTCTTGAGAAAGATGTTTCATTTCCAATTTCTTTAAGTGTGATGTCCTTAAAGCTCATGGTCTGATAAAGCTTCTCACAGGCATTTATGATTTCTTCTTTTCTTGCTGCGGTTCTCTCCGGTGATCCCTTTGGCATATCTGCCCTCCGTTTATCTATTCTGACTTCGTGTCAAAATAAATTATACATATATTTTGATACCGTATCAAGTTAAAATTTTATATTTTGCCGTGAAGTGAAAAGCGGGAGGTCTCCCTCCCGCTACTGACATACAGATTGAAACTTATTACCATTCGCAGCTGTTCCTGCCGACTTGTTTTGGAATCCTTTCTTTACAGTCACTCTTCCGTTATGTCCGCAAAACTGCAGCCTGTGGCGGAAGCCAGATCCTGTGGTGATAATTCTATCTGCAGCCCGACTTTCCCGGCGCTTACGAACATTCTGTCAAATTGCCCGGCACTCTCATGGATAAAGGTCGGAAACTGTTTCTTCATACCTATCGGCGAGCAGCCGCCATGCACATATCCCGTGAGCGGAAGAAGCTCCTTCTGCTTTATCATGCTGACCGCTTTCTCGCCTGCCGCCTTCGCCGCCTTCTTCAGATCCAGCTCTGATTCCACCGGAACAACGAACACATAATGCTGCCCGGACTTTCCTATCGTAACTAACGTCTTGAAAACCCTGTCCGCATCCTCATGAAGCAATCCGGCTATCTCCCTGCCGGTCATGGTGGCGTCCGGTTCATAGCTATGTGCCGTATAGTCTATCTTCTTTCCGTCAAGCACACGCATGACATTTGTTTTATCGTTATTCTTTGCCATCAGCTCAATCCTGTCCTTCCCATCCTTTGCACACATCACGCCGGCCAACCGCACCGGAAACCGTCTCAGGCCCGTTCGGTTTCTCCGCATGATCCTGAAAAACGCCACCTGACATTCTATAGGATTTCATGTCATATATCAACATTGATTTCTATTTATCCGGTGGCAGTTGAAGGACTGAAATGTTCCGCAATGCTTTCCGTCCACCCTTTTTAAGCACTCCGGAAGAATGTCGTCAAGAAGGAGCTTCAGGTATTCATCCGCTCCGCCTGTATAGGCCGTATCCTCAGCTGATATCGGCAGACAATACCAGGGCGTCATATCATGATCCCGGTTAAGCTCTCCGACACAAAGAAGGTTGAACTCCTTCCTGACTTTTCATAGTATCAAAATTATATATGTTCTCAGAAGAAGATCGTGTCAAATCCCGTTGTCTCTATTATTTCATGAACTGCATCATTCATGTTGATAAGGCTGAAATCCTTGCCATCACTGAGCTCTTTTCTCATGATCATCAGGACGCGCAGTCCGGCTGAAGATATGTACTCAAGCTCTGACATATCGATGCAGACACTTGAAATATCACCTTTTGCCTTTGCCTCCTTGTAAAGCCCCAAAAGCCCCGGCGAACTGATGGTATCGAGACGCCCTGACAGTGATATGTTCAGCACATCGTCCGTCAGCCTGATATCCGCCTTAAACTGATCCTCGGTGCAGTGAAAATTCTCCACGCTTCCGGGCCTTGCAGTCATCACCCAGAAATTGACCGCTCCGAAAGCCTCCATTGCTTTTTGACGATCCTCTTCAGACAGCTCCTTAAAGGACATGAGCTCCCCCGGAATGTATTTGCTCAGAGGGACAAGCTCCAGCTCAAATCCCATATCGGAAACAAACTTCTTTGCCTTCTCCTTATCCTCGTCAAAGAAAACGTTATTTACCATGGTAGTCTTGGCCGCCGATCCCGCTGCAACGTATGCGATCCTCTTAGCCTCTTCGGGATCCATTCCGACAGTTATTACGGATAAGATGCCTTTCATCGCACCATTCATTTCATTGTCCGGCGTAACCCATTTTCCGCCGAATTCAAGCAGGAGCCTTCTGATATTCCCAAACACGGTCTCAAGCTCCGGCTGGGTGAAGTACATAAGCAGACCTTCCGTTGTGATGTGAAGTTGTCCGTTCGCGCCCTGAAGAGCCCTTCTCAGTGAAGCATAATTTGTGACATCCACCTCGCAGTAACTGACATTTTCGGCATCTCCGATAATAGTGTTGACCGCCGGCTTTACGGCATCTATCACAGCAGGCAGATCTGTTCCGAAGTATTTTATCCCGCTCTTTGCAAGCTTGATCCCGCGGGCTGTGTATCCGCAGGGAAGATCCAGTACCTGTTTTGCTCCCGTTTCTTTGATAAAATTATTTGAAGCAAAAAACCTTGCTTCTGGAAGTGCCATCATTACAGGCTTGATCTGCATGATCGCTTTGTGCACCTCCGGCGGCACATTTTTAGCCTTTCCATCACCGGCATCTCCGAAAACGGTAAATCCCAGCTTTTTACGCAGCTCCTCCGAATCCTCGTCCCCGACTGACGCAACAATCTGTAAGCAGGATTGCGCCGTATTGTACACCGGATTCACTTCTTCCCTCAGCTTCTCAATATTCAATTCTTCTGGCATTCTTTCCTCCTTTTCACCTTGCCCGATCACTCGTTTCATCTATATAATATCGAACACAAATCCTGCGATTTGTCAATAGCAAATTTGATTTTTCTCAAAGAGTGCCGCTCCCAAAAGGCCCTTTGATATCACTGCTCCCGCCCTTCCTTTAATCCAATATCCTGAGCGGATGCCAGTTCAGATAATCTCCTGAAACGAGGCTGTACCGGACTCCATGAAAATCTCCGAGAATGCTGTCATAAAACCTTGACGATCCGTGGCTGTGAGCGTAGACCACCTGTTCCGCACCATATTCCTCGGCCATATCCGTAAATATGCTGCTCTCCTCAAGGATGCTTGTAGGCGGATAATGCAGAAACATAACAAATCTGCGATAGCCCGCGCTCTTTGCCGCCTCGAATGATATCCGAAGGCGTTCAGCCTCCCGTTTTACAAGCTTTTCAGCCCGCTCCTGTGCCTCCTCATCCCATCCGATCACCCTTCCTCTGTGATCAAGGTAGAAAGGTCCCTCAAATGTAAAGCCCTTTGTCCCTACAAGCGCATAATCCTTATAGGTATGGAAATTATTCTGAAGGAACAGCAGCCGCCCTTCAAAAAGCTCATTAAGCCGCTCCGTTTTCTTTGCGTCCCAGAACATATCGTGGTTGCCGCGAAGCAATATCTTCCGCCCCGGCAGCTCGGATATATACCGGAAATCCTCCTCACATTCCGTAAGATCCCTTCCCCAGCTGTGGTCGCCTGCCAATACAAGCGTATCCGGTTCAGCATCCTCCAAAGAATTGCACTTTATCAGCTTGCCGCATATTTTCTTAAATCTTTTCTCGTGACCCTTCCACACTCTGTCATGAAGCTGGTTCTTAGCTTTCAGCACAGACTGAAAATGCAGATGAAGATCGCCGATCGCATAAAGGCTCATAATTCACAATCCTTTCCGGTCTGCTCCGCTGCTGATTCATTTTTCCCGCACCACATCCAGCCTGACCGGTTTCATAAAATGTTGTGTTTTGTTCGCATAAATCCGGAAATATCTGTATAATATAGTAAACGAATCAGGTGTCTGCACTTAATCCGTTCACTATAATCAAAGCTTAAATCTCCATAAGCTGCAGCAGAAAGATCTGCAAGCTGCGGCTGCACACGATCAGCGCCTGCAGAGAGGACATAAATGCTTAAAGAATTCATATCCGAAAAACAAAGGCATGCTTTCTTTCACAGCCTTTCACCCGATGAAAGGATCGAAGCCTTTCGGGATATCCTTAAAGAAAGCCATTATACGGTATTCCTTGGCGGCGCAGGTGTTTCCACAGAAAGCGGAATACCGGATTTCAGAAGCAAGGACGGTCTGTATCACAAAACTGAGAAGCGGTTTCAACGTTACAAGCCGGAATACCTGTTAAGCTATGATTGCCTTAGGAACGAACCTCAGGTCTTCTTCGATTACTACCGAAAAAACCTGGACGCAAGAGCAGCAGAGCCAAATACCGCTCACAGGATACTCGCAAAATGGGAAAACACCGGACTGATCAAAGGCGTCATCACCCAGAATATAGACGGTCTCCATCAGAAGGCCGGGAGCGCAAATGTTCAGGAAATTCACGGCACCACTCTCAGAAACCATTGTGTATCCTGCCGGAGGGCTTACCCTCAGGACTTCATTTTCGACAGTAGGGAGATAATACCCGGGTGTCCGGTATGCGGCAGTATGGTAAGGCCGGACGTGACGCTTTACGGGGAATTCCTTCCCGAGGAGGCCTATCAGAACGCTATCTCCATGATCCGTGAGGCTGAATGCCTGATAATCGGCGGAACCTCCCTTGAGGTAGGCTCTGCTTCCGGACTTGCCCACACATACCATGGAAAATATATGATCATAATCAATAAGGGCAAAACCAAAATGGAAGGAAAAGCCGATCTGGTTTTTCATGACAGCATCGGAAAAATACTGGAGGCCGCTGACCGGATGATTTGACAGCGGTTCACCCGTTCTGCGCCTTCTTTAACCTAAACCTGCACATCGATTGATACGTTCCCGGATACCGGCACTGCCTGTACGGATACCTCAGGAACTGCCATCGCAGACGGTACTGCCATACCGGCAGCGTTTCCCATCCCGTTCATTCCCGGAATGCTTCCGCCTTTACCAAGCTGATGTCTGATCATATCCTTCAGATAATCCATATCAGCCTTTACGATAGCCTTATTCTCGGCTGCTCTGTGTTTTCGCTTAAGCTCCTCCAGCTCCTCTCTGCTCATATGCGGATCAATGATCTCCATATTCTCAAGCATTTCCATTGCTTCCTGAAGCTGCTTTAATTCCTCTTCTCCAAGCTCGGCTGTCATTTCATTCAGCTCAGAGAGCATATCTTCTGAAGCCTGATCTTTATTTTCGGAAAGCTGCTCCTCTGCCTCATGCAGCATCTCTTTTCGCTCATCAAATATGGCATCTTCCTTCTCCGTCACCTTTTCCTCTTCCGCCATAACAAGAGCATTTTTCATATCGCTAGCAGCCTCTTTAAGCCTGTCCCGATTCTCATCACTCTTCTGTGTATGAGCCGCCAATTCCTCAAGCTCCAGATGATGCTTCTTTTTTCGTGCTGCCATCTCCATTCGTTCCGCATGGGTAAGAGCAAGCTGCAGCTCTTCGGAGTCCCCGTCATGAGCAGAAATCTTTCTCTTTATTTCCAGGACCTTCCTGCTTGCGGAGAGGACCGCACGCTCCGCACTTACAGAGGTCTTTGCCTGCTGTATCTTTGACGCCACCTCTTTGTAATTGTAATTTACCGGTTTTTTTACTGCTTCCTTTTCATCGCTTTCAGAGGAACCCGAAAGCTCCATGAAACCGTTCGCCCTACCATCCGATGGTAAAGCATAAGAGTTATGATCCTGCCCGGCTGACCGCTTTAATTCTCTGATCAGCTGCCGCATTTCCTGAGACACAGAGGGCTTATCATATGTGGCCTCCTGCCCGTACCCCGTAAGATACGATACGGAACCCGCTGCAGCCACAGGCTTGGCACCCGTCATTGCTCCGGTGTTCCGCCCATACATATGAGTCCTGTCAGCTGACATATGCGGTGAATATGGACCCTGCGAATAAAAAGCTATGTTCATCCATCTCACCCCATTCCATATTCTGTTTTTAGTGATATAAGGGAGCTTCCTGATCTGACACGAGAAAAGCCTGCAGACACTCTATACGTTCCTGCCATTTTTCTACCTCCTTGTAGACCGTCGCCGTTATCCTTTTCGGCATGTAAAGAGACAATGATAGTTATCTTTTTCTTTATATCGGCATAAAGATATGATTTCTTTATACTAAAATACCCCTCTTTTTCCTTTCATTTTTTCTTTCATCAATACAAGGAAGGTAATAGCATATACGGACAGATACTTAGGAACTCCTCCCAGTATCCCATAAGCTATGCATTTATCCTCAGACGAATAACCCGGAAAGAAGAGGGCTGCATCCCTGTAATTAAATCCCTTCAAAGGGATAACATTGGTCGCGCGGCCATATAACGGGCTGCTGTACCGCCAGTACCTCTTCCTTCATAATACTTACGCCGGAACCACAGAGTATGAGCATAAGGTTCTTCTCTATCCACTCATGATCAATAATATTCTGCAGAATACTCTTAATTGACGGATTGACACTATGAATCCAAACCCTGCTTTATGATAGCAGTTCTCCAATGTCTGCAATTCTTTATCCCTGGCAAAAAACATATCATTACCCCGGCGAACAAATGCTTAAAGCAAATTAGTGAATTCAGATTATTATACTCTCGATTCACTAATTTATAAATACTGCTGCCCCCAAATCCATCTGAACAGCTGCTGCTGCTATAATTTTTCAACTTCTTCTTAATTTTAAAATACCTTCGCAGATTACAATCCTGATACATTCTTTATCAGCAATCACATAAGCCTTTTATAGATATCCAGCATGCTTTCTATCTGATACTGCAGAAGCCATGCTGCGTCATCAAATTCTGTCGTGGATTTTATAGCTTTCAGCAGTTTGAGATAATACTTTTCTGTCTCGGTAATCATTCTGTAAATCTGTTCTCTGCTGAGCCCCCAGGACATCGTCGTAAGATTGTTACAGCGATCTATGCATTTGACCAGCGCTGCCTTAGGATTCGAAACAATGCCTTTGTAGTAGACATCCATTACCTTTTCTCTGTCTGAAGCGTTGGTTTTTTCATGCGTTACCAAAAGAACAATTTCCCTGGCCTCATCACATACGGGAAGCTCATCGGCTGTCTTATTGCAATCCTCGACCACATCATGAAGCAGAATAGCTGCAATGATCTCATCTTCCTTTATTCCCATAGAAAGAGCATGACAAGCCATGTTTAACGGATGATAAATATATGGCGTATCCGATCTTTTTCTTCTTTGTCCTTCATGTGCTTCAACGGCAAAATCAACAGCCTTTAATGTATCTGACATTTTATAATTCCTTGCTGTGGTCTTCACAAATGTTTTCATGTGCTCCCAATTGTAGATTGCTTCTTTGGTTTTAAAGACCTTCTCTTCTCTTAACCTTTGATTATTTGTACCTATGCTCATGCTCGCCTGCCTCCTTAGTTTTTAGGGAAATCTTCGTAGGGTTTCAATGCGTCTTTGTTGAGTTTGAGATTGGCAACCATTTGGAGGGATCTGCTTAAAAGCATCATGACATTCATGACAGGTTCTCCATCCCAAAGGTCAGACAGTTCATTTGCGACCTCTGCCTCTAAAACGATCTCATCTTCAGACCATCCTTCATAGCCTCCTGTTTTCATCTTTTCAGCAAACGTCTTAGCCGGATTTACAATGATCATGTTCTGAAAGATCATATCCCGCAGGCCGGGGATTTCCCTTTCACTTCCCGGCTGGATATCAATTCTGCATCCTTTATATTCCTGTCTCTTGTATTCCAAATGCATCATACACATCACTCCTTTCACTCAATCTCAAGAACTTCTGCGTGACAGTCTTCCCATGTAAGCTCATCGATATAATCCCTGATGGTATTCTTTATCCCTCTGACCCCAAGGCCGGTAGTATAGGCATAATGTGCAATCTCACTCTTTTTCCGGTCGCTGATATAAATTGGAAGATTGAATTCCCTCTCCATCTCATAAACCGGTCCATGGTCTCTGATATCCAGCATCTTTCTGAATTCTTCCTCTTTAAACTTATTCAAACTAATGATCTTCTGGATCCTTCCGCATAACTCCGTGATACACCCTGCCTCTCTTACATCTTCCATTGTGAGTTCACGGTTATACGACGAAAGTTTTATATGTGACGCTCCGAATCCTATTGATGACCCGGACTCTTTTTCAGCGATCATCCTCGCCTTTTTTTCAAATGCACCGGCGAACAAAAAGCTCATGTTCCTTGTATCTACTACTCTGCCGGACTCTCTGTCTCCAAAGCCACTGTCCTTTTTTTCCATCACCTCGATCTCTCCGCCCTGTATGACCGTAAGAAATTCCGATTGAATGGATTCACTGACATTCTCATCGCCGCTATTAATCCTGGGTGCAAACATCTTGTCACATTCATCCAGAATAAGCAGGGGATAGATCCTTCCGTTATATGAATATGGATTGGTCACGCCGTGAAAAAGGGATCCGACCTTTTTGCTGCCCTTCCAACCATCACAGGTTACATTTGATATGTCTCTTATATATACAACATCCGGGAACATTTCTTTGAGGCTCTCAGCGATGAAGGTTTTTCCGGAGCCTGTCGGCCCCGCAAGGAGTCCGACAAAACGATGTCCGTGAAGATGCTGATACATCATTACCGCAACCTTTCTGCATGCCTCTTCCTGATTTACAACATGCCGTTCAAGCTCAGCTTTGATCTCCTGCGGGCTAAGGGACATGTAGTCCTTCACTTTACTGTTATGACGAACCGGTCCGGTATAATCATCCGAATACCAGGGGATGTATGGCGCTGCATCCTTTAAATGATTTTTTTGCATTCGTTTTGGCTCCCTTCGCTTTTGAGATATTGTTGACTTCTTTTCAGCCCGGATGTCCTTTGGGAGACATGGGCTATTTTATCAGTTACAGCAGATCTATTTGCTCCCTCCTCTTTATTCTGTCCCTTGGCACGCTCGCCGCTGACATTCAGCGGGTCGTCGCGAATGCTTCCCCGGGAAGCTGACCCTCGATAAAGAGGAGCGGTATTAAGTTGTCAAGGAACAAAAAATGCACAAAAAAACTGATATTAAGATTCAAGGTCAGGGCATACTACTCCCGTAGCCTCTGTCATGATCTCCTAATATCAGTCTTATTTTCTAAAATTATTTTTACTTTTCTATGCGTTTGCGTTCCTGATTATATATCGGCCCGACACCGATGTCAATAAACCCGAAATAAATTATTTTACATTTTTTTATATTTTTTAGATTTTTTTACATTTCTACTTTTTACATTACCGATTTGAAATACCGGTAATGTAGGTTACAAAGCATGCAAAATCGCCGATCCGTTTCCGTTCCTCTCCCAACTTCTCACGCCAGGAGTTATCAACTCCTTCGTTGTCTGCTATCCTTGCAAGGATATTCACCGAAGTGATGAAACCGTCATGTGTCAGGGTTCTGTCTGAGTCGGCTTCAATCTTTTCTTCACGGTTCATGAATTCCCACCGGTTGCGGATTCCGGTATATTCTGCGGCTCTTGCAAGGAAATCATTCCAGAAAGCCTTCTTGTCCTCAAGCTTACACTTTCCGATACAGACTGTCATCTCCGTGTATATCTTAAGGGCATCCTCCATCTTAAGGCTATTTGGCTGTTTCAGATAATCTTCATAGGTATTGATCATATGATTTACCTTCTTTATAGTTTATAAATTCATTATATGTCAGATTTCCATCTTATGACTCTCAACCGGATTTCAAACCCGCGAGAACAGTAGTAATATCATTTAGATAATCTGTCTTCTTTGCTCCTTACATACGCCATACTCATAACTGACCTCTCCTTAAGATATTAAAGGTGTTTTCTAACAAATGTAACGACCAGACAGATCAAAATGCCTGCCAACGCAGCAATTCCTACACATTCTGCAAAGCTCTTGATACCTTCCTCATAGAAAAGCATATTCGGATTTCTTTCAAAAGCTATATTCCTGATGACTTTTTTTATCGGTTCATAAAGAACAACAATGCTCCCAAACTCGATCAGAGCGTATGTACGCATAGTGAGAGGCTTTACATCAGAGGGTACACGATACCTCTTCTTAAAATGTATAAAAAAAGTCTTATCCATCATTACGCGAATCAGGCCTAAAACGCCGTAACATCCACAGAAAATGAAAACTGTCAGCAGGATCTTTCCTATTAGGCTTGGCTCATCGACTGCAAACATTGCGTATCCAAACGTAACGATGCATAGAACGGCTATAATAGCGAGTATACCAACGACACAAAGAACATTTCTAAGGCCCTTTGAAATCGCATTTGCGGTATTTCCCGGATCCTTTATAATCTCGTTAGTATACGTTATCCCGAAAGCCGCTAACAACCCAAAACAGATAGTCTCCAAAATGCCGCTTCCTATCCGCCGATTGGTTTCATGGAATGTATTAGTTATATCCGACCCCATCTTTTGAAATCCGTCTTCCATTATCTGCCCGTATGAATGCCCGGAATTCTGATAACTCGATCCACCACTCCTTTGATTTGTCCTCTGGTTTTGCGGATAATCATCTTCCGGGTGATCATACCAGGAGCGCTCTATAGTCTGCTCGTGCGGATTTACATAGTAGTATTTTCCATCGACGTCATCTCTATAGTACCCAATGCCGTCAGCATCAGTATCTGTGGGTCTAAGCACCTTTGTAACCCTCCTCTTTCTGTCGGACACACCGGCTAAAGCTTATCCATACGCAAATAATGGTCATCTGTTCCGGATATACAGCTAGATTAATTCTGTTAAAAATTTTCCCAATCTGCCGGAGATATATGATCATGCAGATTGGGAAACTTATATTTTTCTCAGCTCCTTCTTATTTTACTTTTATCCTGTAAGCTATGACCGGGTATCCGTTCTGCAGTCCTGTAACAGTAACTGATTCCTGTTTTTTGGTGCTGCGCTTTCCTTTAACCGTACATGTTGTGCCGTTATTGGTTTTTGTTATGGAAACCATATTCGGGGCTGATGAGACCCATTCGGTTACTTTTTCATCACTCTGTAATTTAACAGATTTTTTCTTTTTTATCTTTTTGTTATAGCTGCCGAGGTTTTCCACATCGTGTCTGTAATCTGATTTTGACAGAGGCTGGTATTTCAGTGTTGTAGACGGCATGTAATTACCCAGAGCCTGATACGGGGGCAGGGTTTTGCCGAACATTTCGGAGCCTTTGAGAAACAGTGTTTTGTCGCTGATGTGCCCGTCTTTGTTGTTTTTATAGCTGTCGTTGGCTGTAAGGTCTAACATATACCATTTTCCGTTTATGTAGATATGGTTCCATGCATGATTTCCCGGGGCGGTACCAACTACATACAGGTTTCTGACATCTGTATGATCTAAGATTCGGGTGACTGCCTTTGAGTAGCTTTCACATACTGCGGTTTTTTTCAGTAAAGCACCATAGCTGCTGTGACAGTAGAAAAATTCAGCAGATTCCATGTCGGGGTTGTCTGCTACTTCATAGTTGTATGCGCTGTTTGCGCATATCCAGTTGTCCACATATTCAACAATGCCATATGGTATGTCATTTGGTGTGAATTTTTTTGCATATTCTTCCGCTTTCCGGGCGATTTCTTCTTCCTTAAGGCTTGCGGCTTCTTCCAGTTCGGGAGACCAGAACTGTGATCTTTCAAGCAGGAAATATGGTTTTTCTGCAGTTCTTACTATGCTGAATATATGGCCATGCCAGTCAAATTCTTTTACATTGGTGCATAATGCTACATTCAATCCATCAAAGATGTCTTGTGTAGAAAAGCTGTCATAGATATTTATTTTGTTTTCACCTTTTTTGGCAGCATTCAGAAGAAGTTGATAGACCATCCAGGCATTGAAGGACAGTTGCTCTTCAAAATAATCTTCGTCTTTATAGTAAGTGTCGAAATATGTCATTTCCAAAGTTTCTGAAGCCGGAACGGGTTCCTCTTTTACCTCTATGGCTTCCCTGATTTCTGTATTTTCGGAAATGCTTTCACCATGCTTTGGTAAATTTGCCTGTTTCTTTTCAATATTTGTTTTGATATTGTCAAATTCGATCAGTTCGTCTTCAAAGCTTTCCGTTTCATCTTTGATCATTGAAAAGGTAGTGGTACAGGCAAGTTTTCCGTTTTCGTCAACAGACATCACGGCTATGAAATCATAGCCGTTTTTGGTGTTGTCAATGACTTCCTCACAGGCATTGTAGTAATCCTGCCTGGTTTTTTCGTCCAGTTTCTTTAAAGTATCGGCTGACAGGTATGCTGCGTTTTCGTAGAGGATTCCATCTGAGCCGACTATCTTTGTATCATGATCATTTACAAAGGCTTCTTCTGTCTGCGCAAGCATAGCCTCAAAGGCCTTAGCGGTAACTGCATTCTCCTTTGCATAAGCAGGCTGTGCACTATAAGCTACGGTAAAAATAATAGTTATTATCAGAGCTTTTAAAAATCTTTTCATATTTATATCCCTTCTCTCTGCTAAAGGCATCATACTATATGAACCTTACGTATGAGTGAAACTGAAATGGTCATCATTCTTTTACATATATTTGAAGGTATCCTTTCTGCTTACCTTTTTGATACCGTATTTTTATGGTGGCTGTCCCAGGCTTCAATCCTTTTATTACCAGTTTTTTCCCCTTCTTTTTAACCTTTACTATACCTTTGGGGGAAACAGTCACCTTTTTGATCTTCCGGCCAAGGTTGAGCGTCTGTTTCTTTCCTACATAAACGTACGGTTCTTCATACCACCGGGCGTAGAGAGTCATATCCCCGGACACCTCCCGGGAGAAATCCCACAAATTTATGTAAGACTCCTCTGTGTACCATCCTACGAAACTGCAATATTCTTTTGTAGGATCAGCGGGCTTTGTGGCCTTCCCGCCTTTGGCAACAGTCTGCGGGGCAACGGCAGATCCCCCACAGGAATCAAAGGTGACTATACAATAATTTGTATCCTGACTGACGACCGTTATCAACGCCGTAGCCGAAGTCTCCCCAGCTGTTGCTGTGATGGTCGCAGTACCCGCAGAAACGCCGGTCACCACACCGTTCTCTACTCTTGCCACCTTTTCATTAGAAGAAGTCCATGATATCGAAGCTCTCTTCTCAGAAGTTTTGGCTGTCAGAATGGTCGTCTTGCCTATCGCGATCGTGGCAGTCGCCGGTGTGATCGTAATCCCACCAACAGGTGCTTCAGACGCCGTTGCGTGTACGCTTCCGTCCGCAGCCCTTTCAACTGTTTCTACCGTAGTATCATTCCCTCGGTAGGTCTTTGAACTTACATCATTCAATGCCCCTGTAGAAGATGCCCTGATTGTCGAGCCATCTACAGAAATATTAGTATCCCCCGTAGCCGACCCGGACAGAGACATTAAGGTATCCTTATCTGAAGATATATATCCTTCGAATTTATAATTGGTGGAATTTCCAATAATCTTTATGTTTTTGTCAGATAATGACAATTCAGCATAGTTAATTTCATCACCCCTGATAATCATGGTGCCACTAGAATCAATTATCCACGCATCCATCGCTCCAGACGTCACAGAAAACTTTTCACTTCTATCAACAAACAATTCCACTCTGGAAGCACTATCCGCGCAAGTATACTGTCTATCATATACTTTCATTGATCCGCTTATCTTTCCGGATTTAAACATCAATTGCTCACCTTTCGAGTTAACAATTGTAGTCTCCACATTCCAAGGAATGCTCAGAACCATCTGATTACCTGAAGGATCGCCAGGTTCTACTTCACCTGCCATAGGTGTAACAGACTCCATCTTGGTTATTAATGGCATCTTGCTTAAATCACGAATTTCCAGCATTGTATATGTATTTTCTAAAATCGTGTTGTAATCTACTGTTTTATAGCTGAAGGATGAGTAATCAGATTCAACTATAAACTCAGATTTTTTTTCCGTCTCTTTCCCAACTAATCCTTTAGCACAATTCTCGTCATAAACTGTAACAATATACTTATCCTTCGAGGAATCATATTCACTATTTAAAGCCAAAATAGAATGTCCACCTCCTGGTTCCCAATAAGAAAGTACCACAGGATTATTGTTTTTTGTACTTTCTACCAGTTTTTGTAAAAATGGTTTTAGTGGATCATCTGTAGAATTTTTCACTGCAAAAGCCATACGGGAGTTTCTCATTGCCGTCAAGCTATAACCGCACTGATAGAAATTAATTGAATCATACAGTACCGGGTTACTCACCGGCGCTTCAAGGCTATGATAATTTCGTGCTCCTATAGAACTAATATCGCCTATAGAAAGTCTTCCAATCTTTACCATCCCCATCGTTGTGGCAATACCATAACAGCTCCCTTTCCAGGGTGCGGTACGGTTAGCATCTATTCCTTTTTTCTCTAATTCATTAATAGCAAGATTTTTTAGCTGTTCGCAATAACTGTCATTCTTAAATCCATATTGTTTTACTTCTCCGGCATTAAACAAAGTGCTTTCATTATGTGCAAAATGGTTATTATCAACTCCTATAGTAAACAGACTTCCTTCATTTTCTGAAGATTTTTCAGTCCATTTTGCATATAATGTCATGTCCGCAGAAACTTTGTCTGTTTCGAAAATCCATTTATTCTGATAGTTTGAATCTTTGTACCAGCCATCAAAACTATATCCATCTTTAACAGGATCCGCAGGTCTGGGGAGGAAATTGTCGGATTCTATAATCAATGGATCTACTACTGAACCTCCGTTTGTGTCAAAGGTAACAGTATATTCCTCATTCTCTTCTTCACCGAAAACAACTTTCACAAACCCGTCCTGGTCTGTTGTTGTCCCATCCCCATACCGACCATACTGATTACTCCCTTTCATATAAAGCTGTTTGTCTTTGGTCAGCACCGCATAATCAAATTCCCAAAGACTTTCATCTTTAAATAAAACATCCTTCACATTCTGAAATAAAGGATCTGTTTTCTCCATCGTGCCATCACCCTGTTTTATAGCAAGCTGATATAATTCTCCGGCTTTTGTTATATAAACTCCGGCAGGATCTCCGGGCAGAAGAGAAAAACTATCTATATCTCTTCTTGCCTCTTTGATAGTCCATTCTCCAGAGGAACGATCCTTCAAGGCAACATACATGGTATCATCCATGGTAGTATAGACAATCCCTTCAAAAGGAGTCGACCAAACAGATCTGGTCATATAAAATGCGCCGGCATCCTTCACACTTTCTGCAACTAAACAAGCTTCTGCATTATCTGTATTAATTTGATACAGCTTACCCTCGCTTGTAATGATAAGTTCTCTGGCACACAGCTTAGCAGCATTTTGTATTCCAATTACTTTTACAGGCTCCGTACTTACCGGCTGTTTACCTGACAGGCTCATGCCGATCGTGCCGTCACTCCAATAATAAACCTCATCACCGTATGTAATACCTATATAATAATGCCCGAACTGACGGGCTTCCTTTATATTCTCAAGTATTACTGTCGGCGTATCAGCAAAACCGCCTCCCCACATATAGAATTTCCCGTCATTCGACAGAGCAGCAACTATTGAGTTATCCGGCCATACCTGTTTTATGTTCCCGTGCATTCTGACAGCAGTTGTCTCAATATAACGATGATCTGGCCCCAATTGTCCGGCAGTTCCATACCCCCACATCCATAAATCGCCGTCATATGTTATGGCAGCACAAGTTGGAGCTCTTGAATTTGATTTCGATATATAAACATCCTTAACATTTGCGAAATCTTTTATTTCTGTAGGTGATGTATTGTTTTTATACCACCAATCGTGGTCACAAACAAAATCCCCCTCTCCCCAAAGATAAAGTTTCCCATCAGTAGTTATGGCTGCAGTGCCATAATCATAACAGACTACCTTTTTTACATCCTTAAGAACTTTTGCAGGTTTAAGACATTCCTCTGACTCTCCTATCCCTATTTGTCCAGAGCAATTGCTGCCCCACATCCAGAGAGAGTTATCCTCTCTTATGGCTGCATAAGTTAAGTTTGTCATGGCAAAATCCTTAACTCCATTAATTAAAGGATCATTATCTGAAAAAATACGTTCTTCCTCGCTTGTATATACTTCCTCAGGCCCTTTCATCCGGCTAAGGATTTTACCTTCTCCGGCAAAGGCTGCAGAGGAAAAGCTGTTAAATAAAACAGAAAAGCATATTATACCTGTTAAAATGCTGCGAATTCTTTTTTTCATACGCGTCTCCCTCCTGATAGAAACTTTTCCGTTGTTTTTTTATATTTTATAAGCTGTTCCTTATCTGCCTGGCATAGCCTTCCGTTCTGGCAGCGCTGTTCGCCATGCTTTCGGCACTTGCAGCTGCCCTGGCGCTGTTCGCTGCCGCAGCTGCTGCGCTGTTTGCTATGCTTGCTGTATTTGCTGCTGTCTGAGCACTATACCCCTCTATATTCCGAAGTGTTCCAACCATCTGTTTTGTATTGCTGGCTATTTGTCCGGTATTGAAGGCTGTCACTATATTCGCGGCGGCTGATGCCATGTTTGCTTGGGCAGAGGCTTCAGCAGCCTGCGTCTGATGTTTTTGTTCTGACAGCATCCTGTCCTGGTACAGCTCTTTTTCATAAAGATTCAATGCTTCTTTTATACTGTCAGCTCTCAGGTTTTCAATAAATGAAATGACCCTTCCAACGGCGTATGTATACCGGTAATCCGGCGGGAATGCCTCTATGATCTCCTGAGAATCCTGATAGGCAATGATAAGCCTTGCTTCAGTTTCCGGTATTTGCTTTTCCTGTATTTCCCTGATCTTAGCTTCAATGTTTGCTATATTGTTTACAGCAGATTCTGCTGTTCTCATCCTCCTTATTTCAGAGTCCTTTGACATAGATGCTGTTCCCTTAAGTATCAGATAAACAATACCTGCTCCGGCCACCATAAATACATAGAACAATACCCCTATTACTTTGCCACTCACTCCCATAGCCATTAGTATCAGCGCGATAATACCGTAAATGACCAGCAGGACTATCACGGTAACAGCTATGCCTATGACATTGGTCGCCGTGGCCCCTGCTTTTTCAAAGGTTTCACGGTTTCCCGCAGAACGTCTCCTGTTATGTTCATTCTGTATTTCCTGTTTATAAGAGTCTATTTTATTAAACAGTTGCTGCTTTTGAGCACTGATTTTTTCTATACCCAATAGTGAATCGTACAAGTATCTAAGAGATTCTAATAATTCAGGACGTTCAACCATTGTAATATCTCCATATACCTCACATAATGCTATTTACTATTCCCTGTACGGAATGTAAACTTCTAACGGCCCTTTTCCTTCCCGGTTCATCCTCTCATGATCTATGTAATGAAAATCTCTATGAGATTGTAATCGTCATGAGAAGTCGTAACAAAACGGAGGCTAAAATAATAAAACTGCTTGGGAGAGGATCCATCCTCTCCCATAGTCTGATTGATCAACAATACCAATTATTCTACTCCAATCACCCATCTTCCCAAAATTCTGCCTTTTTTATTATATGCAGTGATGGTGATGACCCCGGGTGTTTTTCCGGTAACTATTACTTTCTTACCCTTCTTCTTTACCTTTGCTATATTCTTATTAGAAACGCTCACCTTCGCAATTTTCTTGTTTACTGCTAAGGTGGTTTTTCTGCCAACAGAAATTGTCCTGTCAACAGTGATATTCCAGCCGGCATATAGTGTCATATCCTTTGTGACGGGACTGGAAAAGTTCCATGCCGTAGTCAAAGCGCTATCCTGATACCAGCCCCTGAAAGTATATCCGGACAAGACAGGATCAGCAGGTCTCGTTACTGTCCCTCCTGAAGATACTGTCTGGGATGCAATACTTGATCCGCCATTTGTGTTAAAGGTCACGGTATAGGTTACTTCTTTTTCCCACCTGGCATATAGTGTCATATCCTTCGTGACCGGACTGGAAAAGTTCCATGCCGTAGTCAGAGTACTGTCCTGATACCAGCCCTTGAAAATATAACCAGCCTTAACAGGATCAGCGGGCTTTGTCGCCACCGCCCCTGAAGATACTGTCTGGGATGCAATACTTGATCCGCCATTTGTGTCAAAGGTCACGGTGAAGGCTGCTTGTTTTTCCCACCTGGCATATAGTGTCATATCATTTGTTACCGGACTGGAAAAGTTCCATGGGGTAGTCAAAGAACTGTCCTGATACCAGCCTCCGAATGTATAACCGTCTTTAACAGGAGCCGCGGGCTTTGTAGCTGCTGCCCCTGAAGCTACTGTCTGAGAAGCAACGTTTGATCCGCCATTTGTGTTAAAGGTAACGGTGAAACTGGATTCAGGTGTACCCAGACTTGTGGTCACGATCTCATAGGAAGAATCATCGTCAGCACCACGATGCAGATGTAGATAGTATGTCCCTTCTTTTAGCGTATAATAAAAAAGACCATTACCAAGTTGATGTAATAAACTCTTCAGGTTTTCATCAAGGATAGCAAATTCAGTATCATCCGCTAATCCTCTCGCATTATAGAACGTTAGATTATACTGTATCCCTGCTCCTCCGGCCCCTACCGTAATCTTATAGTAATCATTGGGATTTTGTGATCCCAGAATGCCGTGATATGTTTTACCTACCTCAATTATACTTGCTTTAGCATATGTATCGTTTCTCGTAGACATATCGTCATATCTCTCAACAAACGACTGATAATTTCTATCTACATCTAATGGATAAATACCATATTCCATCTGTCCTTTCGGTTCTCCTGATGCGCCGCCACAGTATACATACAAATAATACTCTCCTTTTAAAAGAGGTATAACAAGGCGAGAATCACTTCCGGTTAATCGAAATAATTGTGTACCGGTAAAATCATAGACATATATACCGCATTCACAAGAAGAGGGAAATTTTAATTCAGCATTCAGCATATAAGAATTATCCAGTGGCAGCTTATACCAGTTTGAAAACGCATCAGATGTAATATTCATTATCACCTTTTGGCCAATGGTCTGCGTTTCTTCTATCTCATGAGGAATAACTGCATCAAAGCTTATTGGCGTGGCTTCCGTTTCCGTGGCAGTGACAATACTTGACGGAAGTGAAGTAAAAGCGACGGCAGTTGCCAGAACCAGAGTGACCAATCTCTTAAAAAACATTGATTCTTCTCCTTTCAAATTTGGTTTTATTAATTGTCCGCTATGATGATAGGTAAGGCAAAACGAATCCTGCCCGCCCTATCATCATATTCATAACCCAGACAAAAGAAAAAACGGATACGAAATGTACGTCTACACTTCATATCCGTTATTTATCGGAAATACAACAAACCAATCTGATCGATAAAGCACCCAAAGCAAAAATCACTTTACCCATTAATGCAAATGGGGTAAAATAGCGTTGAGTGTATCGCAGATCAATCTGTATGGTGCAGCGCTGATTCCGCTGTGCTTTGCCTGACAGAGTTGCCGCTCTGTTCAGGCGGTACACCATGTACCCTATTCTTTTGTGACTGAATTACTAGATATATGATATCATAAGCAGGTTTTGTACACAAGAAGATTTTGATATGTTAAATTGAGAAAACCAGCAAATAGACCTTGACTGACCGGACATAAAATGCTAATTTAACGCTGTAAAGAAATTGACGAGCAGGAAAGGCACCCTGCGCCCCCCCGGGGAACCTGATATGATGGATACGCCGCCCATCCAATTTTTTTATAAAGTGAGAGAATTAAAGCACTCGCGTAAGCGGGTGCTTCTCTTTATTTACGATGTAAAGACGACTACCTTTCAGTGTGAAAAAAGTGTAAAACAGTATAAAACATCACGCGGATCTGTAGTAAAATGGAGAATGCAGCAAAGGTATCGTCCGAAATCAATGCAGCAGCAAGGGGATCAATGGAGAAACTGATATGATCATTCAAACCGGACAGCGAACGGACATCCCGGCGTTTTATTCGGAATGGTTTACGAACAGGCTTAAGGAGGGGTATGTCCTCGTGCGGAATCCCTACAATCCGAAAGCCGTCACCAGATATGAGCTTGATCCGGCCGTAGTGGATCTTATCTGCTTCTGCTCCAAGAATCCGGCGCCGATGTTTAAGCATATGGACCTGCTTGCCCCTTACCGTCAATACTGGTTTGTGACAATCACGCCATACGGCCGTGATATTGAGCCGCATGTACCTGATAAATCCGCTGTCCTCAAAGCCTTCATTGAGCTTTCCGGGCTTGTGGGAAAGGACAACATCGTATGGCGGTATGATCCGATCATTATTGATCAGGAGTGGACCATCGCCCGTCATATCGACGCCTTCAGGAAAATGGCAGCCACCCTCTGCGGTCACACTAACGTCTGTGTCATCAGCTTCATAGATCTATATGATAAGGTCCGCCGTAATTATCCGGAGGCACAGAGCGTACCCCCGGACAGCCAGCTTCAGCTCACTGAAGCCATGGTACATATCAGCAGACAGTACGATATGGTCATAAAGCCCTGTGGAGAGAGCACGTCTCTTGAAGCTGCCGGTGCCGACTGCTCGGGCTGTATGACACTTGATACCCTTGAAGCCGCCATCGGCTTTCATCTGAACGCACCTCCAAATCCGAACAACCGCAGGGAATGCGCCTGTTACATCACAGGAGACATTGGTCAGTACAATACCTGTGGTCATCTTTGCAGGTACTGCTATGCCAACGCGGATGCAGAGGTCGTTCGTAAAAATATGGCAGCACACGACCCGGAGTCACCGCTTATCATCGGTCACCTGCGCCCTGGCGATATTGTCCGAAAAGCAAAGCAGGTAAGCTGGATCGACCGGCAGCTGCGGATCGAGGATTTTATGCTACTGCACCAAAGCCTGTAAGCCGGATGCTGCTGCCCTGCAGGATTATTTATGAATAAAGAAAGGATCGAAAGGAGACGCGGCAGTTCACCTGAGGGTGTGCCGCCGTGGGGAGAAAAAGCTGAATGAAATATGATTTTACAACTATAATCGACAGAAGAGGTAAGGATGCCTCAGCCTATGATTCAGTCGGCACACATAAATGGGGAACTGAACCAAAGCTTCCCGGGGAAGGTTTTGATTTCATCCCTCTGTGGGTGGCGGATATGAATTTTGCGACCTGCCCCTCCATAACACGGCATATCATCGAGCGGGCGGAGCATCCTCTGTTTGGATATTACAACTACTCTGATGAGTATTATCAGTCCATCATAAACTGGCGTAAGAGCGGCGGTTATCATAAGGAGCTTACGGTGGAGCAGATCGGGTATGAAAACGGCGTGCACGGATTCCTGTCAAGCGCTGTGGAGGTGCTTACAAAGCCCGGAGATCACATTTTGCTCCACAGTCCCGTATATGTTGGATTTAAGGATGATATAGAAGGACTTTCAAGGCATTCCGTATACAGCCCCCTCATCCGTGACGGGAACGGAAGGTGGAGCATGGACTATGATGACATGGACAGAAAAATAAAGGAGTTCAATATACGGACTGCCGTTTTCTGCTCACCGCACAATCCGACGGGACGTGTATGGACCATGCCTGAGCTTGAGAGAGCGATGCAGGTATTTGAGGCTAATGAGGTTACGGTCCTGAGCGATGAGATATGGGCGGACCTGACATTTAAGGGCCATAAGCATATCCCCACGCAGTGCGTGAGCAGATGGTCAAAGGAGCATACGGCAGCGGCATACGCGCCCAGCAAGACCTTCAACCTGGCAGGTCTTGTTGGAAGCTATCATATCATCTACAATGACAGACTGCGCAGAGCTATTACGGAACACGCCGAAAAAACACATTACAACGAAATGAACGTTCTCTCAATGCATGCCCTCATCGGAGCATACAGTGCTGAGGGACGTGAGTGGATGGAGGAGCTTCTTGAGGTCCTTGAGGGAAATGCCCGCTGGGCGCATGAATATATCAACGGTTCATTTGACGGCGTAAGCTGCAGCATGTCTGAGGGAACATATATGCTGTTTATGGACTGCTCGGAATACTGCAAAAAAAACGGACGCACCATCGATGAGGTCATAAACGCAGGCTGGCGTGTCGGCGTCGGCTGGCAGGATGGAAGGCTCTTTGAGGGCCCCTGTCATATCCGTCTCAATCTGGCGTCACCTCGCGCCTTACTGGAGGAAGCCTTCCGCAGAATGGAAAAATATGTATTCATATAATAATGAAGGGCTTTTATCGGGCAGCTCATAACAATGAGCTAGCCTCGCCGCTTTTTATCTGTTTTCTTCTTCGGTTTTTTCCTTATTGAATATCCGAAGCTTCCAAGCTTCTCCCCCAGCGAGAAATATTCTCCATGGGAGTATACGGCAAGCCCTGAACTGTTGAGCAGGAATTTCCCGGTCCTGTCGATAACGGCTTCCGAAACATCCAGACACAGGACCCGTGCCAGAAACATGTCATGGGTCCCAAGCTTTACGATCTTCTGAACCCTGCATTCGATGCTCACCGGGCTTTCGGCAATGACAGGACAGCTCACCTTGAAGGCCTGCGCCTTTGTAAGCCCGGTCTCCCTGAATTTATCCGTATTCCTTCCGGATATGACCCCGCAAAGGTCGGTGGCCCTTATAAGCTTTCGTGTAACAAGATTTACCGCAAATTCACCGGTGGAGCTTATGATCCCATGGGAGTATCTTTCCGGCCTTATCGATATCGAGACCATTGCGGGATCCGAGCATACGGTTCCCGCCCAGGCAACCGTTATGATGTTTGATCTCTCCATATCCCCGCAGGTAACCATGACCGCCGGAAGAGGATACAGAAGATTACCGGGATTAAAGCATTTCTTTTCGGGACACCGCGTATGTTTTTCTTCTCTTTTCATATTATTATTTTCCATGTCTCCTGAGTAATTCCGCGCACTTGAATAACGTTTTATCATCGTCTATAATAACTGATACGCAACTGTAAGGCAATGGCCTCACGCCATCTCTGAGCCTGACACACTACCGATAGCGGGGCAGCTGAGTTGAAGAAAAGAAATGAAGCCGACTCAAACTGGATAAAAAAACTTTTTCCCATAGTCCGTCCTTACCGCAGGACAATCTTTGTCATGATCCTGTTAGGTATCCTGAGCGGAATAGCAGATTCTGTATTTCCACTTTTTAACAGATATGCCATAGAGCATTTCGCGGGGCGCAAAACCCTTGATACACTGCTGCCCTTCTCCATTGCCTGGATCCTTGTACTGTTGATACAGACCACAGGAAACTATATCTGCATGTGCCTTTCCGGAAGGGTGGAGATGTCTGTAGACAGGGATCTCAGAAACGCGGCCTTCAGCCATCTGCAGACTCTCTCCTTTTCATATTTTAATCAGAACAGCGTAGGCTATATACATTCAAGGGTGATGGGCGATACCGGAAAGCTCGGGATGCTTGCCTCCTGGAGGCTCATGGATATCGTATGGGACGGCTCATATCTTATCCTCATCCTCATAGTGATGTTTTTCGTTAATGTAAGGCTTGCTCTCTTAAATCTCCTTCTTGTCCCCGCAGCGCTTGCCATAAGCTTCTATTTCCAGAGAAGGCTGATCGCCGTAAACCGGAGGGTCAGGGAAAGCAATGCGAGGATAGTAGGAAGCTTTAATGAAGGGATCACGGGTGCAAGGACCATAAAGGCCCTCGTCATCGAGGATAAAATGGGGCATCGCTTTAGTGAGCAGAGTGAGGAGTATCGCCGGCATGCAGTAAGAGCCTCTCATTTTTCCGCTCTTTTCTCCTCGTCCGTGACGCTTGCTTCATCCGCGGCCCTGTCCCTTATGCTACTCCAGGGCGGAAGGCTCACACAGGAGAGGATCGTAATGATCGGGACCATGACCGTTTTTATGTCATACGCTCTTGGAATGCTGGAGCCCATAAGGAACCTGATAAGGACCATCTCAGCAGTTATCGAGGTAAGGGCAAACGCCGAAAGGCTTATAGAGCTCCTTGAGACGGAATCCGAGGTTTCTGATCCACCTGAGATCATCGAAAAATACGGGGACAGCTTTCATCCCAAAAAGGAAAACTGGGAAGGAATTGAAGGCGACATCGAATTCAGGGATGTTTCCTTCCGTTATCCGGATGGAGAGGAATATGTACTCCTCAATTTCAATCTTAAGGTTCCAAAGGCTTCAAACGTAGCCATAGTCGGGGAAACGGGTGCAGGAAAGACCACGCTTGTGAACCTGGTATGCCGTTTTTTTGAACCGACCTCCGGACAGATCCTGATAGACGGAAAGGACGTAAAGGAGCGGTCACAGCTCTGGCTTCACAGTCATATCGGATATGTACTGCAGTCTCCCCATCTTTTTTCCGGGACTGTCAGGGACAATCTGAGATACGGAAGGCCTGATGCCTCCGACCGGGAGATACTTGAAGCACTTCGCCTTGCGGAGGCGGAATATATCCTTGACAGGATAGAGGGAGGGCTTGACGGTGAGATAGGTGAAGGCGGCGGCTCGCTTTCCATGGGCGAAAGACAGCTTCTGTCCTTTGCGAGAGCCATTCTTTCAGATCCCGCCATCCTCATTCTTGATGAAGCGACCTCCTCAATAGATACTATAACGGAGCAGAAAATACAAAAGGCCATCCGTACCGTTATAAAGGGCAGGACCTCGTTTGTCATCGCCCACAGGCTTTCCACAATTGTCCAGGCGGACACGATCCTGGCGGTGAAGGATGGAAAGATCGTGGAGCAGGGAACACATGAGGAGCTTCTTAAGAAAAACGGCTATTATCACGACCTGTATACGGCACAGTCCTTTAACTCACAGTTTTAAACCGTCTTACGGAGGCATGAATGATCATCAGATTACTTAAAGGGAGCGGAGTATATTTTGCGCTTACCGTAATATTTACCGCGGCAGTTACTCTCTTAGATCTTGCGGGTCCGCGGATAGTGGGGTACTCGGTCGATTCGCTTTTGAGCGGTAAGCCGGAGCTCCTTCCTCTGACCGCCGCGGCGGTTCTTCTTATTGCCATTGCCGCAGCCGCCTTCAGGTATTTAGCCCAGATCTGCAATGCACGCGGCACCGAGGGGTTGGTGAAGCGGACCAGAGACCTTCTCTACTCTCACATAGTACGCCTCCCCTTTTCCTGGTATCAGGAGGTACACACGGGAGATATCATACAACGGTGCACCTCCGATGTTGAGACCATCAAAAACTTTATCTCGGAGCAGCTGTCAGAGCTTTTAAGGATAATAATGCTTATAGTTCTCTCACTGGTCTTTATGGCCGGTATACATACACGGCTTACTCTCTGTGCCGCTTTGATGATACCTGTCGTGGTGCTTTACTCCATGTATTTCCATGGCAGGATGAGAAGCGCCTTTTTAAAGGCTGATGTGGAGGAGGGGAAGCTCTCCGCCATTGCACAGGAGAACCTCACCGGTATCCGCGTAGTCAGGGCCTTCGGCAGAGAGAATTACGAACGGAAGCGTTTTGAGAAGAAAAATAACTCTTATACCGAAATGTGGGTGGAGCTCATGAGACTCGGAGCTGTGTTCTGGGCGGCAAATGATCTCATAGGATGGCTGCAGATCCTCATTATCGTTGCGCTGGGAGCTTATTTCTGTGTGGGCGGGGAGCTTTCGGCGGGCGACTATCTTGCTTTTATATCCTACAATATCATGCTCTCAAGGCCGGTCAGAAACCTTGGCCGTGTGATCTCCGAAAAGAGTAAGGCAGATGTATCGCTTGACCGTATACGCTTCATACTTGACAGCACCGTAGAGGAGGACGGGGGAGCCCTCAGACCCTCCCTTAACGGAGATATCCTTCTTAAGGATATACACTTTTCCTATGCCGGGGATACAAAGGAGGTATTGAACGGCCTTAATATGAAGCTCAAAGCCGGAGGCACCACGGGCATATTAGGGGCCACAGGATCAGGGAAATCCACACTTATGTACCTTCTGGACAAGCTCTATCCGCTGCCTGAGGGTCAGGGAGAGATATCCATAGGAGGAGTGGATATCAGGGATATAGATACAGCCTATCTCAGGAACAATACCGGCTTTGTCCTGCAGGAGCCGTATCTTTTTTCGGGTACGCTTGCTGAAAATATAGCCGTTTCCGTGGATGAGGCGGACAAAGAACTGATCGCTGAGGCCGCGGAGACCTCCATGCTCTCAGAGGCCGCGGAAAGACTGGATCATGGCTATGATACCTTTGTGGGGGAAAGAGGAGTGACCCTTTCGGGCGGACAGAAGCAGCGTGCGGCGATCGCAAGGATGCTTATAAAAAGGCCTCAGATCTGCATTTTTGACGATTCCCTGTCGGCAGTGGATGCGCAGACTGACCTTAAGATCAGGCGCTCTGTCACAAAACGTACAAAAGGCTCGACCGTCATACTGATATCTCACAGAGTAATGACGCTCATGAACGCCGACAGGATCTATGTGATGGATAAGGGAAGGATACTGGAGGAGGGGACTCACGAGGAGCTGATTGAGAAAGACGGTATATACAGGGTAATATATGAGCTGCAGACCTCCTGATCTCTGCGCTTCTGAGCCGGACTTAATACCTTATAACCCCGGCGGGATATGCAGATCATAAAAAGTCCGTATCTGAGCTTTTGCACAACTCACTTGATGAAAAGCAATTTTTAAGTCTAGTGAGTTGTAGCCGCAAAGAGACGGACTTTCTTATGATCTGCATATCCCACACAACCCCGGCGCTTATTAACAGTTCATCGAAAGGCGAACTGTTACCTCAAACGAACCTCAGCAAAGCTTTGCCCCGTTTATTACCTTATCGTCCGCAAACGCCAGCTTATACTTCCCATCTGAAGCCTCGGCGGACAAGAGCATCCCGCAGCTTTCAAGTCCCATAAGCTTCCTTGGCTCAAGATTCGCGACAAAGGACAGCTTTCTCCCGATAAGCTCCTCCGGCTCGTAGCTCTTTGCAATACCCGATACTATCTGCCTTTCCGATACGCCGTCGTCGATCTTAAGGACCAGCAGCTTATCTGATTTCCTGACCTTTTCACAGGAAATGACCTTTCCTACCCTCAGATCCACCCTTTCAAAATCTTCATATTTTATAGCGGCTCCGAAGGGCTCGATCTCGGGCTTCTTCTCCTGCGGTTCGTTATTCCTTATGATCTCATTCAGCTCCTCTATCTCCTTTTCGATATCGATCCTCGGGAAGATGATCTCCCCTCTTTTTACCGTAACGTCGGGAGGCAGTACTCCAAAGCGGTTCGCGTTCTCATAGGACACGTCCTCCTCAGAGGCTCCGATCTGCTCCCACACCTTTGGCATCGTTGAGGGCATGAAGGAGGAAAGAAGGGATGAGGCTATCCTTACGGACTCAAGCAGATTATAGAGGACTGCGGCAAGCCTTGCCCTTTTGCTCTCATCCTTTCCGAGTATCCAGGGCTCTGTCTCATCGATATATTTGTTCGAGCGGTCCACAAGCCTGAATATCTCCGCGAGAGCAAGGTTCAGCTGGGTATTATCCATGTATTTGTCAACCTCGTCCCTTATGGAGGTCGCAAGCTCTATAAGCTCCTTATCTACAGGCGCTTCCTCTCTGTCCTTAGGCAGAGTACCCCCGAAATACTTATCCGCCATGGCAACGGTCCTTGAAACAAGGTTGCCAAGACCGTTTGCAAGGTCGGAGTTGATCCGGTTTATCATCACCTCGTTGGAAAAGCTGGAATCCGCTCCCAGGGCCATCTCTCTTAAAATGTGATAACGGACCGTATCGGTCCCGTAGCGTTCTCCGAGAACAAAGGGATCCACGACATTTCCCATGGATTTGCTCATCTTCTGCCCGTTAAAGGTTATCCAGCCGTGTACGGCAAGATGCTTCGGCAGCGGCTCCTCAAGCGCCATAAGCATTGCGGGCCAGATGAGCGCATGAAACCTCATTATGTCCTTTGCCACCATATGTATGTCTGCCGGCCAGAAGGTCTCGTAATCGTTATAGGCATCATTTTCATAACCAAGAGCGGTGATATAGTTGCTGAGGGCATCTATCCACACATATACAACGTGCTTTGGATCGAAGGTCACAGGGATACCCCATTTAAAGCTGGTCCTTGAAACACACAGATCCTCAAGCCCCGGCTTTATAAAATTGTTCACAAGCTCCACTGCCCTGGTCTTCGGCTGCAGATAATCGGTTTCCAGAAGAAGCTTTTCCAACCTGTCTGAAAATTCTGACATCTTAAAGAAATAGGCTTCCTCTTTAGCATCCACCACCGGCCTTCCGCAGTCCGGGCACATTCCGTTCACAAGCTGGGACGGGGTCCAGAAGCTTTCACAGGGGGTACAGTACTTTCCCTCATAGGTCCCCTTGTAAATATAACCCTTATCGTACAGCCTCTTAAATATGGCCTGAACGCTCTTTACGTGGTAATCATCGGTGGTCCGGATATACCTGTCATAGCTTATGTTCATATAAGACCACAGCTCCTTGAACTTAGCCACGGTCCCGTCAAGGTACTCCATGGGCGTCAGGCCCTCTGCCCTGGCCTTCTGCTCTATCTTAAGGCCATGCTCGTCCGTTCCTGTCAGAAACATTACATTATAGCCCTGCTTCCTTCTGTATCTTGCAATGGAATCACAGGCGACCGTGGTATAGCAGTGTCCTATATGAGGATTCCCGGAGGGGTAATATATCGGTGTTGTAATGTAGAAATTTTTCTTCAATTTACTGTCCTTCTTTCGTATTCTATACTCGTGAACGCAATCAGCTGCCGTTTTTATTTATGATTCATATCTTATCAGTAAGCGGAAAGCTCCTTTTTAACGAGCTCACTTATTCTCTCCGCCGCTTCCGTAACCGGGACCCTTTCGGAAAAGCTCTTATCCCTTTTTGATATCTCCACAATATTTTCCTTAAGGTTCCTGGGACTTACGATGACCCTTACGGGGACCCCTAAAAGGTCTGCATCCGAGAACATGACCCCGGCGCTTACGTCACGATCATCATAGATCACCTCGAGCCCGCGGCCCATAAGCTCTTCGTAAAGCCTGTCGGAGGTCTCCCTGATCTCCGGATTATCTATCCTCATACCGCAGAGGTGAACCTGCCATGGGGCGATACTCATGGGCCAGATCGGGCCATAGTCGTCATGGTGCGCCTCACATACAGAGGCGGCAAGCCTTCCGACCCCGATACCATAGCAGCCCATTATCGGGATCTTCTGCTCTCCGTTCGCATCCGTATAGGTCATCCCCATGCTCTTTGTGTACTTGGTCCCCAGCTGGAAGATATTACCTACCTCTATACCTCTGGATATTGTGATCGAAGGCTTCCCGCATACCGGGCAGATCCCGCCTTCAAGGATCTTTCCGACATCCGCATATTCCGTGTCCGAAGGAAGATCCCTTCCCGGAGTGAAACCGATAAAGTGGTACTCCTTTTTATTTGCGCCGCAGCTCAGATTGGTCGCACCCTCGAGTGAGGAATCGATAACTACAGTTATTCCGTCAGGCAGGCCTATCGGTCCTATATAGCCCGGATTTATTCCCGATTCCTCTGTTATGACCCCGGGATGAACCTCCTCTCCCAGGTGATTCCTGAGCTTTGCCTCGTTGACCTCTATATCCCCGCGAAGGAAAACTATCACGTACTGATCGTCCCTGTTTTTCTGATATACCACGGCCTTGCAGGATTTCTTCACATCCATTTTAAGGAAATCACAGACCTCCTCTATCGTATGTATATCGGGTGTATATACTTCCTTAAGCTCAGAAAGAACGCTGTCCGCTTCATTTTTAATTATGGATTCGGCAGCCTCCATGTTTGCGGAAAACCCGCACTCCTTACAGATAGCTATTGAATCCTCTCCCACAGGGGTAAGGAGCATAAATTCATGGGAAACACTTCCTCCCATCATTCCGGAATCGGACTTTACAGATATGACCTCAGGGATCCCAGCCCGCGCAAAAACCCTCTCATATGCCTTATGGCATCTTTCGTAATATTGCTCCAGATCCTCCTGACTTGTATGGAAGGAGTAGGCATCCTTCATGGTAAACTCTCTTACCCTGATAAGACCTGCTCTGGGACGGGCTTCATCCCTGAACTTTGTCTGTATCTGATATATCATGAACGGATACCTTGCGTAGGTGTTCCCGTACTCTCTTACAAGGTGTACGGCGGCCTCCTCATGCGTCATGCCGAGGACCATCTTCGTTCCGGTCCGGTCGGTGAAGCGCAGAAGCTCGCTTCCTATGCTTTCGTATCTCCCGGATTCCTCCCAGAGGGCCGCGGGCATGCATACGGGGAACTGTACCTCCTGTCCGTCTATCGCATCCATTTCCTCTCTTAAGATCTGCTCTATCTTTCTGGTGATCCTTTTAAGTGGCATAAGGGAGGAGTATATCCCGTTTCCCACATACTTCATATACCCGCCCTTTACCATGATCGCATGGCTTTCGATCTGACACTCCGAAGGACGCTCCTTAAACCTCTCCCCAACCAGCTTTTCAAGTTTCATTTACTGCAATCTCCTGTTCTTAATGTAATAAAACGGTAACTGTTCAGCCTGGTGAACAGTTACATGAAACAGCTCAGTCCTCCGGATATACCTTCTTAAATTCGGTATAGCCCTCTTCCTCCAGCCGCTTAAACTGGGCGTTCAGGTTCTTCTTCATCGGAAGTACGGAAACCGTCCTGCCCTCGCTTCTTAATTTCATAGCCTCCGAAAATACCTGTATCTTCTGCTTCTGAGGAACATTTTTATGCACCAGGACAGCAAGGCTCCCCTCAGGAAGCTTTTCCGAATCCTTCAGCATATCCTTAAGTATGGTTATGATACGCTCAAAGCCGATGGAAAAGCCGCAGGCGCATACCCTGTTCCCCGAAAACCTTCCGATCATCTCATCATATCTTCCGCCGCCCGCGATGGAGAAATTGTACCCATTCAGGGTTATTTCGAAGATAGTCCCGGTATAATAGCCCATTCCGCGCACCAGAGAGGGATCGAACACTATGCTCATCCTCTGATCCGCCATGGCTTTAACGCTCTCTATCACCGTATTAAGGCTTTCCGTGTCCTCCGGCTTAAGGTACTCTTTGTCTATACCGCTGCAGAAGCTTTCACAGTCCGTTTCCGGCGTATCGTAGAGCTTAAGATACCTGTCGGCGCACTCTCCCGAAAAGCCGTTTTCCGTAAGCTCCTTTCGTACTCCCTCTGCACCTATCTTATCATATTTGTCAAGAGAGATAAGAACGGACTTGATATCCTCCTCCTTAAAGCCGGCCTGCAGGCAGGCTGCCCGCAGTATCCTCCTGTCATTTATATGAACGGTAAGTCCCGAAACCTCGGTCCCCTGAAATATCTTAAGCAGCATATCAGAGGTGGCACCTATAAGCTCTATCTCGGCAAGATTGCTCTCATCCCCCAGGATATCGATGTCACACTGGGTAAACTGCCTGAAGCGTCCCTTTTGCGGATTATCGGCCCTCCATACATTTCCGATCTGCAAAGCCTTGAAGGGTGAGGGAAGCCTTTCGCTGTTTGCGGCATAATACCTTGCTAACGGAACCGTAAGGTCATAGCGCATTCCCGAATCCGCAAGAGCGTCATACTGCTCCTTTTCAAGGGCTGACGCAAAAGAAGCCCCTCTTTTCATGACCTTAAAGATAAGCTTCTCGTTTTCTCCTCCCTGATCCGAAAGAAGATTTTCTATGTGCTCCATCGCCGGAGTTTCTATCTCCATAAAGCCGTATCTGGAATAGCTTTCCCGTATCATCGAAAGTATCCGCTGCCTCAGCCTCATATCCTCCGGCAGCATATCGCACATTCCCTTAACGGGAGTTTTTATAAAATTCAATTTTCCTTTACCTCCTTACAGAACGGCGTCCGCAAAGCGCGCCGCCACATAAAGATAATCGGACAGCCTGTTTATGTATTTAAGTGCCTGACTGTCGGCTTCATAGTACTGTGCCGCCTTGTAAAAGCGTCTTTCCGCTCTTCTTGCGATCGCCCTTGCCATATCAAGCCTTGCGGACAGCTCCGCTCCTCCGTAAAGGACAAAGTCCTTAACCCTTGGGAAGCTGTTCTCCAGGCTGTCTATCTCCGCCTCTATCCCGGAGACCTCCTCCTTGGTCACCTTATACGAGGACGCCGTATGATCGGCTATCCCCGACATTATCTTCATAAGCAGCCTCTGCTTACCTGACAGGGCCTCCTTAAGCTCTTCCGGCGATGCCGCCTTTGCAAGTCCTATGGCGCTGTTCAGTTCATCGATAGTACCTAACAGTTCTATCCTGTCGTCCGTTTTGGATACCCTTCCCCCGGTAAGCAAAGAAGTCCTTCCGGTATCTCCCGTTCCTGTATATATCTTCATATTAACCTTCCTCCGGCCCTGACGGTACCTTAAACGCCTGCTTCTTTACTATCCTGGCACTGTTTCCCCCAAGCCTTCTTAAAGCACGCTTATCGGGCTCATTAAGGATATCAGCGCATTCTCCCTCCTTAAGCCCTCTTATGGAAAGCGCGGCAAAGCCCCCGTTTATCCCTATCCCCGAGCCGAGCATCGAGTCCCTGGCTGCCTCCCAGGCAAGCTCCGCGCATTTTTTTTCCTCACGTTCAAACACCTCGAAGAAGACTCCCTCCTCCTCGATCCCCGCACAGATCTCCCTAAGGCTCTCCGCATCGGGACGGTATGTATATATAAAAACAGACGGTCTTCTTATTACCATCAGAGCTCTCCGACATAAGACATTACAAGGCCTGTCGCGACCGCATTTCTCGGTCCCTCTGTGCCTCTTATGTTCCCTCTTCCGCATACTATCCGGTAAGCGGCAAATTCCTCCGTAAGCATTTCCGGGATCTCGAAATCCTTTGCGGAGCCTCCCACAAGAACGACATTGGAAATGTTCCTAAGCTCTCCTCCCGGGGCCACCTTTTCAAGCGCTCTTAGGGCGTTGGTCAGAAAGACCTTGCGCTTTGCTTCCTTCCTTACCTGTACTATCTTCTCCATCGGAAGCTCCTCTTCGATCCTTACGAAGCCTCCTTCGGTAAGAAGGATGACGCTTCCGAGAAAATGCGGATCGATGGATTCCTCAAGGAACATTATCTGACCGCTCTCCATCCTCATATGGAAAAGGCTCTCCACCTTCGCCAGAGGATACCTCTTTATCTGCTCCGCGCTCTGTCTTTCCTTAAGGCCGAGCTCGGTCTGTATCAGCATTGAAACAAGCTCTCCCGCCCCCGCCTGATGGGTGAGGGTTATGTGACCGTTCTCATCGACCAGGGCCGCATCCGTAGAGCCGCCTCCCATATCTAACATTGCCAGGGGAAGCTTCGTTCCCGGTGTGGTCATCGCGCCTATAGAGGCCATCACAGCCTCCACGCCCGCAACCCTTACCAAAAGGCCGTCCTCTTTTTCAAGCCTGTCGGCTATGTCCTGCATCGGAAGCCTCTGGGTCCTTACCATGGCAGCTATCCCCACAGCCTTTTCAAGACAGGTCTCCCCCGCAAGCGCACCGGAGATGAGCACCGGCGCCAGGGTGTCAACGGCAAGTATGTCGGTTATGCGGACGTCAGTTTTTTCGTAACCGTAGGTATCCCACATCTCCCGCTTTATTTTAAGGAGCATGTTTCCCACGTTGGTGCCGGCCTGTCCCCCGGTATCTCTTATGTTTCCGGCTTTCTTAAGGGCCTTCATGATGTTTTCGGCGCCCTCATCAAGGTTAACGGAAACTGCAGCCGTCTTAACCGGAGACCCCCCGGGGGTGCTGAAATAATCCTTATACTCACTCTCCGGGCTTTTATCCTCCTCAGGGTAAAAATATATCTCACCCGCAGGCAGAACGTTTTCCTTTACGTTTCCTCCCGGAGTCTTAATGACTACCGCGCTCCTCTTCCCTATCAGGCTTTTTGCTATGGGAGTGATAGTCCTTGTCTCCTCCGCGTTCAGCTTTAAGAGGGTAGCTATCCCATAGGGGTTTGAGAGCATCGTGATGCTCTGTCCCGGAAGTGCCACCTCTATTGCGGCCGGCACTCCGTCAGGGAGCTTCTCGATGCGTCTTACCTCATCGATTATCGGAAGCTTGTTTTTCAGCCTGTTCTCTACAAGCACGGCCTCATCCGCCTGCAGTATCAGCCCTACGATCGTAAGCCTTTCCGATGCACGGTTTATCCTGTCAGCGATAACATCATAGCCGCAGCTTTCCGGGACCGCAACAATATAGGGCACACCCTCCTTCCCTCTGTCAAGCCTTTCAAATAAAAGGAGCTCCCCCACGGCCTGTCCGGCCCCTGCGGGAGTAGAAGGGTTATGTCCTATCATGGTGGAATCGGTGATTATGGTCTCGGTAAGGGTCTCCATCGCCGTGTCTCCGATGACCGGAGCGGCCTCGTTAAGCCTTACCAGATCGATATCATTTATTTCCTTTCCAAGGGGCTTGACCGCCTTTTTCAGGGCATTCCTTATGCCAAAAACATTGTCCACAGTCCCCTTGGTGCCCGTAGTCCTTACCGAAGCACTGCTCAGGAAACGGATATGCTTATCCGGCAGAACCTCTCCGATACAGACCTCGGTAGTGGAATTTCCGATATCGACACCCGCGATCATGTTTATCTGCCCGGTCTTACCGATACTCACTTAAGTATCCCTCTCTTATCGTATACCTCTGCCGCCTCCATAACAAGCCTCGCGCAGTTTTTTGCGTCGTATTTTTCCAGAAGCTCCTTAGCCATGGTAACAAGCTCCAGCTTTGTGGAGCGGTTAGGCCTCAGCTTATCATACATCTTAAGGATCACATCATCGGGAACATTAACAAGCTCCGCCGCTCTCTCAAAGTTTTTCTCCATCGGAGCGTTCCCGGCCTCCCTCGCGACCTGTCCCTGGGCCTTTAACACCTCGGGAGATATCTTTATGTCCTCAGCCTCCACATGGTTTTTCCTGACCTCGTCAAGAGTGATGTCACTGAGCTTTTTTCCTGTCTTGGAGGTTATATTGTCTTTTTCGTATTCACCTAAAGGATAGCGCATCTCAACCCTCCCACTCTATCTTTCCGACCGCAGGATCTAACTGCTCTGTCTCCGCTATGTGCATAAGAGCCGCCTTTACCTGGTACTTTGGCCTTGACATGGGATCGTTTTCACAGGGGATCGGAGTCACCTGCTCTCCCTTAACATATTTTGCCGCATTCTGCCCTATCCTTCTGTAGGTCTCAAGGGTCATAAGAGGGGCCTGCGGAAAAAGCTCAAGATTGGAAAGCGGATACAGATCCCTCTGATGGATAACGGTGGTACCCTTTGACTGTATCCCTATGCCTATGCCCGAGCCTGAAAGCTTCGCAGCCTCCAGAGCCATAAAGCATACGTCAGAGGTGTCAAGGATCTTGACCACCCTTGGGATCATTCCCTCTTCCTCGATCCCCGCCTTAACATTTTTAAGCACCTCGTCAAGAGGTATTCCGCAGATCGTCTTTTTTATCTCTCTCTGAAAGGCGGCACCCACACCGATGACGACCTCCTTCGGATCATTTCCCTGCTTTGCCCTGGGGAAATCGGCATAGGAGGTTTTCTCGGGATTTATACGGTCTCTGCCTGCCAGTCCGTCCGCAGTGCCCTTAAACCCGGTTTCTTCCGCCGTGAAGGACCCGCCGTCCTTATCGCTCCTTTTTCTGATCTCAGAGATTATAAGCTCCGCGATCCGGTTTATGTATTCTTCACTATACTGCATCATACCCTCCCGATCTGCCCTGCAGCTCGTGCGCTCAGGCGCAGACTTCAGTTTGCTCCGATCCGTCTATATGTCCTTCGGATCTATTATATGGGGGATCCTCTTGATCTCCTCCCATCGCTCTCCGTCTACCCTGTAGCCGGTTCCCGGTCCCATATAATCATTGGGAGTATTGACTCCGGAAAGAACACGGAAATCCCTGTCAAGGATCGCCGCGGTCTGCATGTAATCCCCGGCAACCCTCTGCTTGAGCATGTTTAAAACGCTCTCAGCCACATCCTCAAAGCCTGTTTCGGCAAGCGCCCTTACCACATCTATCCCGGTGATCCCTCTCTTAAGCACATCCTCTGCCGCCATAAGATCCGCGGTGACATCTCTCGGAAGGGTATCCTTACTTCCGTGGGCATAGGTCACAGCCTCTACCTGCTCGTCTGACACAGGTGAAAGCCCTAACTGCCTGAACACAGCCTGAACTGCCTTCGCGGCCCTGTTCCTTACACGGATGACATCCTCCTCCGTTACGGGACGAAGACCCCCGTCCACCTGCATATCACGCTGTAATACATTGTAATCATCAAAATCCTCGGCATCAAAATTCGATCCCGCAAACATGTTGTCATAGTTGGGCTCTGCCGCGTACCCCGAAAAGATAAAATCCGTACCGGGAAGAAACTGCAGCATCGTCCTTGCAGTCCTTCTCATATCCGAATTGGAAAAGCTCTGGTCATTGGAGGAAGCGCATTCAAGTCCCAAAAGCGCCGCCACCAGATTTTCTCCCAGCACCTCTCTGATCCCCGAAGGAACCGCCCCCGGAACTCCGATGCAGCTCACCGACCCGTTCTGTATCCCCTGGCTTCCCGCTCCCTTTGTTACATAAAGGCATCTGCACTCAAGATACAGCATGGATTTTTTCTCGCTGTGCCCCATCAGGACCTCTGAGCCGGAGCCTGAGGTAAAGCGGACCTTAAGCCCGCGGGAGGCATAGGCCGAATTCAGGAAGGCCTTGGAATAGGGAGTATCGTCTCCGTCTATGAATACCTTTTCCGTTCCGTATACGGAAAGAGTCTCCGCATAGGTGGTAAGGCCCCTGATGCCAAGGTCAAGCTCGGTAGCCTCCTCCGCCGAGCACTGGGTAAGCACTCCCGGTCTTCCGATCTGAGACCCTATCAGCAGTGCCATCGCGGAAAGGGGCGCATATCTTGCTACCCCCATGGTGGTTTCTTCCTCGGCAAAGCCTCTTAAGGCACCCTCCGCGGCATCAGCCGCTATCTGAACCGGATCATCCTTAAGATTCGTGATATGAGCCTGATTCCCCGGCTTTTTCCTCGCGCGGAGCTTCTGCATTCCCATCATAAGCTCCACCACATTAAGACAGTTTATGACCTCTGCCATCTTTGCGGGAGTTATCCCGCGCACCACCTCAAGGACCTCCTTCCTTGAAACATGGATATCCACTATCATTCTAGCTATATCCAGCGAGGACACTGCCATAGAGCTTTCCGCTCTCGATGTATCGATCGCGAAATCCGCTATGAACTGATCGATAAAGTCAAATTCCTCCCGGGGCTTTTCGTCAAGCTCCGTTACCCTTCCGTTTTCGATACGGATAGAGGGCTTTGGATCATACGGGCTCTTCATTGCCGTAAAACCCATTTCCGGCCATTCATTTATATATCCGTCCAGATTCACAGGCCTCTTATCCAGGGCCTCAAATCTTTTTGATCTTTTCATGAGTCGTCCCTCAACATTTCATTACTCTGCATAGATGCATTCGATATTGTTTTCCTTAAAAGCCCTCATCCATTCCTCAGAGGGCTTCTTATCTGTAATGAGCACATCCACGGATGAAAGGGGACATATCCTTGACAGGGCAAGCTTTGAAAACTTGCTTGAATCCACCGCCAGATATACCCTCGAGGCCGAAGCGATCATCTCCTGCTTTATGCTGGATATATCATCGTTTCCGTCCATGATGCCCTTTTCCTTGTCAATAGCCTTGCAGGACATGAAAACCTTATCCACGTTATACAGCCTTATCACCTCCGCGGTCCTTCTTCCGAGAAGGGACATGGTCGCGGGATTAAATACCCCGCCGGTTGAAATAACATTGATATCCGAAGCCTCCGACAGCTCCAGAAGGTTTTCTATTGAATTTGTGATAATGGTCATCCGCTTTTTCTGCTTAAGATTCCTGGCGATAAAAACGGATGTTGTGGAGGCATCCAGTAATATATGATCCCCGTCGCCGATCTCTTTGCAGACAAGCTCCGCTATTTTCTGTTTTCCCCCCGGATTTTCCTTCTGCCTGACATTGAACGGAAGATCGATGCTCATCTTATCATTTAATACGGCACCGCCATAGCTTTTTACAACCTGACCGTCGTCGGAAAGCTTTTCAAGATCCCTCCGTATCGTTTCCTCGGAAACCTCAAACTCCCTGCTCAGCTCGCTTACCACCACCGAGCGTTCCTCATAAAGCTTTTCTAAAATCCGGCTCCTTCTTTCCGCCGCAAGCATAACAGTTTTGCCTCTCAAAAGATATATTTTCTGATGCGGTCCGAGGGATTGGCGATCACCACACTGTCAAGGAACATGCCTTTCTCGCCGGCATCCGCCTTCGCCTTCTCTATAGCTGCCTCTACCGCCGATACGGTCCCTGTAAGGGTCATATAGCTCTTCCCGCACATCCCCTTTGCAAGCCTCAGTTCAATGAGCTGTACGATCGCGGTCTTTGCCGCTATATCCGCGGCCTCTATCATCGCCGCAACGTCATAGGTCTCAAGCACACCGAGGGCGTCTATCTCCTCAGGCTCTGAGGTCCCGTAGATCGCGGGGAAAATGGATTCATGAGGATTTCCCAGGACAAAGGTATCGATAAGCTTCTCACGGCATAGCTCCGAAGCCCTTTCTACCGAGCTCTTTACCGCCGCAAGCTCTCCCGCTATCAGTATGACAAATTTCCCGGGACAGGTGACCTCCGCCTGAAGCACCTCAACATCCGCGGTCTTTGCCATCTCGTCGGCGGCCAGAAACCCGCTCGATACAGTTGTGATCTCTACCATTCCAATCGCACGTGCCATAAAATAATCTGCCTTTCGATATATACGGGAAACGAACCTATTCGTTTCCTTTTACTCTTCTGATTACGACTTCTCTTTCATTTACGCTTTCGACCGTTCCGTCAATGGAGGCGTGGATCGCGACGCCCAGACCCTCAGGTGCCGTTCCTATCTTCTGTCCCCTTGTGACACGGTCCCCTGTCTTTACCGAAACCGCGGCAGGCGCACCGATATGCTGATTCATGGGTATCCTTACGCTGTCAACCTCTATGACCGAATCGGTAAAGGGGGCGGGAACATCATAGGAATACAGTCCCACCTTTGCCTTGAGCCTTTTAACGGGGACCTTTTTGAGCTCCCTGTCCTTATCCACCCTGCAGGGCTCCTCGATCTTCTCGGCTCTTATCCCTGCCGCCCTGAGGCCGGCCTTAAACTGTGCGATGACGCTTCTCGGCGAAAGCCCCTGCGGACAGGAATAGTTCTCGCACAGGCCGCAGCTTGAGCAGTATGCCGAGTTGATGAACACTGAAAGGTCGCTCACATCATTGTTTGCCACAGCCCTCATTATCCTGTGAGGCTCGATCGGATGCCCCAGCGCATGACGGGGGCAGAGATCCGTACAGGTCCTGCACTGGCAGCAGGCTGACGCGGCCCTTCTCTTTTCTATCTCTATATTCTTAACCATACGCCTTACCATCGTATGCTCCTTCTGCAAGACGATAACGGCATTGGTAGTTTTCGTGATCAGGGTATCCTCCGAGCCCAGCCTTCCCATCATGGGGCCTCCCATGATATAAGCGGGTTCCTTAACGGTCACTCCCCCGGCTGCCTTTATGACATCGCCGACGGTAGCGCCTACCGGAGCAAATACGGATATCGGATGCTCAACCTCTCCCACCACCGAAAGAAGCTTTTCGCAGACCGGTTCGTTCTCATGAACCGCCCTGTAAAGGTTATACATGGTCTCCGTATTGTAAACGACCACGTTCTCATCTATGGGGATCCCGCCGGGCTTTATGACCCTTCCCGTGGTCTCATAGATAAGGATCACCTCATCTCCCATAGGGTAGGTCGATCTCACCGGACACACCCTGACCTTCGGATAGTCCCTGATGACCTCCCTGCAGGCAGCGATCGTATGAACGTGGGCATCCTTTATACCAATGACGGCCTCTCGCGCGCCCATTGCTTCCCTCAGCTCATTAAGCATCTGTACTATCTCAAAGGCCTTATAATACAGAAACTGCCGGTGAGGCTTAAGCAGCGGTTCGCATTCCACGCAGTTAAGTATCACTATCTCTGCTTTGTCTGACATTTTGGCGTAGGAAGGGAAACCGGCACCGCCGGCCCCCACAACGCCATTTTCTTTAGCTATAGCTTTAAGTTCTTCGATCTGTTTCATATTCTCTTCCGGGATCAGATATCCTGTCCTTCATCGATAATTCCTACTATCGCCGCGTCAACCGGGGCATCCGGCATATCGCACCCTATCCTCGCGGCGCTGCCTTCTGCGATAAGAACCTTTTCGCCGATGCCCGCCCCGATGATATCGATGGCAACCATACGTTCCTTATCCGCCCTCATACCCTCTATGGGCTCGACGATCATAAACTTATTGCCGATAAGCTTTTCACTTTTTCTCGTTGAAAACAGGCTCCCTACAACTTTTCCTATGATCATGGCCGAAATATTTCTATCCTCTGAATAATCACTATGTCCGCGCCGGTTTGTCCGGCAGGCCGGACGGATCATCTTCAGTGAACGAAAAAACTTCGCTCACTATACTTGTTTTCCGGTGATGACGGCTATATCGCCCTGCTTCACCTGACAGGCATTCGCCTCGTCCGTATCGATATGCATCTCAAGGTCAAAGGAGCTGTCTACACGGATCTTTACCCTGTCAAGGACAGCGCCCCTTTCGTCGCCCATGCTTACCGTCACATAGTCACCGTCCTTTAAGCATGCCGCGGATGCCTGCTCCGGAGTCATGTGGATATGCCTTGCCGCCACGATACAGCCTTCATCAAGATATACCGCTCCCTTAGGCCCGACAAGGGCTACAGGAGCAGAGCCCGCAAGATCTCCGGACTCCCTCAGGGGAGCCTTGACTCCCAGAGTTCTTGCGTCCGTTGCGGAGATCTCGACCTGGCTCTGTTTCCTTACAGGGCCGAGTATCCTTACGTTTTCGATCGCCCTGAGCTTCAGGCCGACTATGGTGCACTGTTCGTTTGCCGCAAACTGTCCTCCCATCAGATCCTTCTTTTTGGTGAGCTTGTAGCCGGGGCCGAACAGCTTTTCAACATCCTCCTGCGAAAGGTGGATATGGCGCGCGGACACCCCTATCGGCACAGTCATCCTGGGCCCCTTTTTCTGAGCGCCTTCCACAGCCTCCAAAACCATTCTGGTGATCAACTCTACATTATTGTAATTGTCCATAGATTATAAGAACCTCCACGCAGCTTCGTAAATCGTTTGAGACAACGATCCACTCATTACTGTAACTTCGGCAGGATCATCTCTACGTCATTGTGAGGTCTCGGGATCACATGAGTGGCAATAAGCTCTCCGAGAGCGCCGGCTCTGCTTGCGCCTGCCTCTACGGATGACTTAACCGCACCTACATCGCCTCTTACCATAACGGTAACGAGTCCCGATCCGATCTTCTCCGTACCGATAAGTGTAACGTTTGCTGCCTTGCACATAGCGTCAGCAGCCTCGATAGCCGCTACAAGTCCTCTGGTTTCAACCATTCCCAATGCTTCTAATGATGCCATTAATTTACCCTCCTTTTTTTTGAATCAAACCACCTGATCTTACACTATTTCTTCTCACGTAAATTGAAGTCCGGCGGATCCTCGCCGAGGAGCTTTGCAGCCGAAGAAGGTTCTGTCTTTCCCTTAAAGCGGCTTGCGGAAAGCTCTACTATCTTAACTATCTCAGGATGCGGATTCGGGATAACGCCGGAGGCCACCGGTTTCTTTATCGCCTGTGTACTGCCGGCTTCCACAGCCTGTTTTACGGCTGAGACATCGCCCTCAATGACCAGAGTGACCAGTCTTCCGCCGAGCTTACGCTCCCAGGTCGACAGAGTAACATCCGCTGCCTTGCACATTATGTCCAGAGCGTCTATAGCTGCTACTACTCCGGTTATTTCTATGAATCCATACGCTTTTCCCATAATATCCTGTCTTTATGCCTTAAACTTAGGAAGAATCTTCTCAACATCGCTGTGAGGCCTGGGGATAACATGATTCGCAACAAGCTCACCAAGCTTGCTTGCGGCCGCGGTTCCCGCTTCAACAGCTGCCTTTACGGCTCCGACATCGCCTCTTACCATGACAGTAACGAGTCCCGATCCGATCTTCTCCGTTCCGATCAGAACGACCTCCGCTGCCTTTGTCATGGCATCTGCAGCCTCGATAGCGGCTGTGAGACCTCTTGTTTCAACCATACCTAATGCTTCCTGTGACATCTTCTTACTCCTTTCAGAAAAGTATTTCAATCCTTATCCAACGCGCTGATCTTCAGCATTTTCTCCGTGTCCTTTGTGGGTCTCGGAATTATATGTTTGGTTACTATACCGGAATTTGCAAGGGCAACGGCCTCGGCCGCCTTCATCGCTTCCGTAACGTCCTCTATGTCGCCCCTGAACTTAACGGTCACTAAAAGAGGCACCGGCAGAGCGTCGGCATTGGCCGGCTTATTCTTGTCAAACACCTCAAGGCGGACATTTCCGGCCTTGCACCCCGCATCGGCGGCAAGGAATGCACACACCAGACCAAAAACCTCCAAAAGGCCTACCGCTTCCTCTGTTTCGGCCGTACCCTCCGGAGCACTTCCGCCATCAACCCGTAAAATTTCTTCCATAACCTTTTCTCCTGACCATAAAACCGTCAAAGCTCCCAAACGGTTTCTTTCTGTTATCTGGTATTATCCACCACCGCGATCTTAAGCCCTGTCATTGCCAGATTGGTCTTAAGCGCCTCATTGATATCCGCAAGAGGGAAGCGGTGTGTAATGAGCTCCGCCATCGGAAGGCCGATGCCCTTTGCCCTTTTCAGGAAATCAAAGGTGGTGGCGTAATCTCTTAAGGTGTATACCCACGAGCCTACAAGCGTGATCTCCTTGGAGCAGAGATCAAAATGAGGATTGATGGTTGCGTCTCCGCCGTTTACGAAGAAGCCGAGCTCGCAAAGCCCGCCGCCATTACGGATGAACTTGTAGATATTCGAGTGAGCGTTGGGATTTCCCGTACACTGGAAGGCGAAATCAGCCGGATGACCTCCGAAGCTGTCGTTGACCGCCTTGGTCAATGCCTCGATCCCGTTGTGATCCTTAAAACTAACTGTCTTGTCGGCTCCCATCCTCTTTGCGAAGCTGAGCCTTGCTTCATTGCCGTCTACAGCCGTGATATTCTGAATTCCCATGGTACGAAGCACCGCTATGCAGATAAGACCGATAGGCCCGCAGCCCTGCACAACGACCCTGCTGTTAAAGCGAAGTATTCCCGTGGTCTTTGCTCTCTCTACCGCATGCACTAAAACCGCGCAGGGCTCGATAAGTATCCTGGAATCCAGGTCGAGATCACTTACATTAAATACGGTCGAGCCTCCTCTTATGAGGATATAATCCGAAAACCATCCGTTAAGATGAATGTTGTCATCGGGAAGAAGTCCGTAAACATCGGCATCCCCGACGTTCTGCTTATTAAGGTCGAACATGGTTATCTCGGGATCATCCTTGAAGATCATGCAGGTGACGACCTTATCTCCAAGGTGAAGCTCCTTTCCGGCGCTGTCCCTTTTAACATTCTTTCCCATTCTGACGATCTCACCGGTACCCTCATGACCAAGTGCCACAGGGATAAGGCCGAAGGGATCTCTCTTATATTCATGGGCGTCCGTTCCGCAGACACCGCAGCCCTCGACCTTTACAAGGATATCATCGTCGCCTACCGCAGGCATGGGGAATTCCTTGACTTCAAATTTTTCAAGCTCCGTAAGCATCGCAACATGAGCTACGGAAGGAAGGTCTCCGCCAGCTGCCGAAGTTTTGGGCGCTGCCGTATATGAAGCACTCTGCCCGCCGGAAAGCTGTCCAAGGATCTGCTTGACGATCTGTTCAACCTCCTGTTCATTTACTGCCATTTCAGTTCTCCTCCTTACAAAATTTAATCCGGCAAATCAGGATCAGGCGTTAACTGCCCTTCCATTTTTTACCGTATGCACAGTGAATCGGTCATGGTGCACCGTCTTCTCTTTGTGAATGCCTGTGCGCTCGTCAGTCCCTCGCCGGTCCTGGACGCGATGGTAAAGGTACAATACCCTTCTCCCCCAAAGCCCAGAGCCGCATAGCTCGGTCCGTTCTTGACAAGAATCGCGGTATCGATAGCCTTTGCATAAGTGGTTATATTGTCAACATTCTTTGAATGGATATGCGCCGAGTGGCGGTTGCCGTGCTCAAGCCATACCGCTGTCCGGACACCCTCCTCGAAGGTCTTAACCCTTACCATGCCAAGGATGGGCATCATGAGCTCTGTAGTTATGAGGGGATGCTCCTTCTCTCCCTCAAATACGATGCATCTGATCTCGGGGCCCACTTCAACGCCTACCATGGAAAGCAGGGTCCTCGCATCTCTCCCCACGCATTTCCTGTTAAGGGCTCCCTTGGGGGTGATGACCGTCGCAACAAGCTTATCCTGTATCTCCTTGCTTGCAAGATAGCAGCCGTTTTCTGAGATCATGTAGTTCATAAGCTCATCCGCGATGCTGTCCATCGCGACGATCTCCTTCTCCGCTATGCAGGGAAGATTGTTGTCAAAGGTACAGCCGTTTACTATATCCCTCGCAGCCTTCCTTACATCCGCGGTATCGTCCACGAAGGCAGGAGGATTGCCCGCGCCGGCTCCGATAGCTCTCTTTCCGGAGGAAAGGACAGCGGTGACCACTCCGGGGCCGCCCGTCGCCACAAGCAGCGGGATCTGAGGATGCTTCATCATTATCGAGCTGGTCTCCATCGTGGGAACCTCTACGGTCACCGCCACGTTATCGGGCCCACCCGCCTCAAGCGAAGCCTCATTTATCATGTTGATCGTATAGATCGTGGTTTTCTTTGCGTTGGGATGAGGGTTGAATACCACCGTATTTCCTCCCGCTATCATCCCTATGGAATTGCATATTACCGTTTCGGAAGGATTCGTGGCAGGAGTTATCGCTCCGATAACACCGAAGGGCCCCATCTCAACAAGGGTAAGTCCCCTGTCGCCCGACCAGGCAATGGTCTTTAAATCCTCTGTTCCCGGGGTCTTGTCGGCGGTAAGCTTATGCTTCAGGATCTTGTCCCCCACATTACCCATTCCGGTCTCGTTTACACCCATGTTGGCTATGATCTCAGCATTCTCATGGGTCTTTCTTCTGATCACTGAGATTATCTTTTCTCTCTGATCAAGGGTCATGTTGCGGACAACCTTCTGTGCCTCGATCGCGGCATTTATCGCATCGTTCATGTCCTTAAACACTCCGTGCATGCCCTCTACCGAACCGGTTATCTGCATATTCGCCATGACCTTCTGAACTATGTCATGTATCATACGTTCATCTACAGACACTGTATTACCTCCTTTAATATGGATCTGCCATAGGACGCAAGCTCGGTATCCTGCTCCGCGGTGCCGCCTGACACTCCCAGCGCGCCTATAATGGTATCTCCTATCTTTAACGGCTCTCCGCCGCCGAAAATTATAACCTTTCCTTCATTTGAAAACTGCAGTCCGTAAAGCTCGCCGCCGGGCCTGCACAGCTCTGCGAGCCGTGAGGTCGGCATCTGAAACGCTATTGACGTAAAGGTCTTATTTAAGGCCACATCGAAGCTTCCCATAAAGGCTCCGTCCATGCAGTGCACGGCTATGGGCCTTCCCGCGGCATCCGATACCGCGACGACGACCTTCATTCCAAGCTCCGCCGCCCTGTCCTCTACAGCCTCGATGAGCTTTACCGCAAGCTTAAGGTTCATTACCTCCTTTACGATAGCATTTCCGACCAGGTGATTGACTGTTTTTTCAAGATTATATTTATCCATTAATGATCTCTGCCTTTCAGACCGATCTGCCGGTTATTTATTAAGAGATTCCAGCACCTTTCTGGTAATGGCAGCTACCAGCTCCTGGCTGTCGCCTGAGCTCTCGGAGGATGAACAGGAGCCGCAGTTATGGCAGTTCGGTTTGCCCTTGTTCTGGCAGAGATCGGCAGGATGACGGCCGGGAAGCCCCATCTGTCTTCTTATCTGATAAAGCCTCTGAACCGTAGCCTCGTCAAACTCCTTCGGTCCGCCGAGCTGTCTTGCCTTATAAAGAAGCTCTGCGTAAAACTCTACCGATTCCATCTTTAAATACGCGGAAAGAAGATCCTGTCCCCAGGTCAGAGCTCCGTGGCTCTCAAGGAGAACCGCATCGAAATGCTCAAGATAAGGCTCCACCGCATCGGGGATCTCCGTCGTGGAAGGAGTTCCGTAAGGAGCGATGGGAACACAGCCGAGCGCGATAACAGCCTCCGGCATTATAGGCTGGGTAAGAGGTATCCCCGCAATGGCAAAGGAGGTGGCAAACGTAGGATGCGCATGGACCACCGAGCCCACATCAGGCCTCTTCTGGTAAACACGCATATGCATCTTTATCTCTGATGAAGGTCTGAAGCCCTTGTTAGCCTGAATGACCTTTCCCTCCGCGTCCACCTTGCAGATGAACTCAGGGGTCATGAAGCCCTTGGATACACCTGTAGGAGTGCATAAGAACTCGTTGTCATTGAGCTTTACGGAAATATTTCCGTCATTTGCCGCGACCATATTACGGTTATATATCCTTTTACCTATGTCGCAGATCTGTTTTTTGATTTCGTACTCGTTCTGTACCATTTCTTTGTTTTTTCTCCTTTCTTAGTAACTGTACTCGCAAACACGATCATCTGCCGTCTATTGCCCCAAAAGGCGGGGCGCTTACCCGTTATGTATGTATAGTGCACGAATTAAATTCGTGTACCATACATATTGATGCGCACGGATTCGGAGCGGAAGATGCCGATAGATCGGCCCGAATCCGGCGCAGGAAACGAATTAAAGTGCAGGCACTTAATTCGTTTCCTATAACAGAATGACTGCTTTGTCCTGTACTGTGATTATAAGTCAGCAGAATACATAAGTCAACATAAAACAACACCTTATGATGTTATTTTATGAGGATTTTATTGTTAACTTATGTGGTTTTGTGTAATGATCTCCCGGCCTTCCGTCAGAAATAATATACGGGCATATCATCGCCGATCCCGAACCTTTCATTAGGCTCGGCCGCTCTGTCAAGCATTCCCGCGCTCTGTTCATATATTATCTTCTCTGTCTCTTCGGACAAAGCCCCGATAACAGACGCCGAAACAGCCTCTGACTTCTTTGCCTGAGAAGCTTTTGCCGTCCCGCTCTTCTTTGCGGCGACAGCCTCAGTCCCCTTTTCGGGGGCGACGGCCGTCTTCTTCTCCGCCGCCTTTGCGGCTCTTTCCATACTTCCTTTACCTACTGCCATTCCCGGTTCCCTCCTTTCTGCGCCGATCTGTTTTATAAGCTTATCTGACCCTTTCTAAGCAAATGTCGAATTGTGCAGTGCGGATCATTTTAATGCGCCGATCCGCAGATCAGCTCCTCTGCCAACGACCTGTACTCGACCGCGCTTCTTGTGTTCTTCTTGTATACGGCTACCGGAACGGAGCTGTCCTGAGCCCATTCTATAGCCGAATCCACATGTATGAAGGTATCAAATACGTGGATCGATCCGTAATTTCCCAGTATATCCTTTGTCTGCTTATAGTAGCTTTTGCGTTCGTCCACCTTTGTTATAAGGACTCCCATAATGCTTACATCCGTTACGTCCTTAAGGTTATTCAGGAAATCAAACATGTTCGCAAGCCCGAAAAAGCCCCAGGGAGACGCCTCAATGGGAAGGATGACGTAATCCGAGGCACAGAGTATGTTTATCACCCATATCCCAAGGGTCGGGGGAGCATCGATAAGGATATAATCATAGACTCCCGAATCCTTCACATTCTTCAGACACTTTCTAAGAATATACTCTCGCTGCATCATTGTAAAGAGGTCATAGTCCACCTGACTCATGAGGGTTGTGGAGGGTACGATATCTATCCCCTCATACCCCGTCGGTATTATCATGTCCGTCAGATCCCTTTTCTGTTTTACGGCATCATACAGCGTTCTGCCGCTTCCCGCAAGCGTAAGGACCCTGTCCTCATCAAAGAATGAGAGGGAAAGGTTCAGCTGCATATCGCCGTCGATAAAGAGCACCTTCTTTCCGGCCCTTGAAAGCTCATAGCCGAGATTGGCGCAGGTCGTGGACTTGCCGCTGCCTCCCTTATTATTTGTAAAGCATATAGCCTCTGTTTTTCTGCCGCCCATCAGTTAAACACCTTCACCTCAAAGGACCTTCCCACACATTCCCTTGCCTCTGAAAGCTCCCTGAACACTCCGCTTGCAAGCATCTGCGCAAGGACGTTTCCGATCGCCGTTGCTTCCCCCGGTCCGGCATACACCGGTATACCGGTATATTTTGCCGTAAGCTCGTTAAGATACACGGCGTTGGAGCCTCCCCCTATGATATGTATCCTGTCGTACTTTTTCCCGGACAGCTTCTCTATCTCCTTAAGCTTATCCATATAGCATTTTGCCAGACTGTTGTATATCACGGCCGCAAGCTCCGGCAGGGTCTCCGGCACCTGCTGAGAGGTCTTTCTGCAGTAATCCCTGATTGCTTCAGCCATATCGTCAGGCGACAGGAAGCACTCATCCTGGCAGTCCACGATAGAGGCTATCTTCTCCTTCGAAGCGTCCTCACAGATCTTAGCGTAAGACATTTCCGGCGCAAGCTTTCCTCTCACAGACTGTATCATCCACAGCCCCATTATATTTGTAAGATAGGTTATCCTTCCGTTATAGCCGCCCTCGTTGGTAAAATTGGCCTCCATGCTCTCTCTTGAGCAATCGGCCTCGGCTCTTTCCACTCCCATTAAGGACCAGGTCCCTGAGCTTATATAGCATATATCCCCGCTGTCCGCTCCGTCGGTCCTCCCGGCCTCTCCCATTTCAGGCAAAAACGGGATCGCCATGACCGCGGAGGCTGTATCATGGGTGGGAGGAAGCACGACCTTACAGTCATAGCCCACCGCCTCCCTGACCTCGGGGGTAAGCGTGCCTATGACCGTTCCCGGCATCCTGATCTCAAGGAACATATCTCTGTTAAAGCCCAGCATATCAATGAGCTCATAATCCCAGTTTCTGGTTTTCGGATCGATAAGCTGTCCCGTTGTGGCCTCCGAATACTCCTGGACCTTATTGCCGCAGAGCCTGTAGTGGAAGTAATCGGGAAGCATCAGCATTGCCTTTGCCTTTTCCATGTCTCCCGGATTCTGCAATTTGACCGCCATGAGCTGATAGACCGTATTATAGATCGCCTTCTGTATGCCGGTCCTTTTATACAGCTCCTCCTCGCTTATGATCTTATATACCTCCCTGTCCATTCCGTCGGTCCGGTGGTCCCTGTAGCCTACAGGCTTTCCGATGATCTCATCCTTTTCGTCAAGAAGAACGAAATCGACTCCCCAGGTATCGACCCCCACACTTTCGGGTATCTTTCCAAGCTCCCCGCACTTCTTCATCCCGGTTATTATCTCGCTTACCAGCCTGTCAAGGTTCCACACCCAGGTCCCGTCCACCTTATCCATTCCGTTCCAGAACCTGTACACCTCCTCAAGCTCCATTTTTCCGTTTTTGATGCTCCCCAGAATATGCCTTCCGCTCGAAGCACCGATATCAATGGCCAGAAAATACTTTTCCATAATCTCAAACCTCCGTTTCTTCATTGCTGACCGCCAGACAGCCGCGGGCAGGAAAATACCGTTTCTACTCACCGCTCAGCCGAAGGCAGGGGTATGAAGACACAGGGGATCAGAATATCCCCAGGATCTTTTCGTTAAAGCCGTCATGTATCGTCTGATAGTCAGCGTACCTTATATTGCTGTTTTTGAACCTTTCATTAAAGCCAGCCTGAAGAGCATCGGCCACCATAGTATTGTACCGGCTTTCCTCAAGAAGGATGGCCGGGAAAATATAATATATCATGAAAAAGGTAAGGTTGACCTCCTCATATCCCGGCACCCTTCCGAAACGCTTTACCTTCTTTATGCCCTCGTCCAGTATGATCCCGGAAATTTCCCGTGAAGCGGCAGCCTTGTCCTCTGCTTCCTCCATAACTGTCATCATTTCCCTGAAAAAATGACCGTGAACCTCCCGAAAGCGGTTCATGTTCTCCTCGTATCTTTTCTTTTTAAGCCTTTTCAGCATAACCGACCTGTCGTCGTATACTGCGTCAAAATTTTCAAGCATATATTCACTTTCCTGTCATTAAAAAGCCCTGTTGGAAACGGTTATTCAATACCTTTGCATCAGGCGCGGGGAACGATCCTGATATTTACAGCGAACGCGTTAAATGCCGGCGTTCACTGTAAACCGCTTATGCGCAGGATCGCAGCAGGTATGACCGCGTAAGTCATTGACCTGCTCAGTCAACCACAACACCCTTCTGAAGCATTATATTTGCATAGAGAGCCGACTCCCCGGTTGCAACTATCGCATAGCACTTCTGAGTCTCCTCATAAAACTTAAAGCGCTCTATATGTCCGAATGCCTTCTCTCCTCTTTCATCATACTTTTTAACTATATCCTTATAGGTGTCCCAGATAGGGGTCTCTACCTTATCTCCAGGCATAACCTCCATCAGGTTTACCGGATGCTCTACATAAGTATCAAGCGGGAATACCTTGAGGATCGCATCCAGAAGCTCCGGAACCCCGTGCCCGTCGCAGCGGATCACGATAGCGTCCTTGCCCATGGATTCGGCCGGGAAATTACCGTCGCCGATCATTATCCTGTCGCTGTGACCCATCTCATTAAGCACCATCAGAAGCTCGGGTGAAAGAATTTTGGGAATACCCTTTAACATAGCTTATCCTCCTTCTCAAAAAGGGACAGGGAATAATCCCCGTCCCTTACATATCATAATTATAGCATTTACGCCTGTCTCTGAAATTCCGCAGATATTTCAAGCTTACCCTTCGCTTCTTTCAGAAGCTTGGGTTTGCTTGAAATTTCCGGAAGAAATTTCAAACTTACCCTTCGCTTCTTTCAGAAGCTTGGGTTTGCCGGAAATTTCCGGAAGAAATTTCAAACTTACCCTTCGCTTCTTTCAGAAGCTTGGGTTTGCTTGAAATTTCCGGAAGAAATTTCAAGCTTAGTCATAAAGGTTAGGAGCGATCGTGGAATCGTTCATGTTGGAAGCGTCATACCAATAACCTGCTGTCGGGAAATCCTCAACGGTATCGCCGTTAGCAGCCATTGTAAGACCATAAAGTGTATAATAACCCATCATCAGAGGAGACTGGGTAACAGCACCATACATCGTGCCATCCTCGATAGCGCCCTTGATTATTGAGCCGGCATCAAATCCGATACCGATAACGTCGCCGTTTGCAGGATCAGAGCCAAGGATTGAAAGGTTTGCATCAGCTGCAAGAACACCTTCTGCCGCGGTCTGGTTGGAACCGAAGATACCGATCGTATCTGACTTACTCATGATAGCCTGTGCAGCTGTGGAGCAAAGCTCAACAGTAGTCTGTGCAGGAACAGCAACTTCGATAACAACATCAGCTGAAGCCTCGTCAGCAAGATCGCTGTGAGCTTCCTTAGCCTTGTTTACATATAACTCGTTACCAACAACAGCAACGGTCTTTCCGTCTGCAACGATAAGATCAACGATCTTGTTGATGAAGCCCATGCCTCTCTGCTGGATGTTAAGAGCCGTAGCATCCTGGTTTACCTCACCGATCCTTACCTGAGCCTCAGCGGAAGCGATGACATCCTTAAGTGCCTTATACATATTCTCGGCAGCAACCTCACCGGCCTGGACATTATCAGTAGCGATGGTAGCTACGATGGAGCCCTCGGGAGCATCAGCAACACCTGTATCGAAAGCGATAACAGGGATACCCTTGTCTGCGCAGTCCTTTAAGGAATCAAGAACAGATGTCGTATCGCATGCTGCAAGAGCGATTCCGGGAGGATTGCTGTTAATGTCAGAATTAAGCATATTTACCTGATCAGCTATGTCTGATTCGGAGTTGGGGCCATGAGCATTGTAGGTAACGCCAAGCTCTGCGGCTGCCATGTCCATACCTGTAAGAGCTGCCTGCCAGTAGGTTGACTGGAATGACTTAACGTCTACAGGGAACTCGTAAGCTTCCTTGGCTACTACACCATCAAACTGTGTTCCGCTGGTGAACTCGCCTGATCCGCCTGCTGCCGCAGGAGCCTCTGCCTCTTCCGCTGCCTCTTCTGCGGGAGCTGCTTCCTCTGCGGGAGCCTCTTCCTCTGCGGGAGCCTCAGCTGCCTCTTCCGCCGCAGGTGCCTCAGCCGGTGCCGATGCCGGTGCCGCTGCGCCGCAGCCTGCAAGCATCGATGCCACTAACGTCGCGCTAAGTAACGTAGCAAGTAATTTCTTTTTCATACTTTTCTCTCCTTTTTAAAATTAATTCTTTATATGAAGCGCTTATGCGCCGCATATCATATCACTGCTCCTTGGCCAGCCTTCTCCTCTTGATAACATCGATGATGACCGCACCTATAAGGACCGCACCGGTGATTATCTGCTGCCAGTTGGCCTGAAGGCCCACATAGGGAAGTCCCGTCTTAAGAAGGACGATGACAAAGACTCCCGCAAGGGTTCCGAGCACCGAACCGTAACCTCCGGTAGCGGAAACTCCTCCTACAAATACACCTCCTATGGCGTCAAGCTCAAGACCCGCTCCGGTACCCGGCTGTACCGTAGGAACCACCGCCGCATAGGCTATGGCCGCGATACCCGCGAACATTCCGCAGATAACATAATCCATTACATGATAGAACTTTACATTCACACCCGAAAGAGTGATAGCCTCCTTGTTGCTCCCTATGGCGATGGTATAACGTCCGAACTTGGTATGATTAAGGACAAATTCCATGACCAGGACAAGCACCACCACCAGCACAAAGCCTATCGGTATCTTGGTGGCCTGTCTCCCGGTTCCGAAGGTAAGCTTGAATATCGAGTGGAACCACCCTCCGGGCTGCTTCGTCGTGGGCCAGGGTGTAGCCATTATCATGGAGCTTATGCCTCGGGTTATCATACAGGTACAAAGCGTCGCAAGAAACGGAGGAAGACCCATCACGCCGATAAGGATACCGTTCACAAGCCCTACGATGCACCCCAACAGTATGCAGATAAGCATTGCCACAACAACGGGAACGTTATGATCCCTTATGAGCCTTCCCGCGATAAGCGCATAGCAGACCATTCCAGTACCTATTGAAAGGTCTACCCCCGCGGTGATAAGCGGGAAGGTGACACCTATCGCCATGAGGACATCATAGTATGAGAAATCCAGCATCGACAGGATCGATGAGTACTGTCTGAACTCTTTGCTGAAGATCATATAAATGACCACCAGCGCCAGGATAACTAAAAGAACGATAACTCTCTGATCTGATAAAATCGATTTTTTCTTTGTCATTATAAGAAACCCCCTATGCGATATCGCGCGTTGCCTTATCCATGATCTTTTCCTGAGTCGCCTCGGAAATATCCAGCTCACCCGTCTTCTTGCCCTCGCACATTATAACTATGCGGTCGCTCATACGAAGGATCTCTGTCATCTCCGATGAGATCATTATAATGGATTTGCCCTCAGAGGCGAGCCTGTTCATAAGCTTATATATCTCGTTCTTCGCGCCTACATCTATACCTCTGGTAGGCTCGTCAAAGATAAGGATATCGCAGTTTCTTACCAGCCATTTGGCGATAACCACCTTCTGCTGGTTGCCGCCCGAAAGATTGACCACCAGAGTGTCGGGGCTCGGTGTCTTTGTGGCAAGCTCTTTGATGTATTTCTCGGTTATTTTCTTTTCCTCGGCCTTATTGATGAAGGCTCCGTTCATGTAGTTTTCAAGGGACGCCATAGTGGAATTTTCCGTAATGGATTTCTGGACCACGATCCCGTATCTTTTTCTGTCCTCGGAAAGATAGCCTATCCCGTGCTTAACCGCATCCTGGGGAGAATTGATCGTTACCTTCTGTCCGTTGACATATATGTCTCCGCTGGTCTTCGGATCAGCCCCGAAAAGAGCCCTTGCGGTCTCTGTCCTGCCGGCACCCATAAGCCCGGAAAAGCCGAGTATCTCACCCTTTCGTAATTCGAAGCTGACATCCTGGACCATCCTTCCGGCGTTAAGGTGCTCTACCTTAAGCACGACCGGAGCATCCTTGGGAACATGGCTCTCGGTCTTGGGATCCTCATAGATGACACGGCCGACCATCATGTTGATGATATCCTCCTTGCTGCACTCGCTTGTAATAAGAGTGCCTACATAGCCGCCGTCCCTCATTACCGTGACCCTGTCGGTTATCACCTTTATCTCGTCCATACGGTGTGAGATATAAACTATCGCAAGCCCCTTGGCCCTTAAATCCCTTATTATGACGAACAGATCCTCGATCTCCTTCTCCGTAAGGGCCGCCGAGGGCTCGTCAAAGATGATGACCTTGGCCTTATGTGAGATGGCCTTTGCGATCTCGCACATCTGCTGCTTGCCCACCGTAAGATCGCTCATCTTGGCTCTTGGATCTATCTCGATCTTAAGCTCGGCAAAAAGCTTGTTGGACTCATCTATCATCTTTTTGTCATCGATCCTGAAGCCCTTCATGAACTCACGTCCGATAAAGATATTCTGGGCAACGGTCAGATCGCCCACCATGTTAAGCTCCTGATGCACTATAACTATACCGGCATCCTGAGCCTCTCTGGTATTATGAAATTCGATCTCCCTTCCTTCAAAGGTTATCGTCCCCGAATCCTTGGAATAGATACCGGTGAGCACCTTCATCAGGGTAGACTTCCCTGCCCCGTTCTCTCCCATGAGAGCGTGCACCTCGCCGCTTCTCACATCAAAGTGAACATGGTCAAGAGCATGCACACCGGGAAATGATTTATCGATATTCTCCATTGTCAGGATAGCTTCACTCATTTGTCCGCTCCTCTCAGTAGTAGTTTTCGTACCTGCGGGTACCTTCCTGTTCAGGCCTTCCGTAACGGTTCAGCCCTTTAGTTCTTCCTGCGCCTTGCCATAACATCGGCATATACGACGACAATAACTATGATACCCGTAACGATAAGCTGTATATCCTTTGCAAATCCCAGTGCAAGGATACCCTCCTGCAGCAGGGAGATTATGAACACGCCGATAACCGTTCCGCCTATGGAGGCAAGACCGCCGGCCATTGAGGTTCCACCCATTACGCAGCCCGCTATGGCCTCGTTGTTATACTGGTCGCCGTATCCCGGCTGAACCGTGGTATAGGCTCCTACGAAGAATATGGCCGCTATCCCGACCAGAGTTCCGCATATCACATAGGCAAGCATTTCCCACTTCTTGGTGTCCACGCCGGACAGCCTTACCGCTTCGCGGTTGCTGCCGAGACAGAGGATATATCTTCCGGGCTTGGTGTTGTTGAGGATCACCATGCAGATCACCGCAGCGATCAGGAATATCAAAAGCCCCACGGGGAAGCCCCCGGCGCTCACAAGGCTTCTGAACCAGCCGTTGACCGGATCGGTCGACAGGGGCCAGCTCACGGACTGAGTCTTTGTGTACACCGCCGCAATACCCTTGGCAATATTCATCGAAGCCATGGATACTATGAAGGGAGGGATCGTCCAGTAGGCAACCAGATATCCGTTAAAAAGCCCGAAGAGGAAGCCTATGATAATGCTCATTATCAGGGAAACGATAACGGGAGCACCCCTGAAGATCATCGTATACCCCGAGATCAGCGCGCAGCAGAACATTACGGGGCCTATGGAAAAGTCGATGCCGCCGGTGGCGATCACAAAGGTCACGCCCAGTGACAGAAAGCCAAGGAAATAAACGTAATTAAGAACGCTCATTATCCTGGCCTTTCCAAAAAAGCCCGGAACGAGGATACAGAAGGCGGTATACATGAGGATCAGCACGCAAAACAAAATGACCCTGTTAAAACCCACCTTTCTGACAAAAGGATTCTGCTTGATCTTATTCAATCTATTTACCCCCTTTCGAAGAAATGCTTTACATTCTTCGAGTATTTGTGCGTTTTGCATAAAACGGCCAAAACAAGTGTTACTTTTTGTTCAAATCACACAAAAGGATTATAGCGTAAACTCATCTGCTGTGCAACTAAAACATAGGAAAAATATATCTTCTTACTTTATATGAATGTCCGCGATGCTGTAATTGAGCTTGGTCGCGTAATTATAATCCTCCGTCACATGTACGACGAAATCCTCCGCAAGCTCTCTGGGATCCATTGAAAGGACTCCATCCCTAACCTTGATGTACTGGTAGGGCATATACTGATGCAGCATGCTCAAGGGTATCTGTACCCCCGACATGTTTTCAAACAGCCTGTTTATTGCCTTCTGCATCTCGGGCTGCGCGAAGTAATACCTGCATCTGTCGGAAAAGCTGTATTTTCTCTTAAGGGCCTTTTCCTCCTCTGTTCCGTGATAATGCTTCTGCCAGTCCTTGGGGTTCTTCATCATGGTCTCTTCCATGACCTCTATAAACCTAGCCTGCCTGTCCTCGGGCACCAGGATCTTTTCCATCATGGAAAGGGCGAAGAGGCCCTCCCTGAGAGCAAAGGTAAGTGCCGGTCCCACCTTAAGTATGGCAATTCCGTCCTCAACCATTTCCTTAAGGGCTTCGGCGGGCTGATAATCTGTAGAATGACCCTCAAGAACGATATTATCGTATTTCTTTACGGCCCTTGTCAGTTCTCTTGCCTCCGCCCTGTCATACCTGAAGAAATCGGCGTCGCCGAATTCGACCCCGGGCTGGACCACTATCCCTATTATGTTCCCAAACGCATCCTTTATCCCGCGCTTTTCAAACTGCTCCTCATAGGTCTTAAGGGTCTTTGCAACAGCCTCAGGCTTTGTGACCGCAAGGGAATCCTCGACCTCCTGTGCGCCTCCCGGGATAGGAACCTCGCTTCCTATAATGAAGGCAGGCCTCTGCTCGTCGGGATTCTCCTTAAGAAGCTCCTGATATGCCTCCTCACAGGCCTCGTAAAGTACGGCGCCCCTTCTTGCTATCGTTTCATCGCTCAGAGGCTTGTCTGTGGGATCATCACCGACTCTCATGCTGGTATCCAGATGTATCTTTTTATATCCGGCCGATACGAAGAGCTTCACAAGCTCAACGGCCTTTTCCATAGCATCCTTTTCCGGCTCGTCCACCCAGGTAAGCGGCCCTAAATGATCTCCGCCAAGAATGATCTTATCCTTTGGGAAGCCGACCTTGTCTGCGATCCTGTATACAAAATCCCGGTAGTCGGCAGGCTTCATTCCGGTATAGCCGCCGAACTGATTGACCTGGTTCGCGGTGGCCTCAAGCAGAATATAATCGTCAAATCTCTTTGCCTGCTTCAGACAGGCCTCTATCACAAGATCATTGGCCGTACAGTACGAAGGAATGCCCGCAAAGGTCATGCCCTCCTTTCTTTTGGCTAAGATCGATCTCATTGCATCCATTTTCTGATTCTCCTGTATGTTGTATTGCTCCGCCTGTGCAGCTGCACAGGCGGAAATTTTTATATTCTTCTGTTTTTTACATTGGGCAGTCGGCAGTTTCCGGCTCCTTTACTCTTTCTCAGGGGTCAAATTATCCTGCTTTATTATCATGCCATAAGCTTACAAAGCCATTCGGATAATTTGACTGACGCAATTTTTCCTTCTGAACTTTTCTTTTTTCCCAGTTGTGTGGAAAAATTGCGTCTTTCTCAGGGGTCAAATTATCCTGCTTTATTATCATGCCATAAGCTTACAAAACCATTCGGATAATTTGACTGACGCAATTTTTCCTTCTGAACTTTTCTTTTTCCCAGTTGTGCGGAAAAATTGCTTCTAAACCTCATGTTCTTTTATGCATCGGGGCAGTCTGTAATAACGCCGTTCTCATCCCAGAGGGCGTGCCAGTCATCGGCGCCGGGCCACAGGAACACCTGTCCCTTTACCAGACGGTTGTTCTTTTCAAGAGTCGCTATCACGGCCATTTCCTCATCGGTAAGGGGCTCGGTGAGCGTTGACTCTATGTTGCTTGTGTATTCCATCTCATGAATGGAGAACGGGATAGGTATCTGTCCTCTCTGAACCGCCCACTTAAGCGCTATTATCGCAGGGTGAACGCCGTGCTTTTCAGCGATGGCCTTAAATTCCGGAACCTGCATATCCGCTATGTCGGTAGCAACGATATCCCTTTCCGGTCTCTGCGGAGAGCCAAGGGGCATAAAGCCGATAGGCTGGATATCATGGGCTTTAAGATAATCGAAAAGCTCCTGCTGCTGGAAGCAGGGATGAAGCTCCATCTCACAGGCGACGGGCTTGATCCTGAATTTGTCCATTACCGCGTTCAGCTTGGGTATAGTCATATTTGAGATGCCGATGTGACGTACCAGGCCCTTATCCACCAGAGCCTCTATCTGTCTGTAGGTATCCATGAACTCGGCAACAGAGAAGGGCTTGCTGTCAGGGTTTCTCGAATCCACATCGCATCCGGGTGCATGATAGTTGGGGAAAGGCCAGTGTATAAAGAAAAGATCGATATAATCGCACTGAAGATCCTCAATGCTCTTTCTGCAGGATTTCTCAACCTCCCTGTGCATATCATTCCACACCTTCGTCATGATGTAGAGATCCTTTCTCTCTACAACGCCTTCGTCAAAGGCGGCCTTGAAGACCCTTCCTATCTGATCCTCGTTGCCGTAGCATGCCGCACAGTCAAACATCCTGTAGCCCGCGCGTATTGCGCCCGCAACCGCATTCGAAACCTGATCCGGCGTGAACCTGTCCGAGCCGAAGGTACCCATGCCTATGCAGGGAACCTTATCACCGGTATTCAAAGTGATCTGCGGAACCTTACTTGCATCAACTCCCATTTTTCTTTCCTCCTTACAAGTCAATATGATATCTTAAGCTTCGCTGTCTATAAGTATCTTGCCCTTTACGGTGCCGGGCGTCTTAAACATCTCAAAGGCCTCGGCGATCTGTGACAGAGGGATCTTCTTAAATATGAAGGAATCGTCAAATTTAAGCTGCCCTGTCTTGAAATAATACGCGGCTAGCTCCCATTCGTCCCCGGGGAAGGGTGCCGAATAGCTCATCCAGGAGCCGGTCAGCGTAAATTCCTTACGGTTCATGTTCTCCCACTCATCCACCGTAAACGAAAGCTCTCTCGTCGGTGTTCCTATAAAGCATACCTGAGCCTTGTTTGCGGCAAGCTTAAATGCAAGCTTCATGGTGATGGTATTCCCGGCAGTCTCGTAAACATAATCAAAGCCTCTGCCGTCGGTGATTTCATTCACCTCGTCCATAAAGCCTTCCCTGCCCGAATTGATCCCGTAATCCGCTCCGAGCCTTCTTGCAAGGTCAAGTCTCTCCTCTACTATATCAAACACCACCACCTTTTTTGCTCCGAAGATCTTCGCCCACTGCATGGTCATCATTCCGATGGTGCCCCCTCCGAGGATGGCTACGGTCCTGCCGCCCTCATAGGGCACTCTTCTGAGACCGTGAAGAGCTACGGTAGCGGGCTCAAAAAAGGCTCCCTGATCAAAATCTATTGATTCATCAAACTTTACAACGTTCTTTTCGGGTACGACCACATATTCCGCAAAGCTTCCGAACTCCCTCGAGCCTATGAAGCTGTATTTTTTGCAGAGAGAATAATTACCCTTCTGGCAATCCGGACACTTCATGCAGGGTACCAGAGGTATTCCCGCTACCCTGTCTCCGGGCTTTACGGAGGACACTCCCTCTCCGACCTCCTCTACCGTCCCTGAAAACTCATGTCCGAGGACATTCGGATAGTAATGACAGGCATCGCCGTTCACCCTCGGAACATCCGAACCGCAGATCCCCGTATACTTGACCTTTACAAGGACCTTTCCCGGGACCACCTCCGGCTTTTTGATGTCCTCATACCTGATATCATTTTTTGCGTGTACTACTCCGGCTTTCATTTCAACAATATCTCCTTTTAAAAAATGTTTTTATTCCGCAAATTCCCTGAAGGTGTCCTTCAGGTCCTCATAAAGTCTTAAATAAAGCTCCATCCTCCTGTCGTAGACGGCTCTGTTTCCGGGATCGGGCGTTTGAGTCCTCGTGATCCTTATGGTTTTACCTACCGCCTCCTCATAGTCCTTATATATCCCGCAGCCCACACCCGCAAGGATAGCCGCTCCAAGGGTGGTCGCGGTATCCGAGGCCGGCACATGGATGGTCTTTCCGGTTACGTCAGCCTTTATCTGTGTCCAGAGGACGGAATTTGATGAGCCTCCCATGGCGTTTAAGCTCTCGACCCTTACTCCCGCGCTTTCGGCGGTTCTCAGATTGTGTTCAAGGGAGTACGCCACTCCTTCAAGCAGAGCCCTTATCATGTGTCCCCTTGTTTTGTCAAAGGAAAGGCCGTAAAAGACTCCCTTTGCATCCGGATCCCAGACAGGTGAGCGTTCACCTGCCATATAAGGAAGGAATATCACTCCCTCCGCGCCTGCAGGGACCTTTTCAGCCTCACCGGTCAGAGCGTCAAAGGACAGCTCTCCCCCGAATTCCTGCCTGAACCATTTAAGGGTACCGCCGCCGCCGACGGTTCCTCCCTGCAAAAGCCACAGTCCCGGCACAACATGGGCGCCGAGGATAAGCCTTTTATGAGCCAGGGCCCTGTCGGTGCAGATGCTCATCCCTCCGGCCTGGCCTCCCTGCTCCTGTGTCTGGCCCACTCTGTAGACCCCTGCTCCCAGAGTCCCGCAGGCCGCGTCAAGACCGCCCGCCACCACCGGCGTGCCTTCCTTAAGCCCTGTCTTTGCCGCGGCTTCCCTGCTTACCTCTCCGATGACCTGATCGCAGGGTACGGGATCGGGAACCATATCCACGGAAAGCCCCAGCCTTTCCGCCATATCACCGTCATAGCAAAGCTCCTTCATATTAAAGAAATGAAGACCGTAGCATTGTGAAATATCCTGGCTGAGCTCTCCTGTGAGCTTCATTCCTATATAGCTGTTGCTCTGAAGATATTTATAAGCCCTTTCAAATACCTCGGGCCTCTCCTGCTTATACCATAAAAGCTTAGGAGTGACATAGGAGGGAAGGAAATCATTTCCCGCAAGCTCAAAGATCCTGTCCTCTCCGACCTCCCGCTTTACCCTGTCGCAGATATCCCTGGCCCTGGTGTCCATCCATATCGGAGTGTTGCACAAAACGTTTCGCTCTCTGTCTATCGGAATTGCCGACCAGCTCTGGCCGTCTATCCCTATGGCCTTAATATCCTCAGCCGAAACCTCCGGTGCCTCAAGCACTCTCCTTACAGCTGAGCAGATCGCCTCCCACCATTCCTCCGGAGCCTGCTCCGCCCATCCGTTTTTCGGATAGTATACCTTATAAGCCTCGTTTTCCTGGGCCGCTACGTTTCCGTCCTTATCAAAGACGGCAACCTTACAGGCCGATGTTCCGATATCTATGCCAAGCAGCAGCTCACTCATAATGCTCTCCTGTTGATCCGGCAGGGGAAAAAGCACGGTATGCGCTTTCCGCCTCCGGCGTATAAATATGCAAGCGAAACGTTTCGCTCTCGTTCAAAAAAAATAACGCCTTTCTTACCCTAATCAATTATATCATCCTCCCGGCTTCTGTCAAGACAGGCCTTCAAAAAATCTTTCTCTTATAAGTCATTTTAGCAAAATCAAATCTCACTTTTCGGACACCGCTTTTTCGATCTGTTTAATCGGCATCCCCGAGATCCAAAAGAGCCCCGGATGATGTTTTCGGTTATATTATATTTTACCGCGCAGTACTCCCGCCGCACAGCACAAGGCAAAGCAGACCACATCCGCAGCCACTATCGTTGAACCGGTGGGCGTGCCCGCCAGTATGGAGACCAGTATCCCCGACAGAGCGCACACTACAGAAAGCACTGCCGAGCTTATGGTGACCTTCTTAAAGCTTTTGAATATCCTCATCGCGGATAGGGCCGGGAAAATGACCAGCGCCGAGATGAGAAGAGAGCCTACAAGGTTCATCGCAAGCACTATTATGACCGCTATGATCACTGCTATCAGAAGATTTATGCCCTCTGTATTCAGACCGGCCGCCTTCGCAAAGCTCTCATCGAAGGTAACGGCAAATATCCTGTTGTAAAACAGGATGAATATGATGATGGAAGCTATGGACAGCACCGCGCACAGAACAACCTCCCTTGTCGTGAGCGTGAGTATGGAGGTGGAGCCGAAAAGAGTACTGCATACATCCCCGGAAAGATTGGATGAGGTCGAGAATATATTCATCAGAAGGTATCCGAAGGCAAGCGCTCCCACGGATATCATCGCTATCGCCGCATCCCCCTTTATCCTTGTGTTATTCCCTGTTTTAAGGAGCAGTACGGCACTGACCACCGTGACCGGAAGGACCAGGAGCATTTCATTGGATATATTCAGTACGCCTGCTATGGCCATCGCCCCGAAGGCCACGTGTGAAAGCCCGTCTCCTATGAACGAGAACCGCTTGAGTACAAGGGTCACTCCCAGAAGCGCGGAGCAGAGGGCAATAAGCACCCCTACTATGATGGCATAACGTACAAAGGGAAAACGGAGATATTCAATAAGCGTATTGATCATGCCTGTACTCCCCCTTCCCTGAGAAAAAACCGGCCCGTGTCACTGTTTACATATTCCTCCCTGGTGCCGAAGAAAATATTGCTTCCCATGTGGAGGATATGCGTCGCGTATTTCAGGGCGGCCTCTATATCATGAGAGATCATGATGATGGTCATGCCCTCACGGTTTAAGCCGCTTATCACCTCATACATTTCCATAGCTGCCCTGGGGTCGAGCCCTGTCACCGGCTCGTCAAGCAGAAGCACCTTTTTTGCCGCGCATAATGCCCTTGCCAAAAGCACCCTCTGCTGCTGTCCGCCGGAAAGTTCCCTGTAGCATTTGTCCTTAAGCTCTGTGATACCCATTCTTTCCATGTTGTCTGCGGCAAGCTTTTTTTCGGCCCGGCTGTAAAAAGGGCGCATTCCGCATCTTCCCTGGCAGCCGGACAGGACTATCTCCTTTACCGAGGCAGGAAAATCCCTCTGCACATCCGTCTGCTGGGGAAGATAGCCTATCTCCTTATGGGTAAGGCCGTTCATCCGTATCTGGCCCGAAACAGGCTCTATTAGATTCAGAAGTGTTTTCATAAGAGTTGTTTTGCCTGATCCGTTTTCGCCGACTATGCAGAGATAGCTTCCCTCCTCAACGGTAAAGCTTATATCATCCTTTAACAGGCGGGATTCGTAACCCGTTGCCAGCCCTTCAACGCTTATAAGTGCCATCCTCTGCTCCCTTTTCCCGGGCACGCCCACCGCGCGGCCGGTTTACATGTCCACCCTGTAAAAAAACAAGTCTAATTTGAGAACCGTTCTCGATTTTAGCACATTATAATTGTTATGTAAAGCTCTTATCGATCTAAGACAGAGTAAGCGCTGCTCTTACAAATTCCTTAAAGAGGGGATGCGCCCTGTTCGGACGCGATTTGAACTCAGGGTGATACTGAACACCCAAAAAGAACGGATGGTCCGCAAGCTCCACCGTTTCGACCAGGGAGCAGTCCGGAGAAAGACCCGAGATGACAAGCCCCGCTCTTTGAAGCGTCTCACGGTAATCGTTGTTGAACTCGTAACGGTGTCTGTGCCGTTCACTTATATCAGGCTTACCGTAGCACCTCTCCATCAGAGTGCCCGGCACTATCCTGCAGGGATAGCTCCCAAGCCGCAGGGTGCCTCCCATATCCGTCTCCTTAGACTGCCCGGGCATAAGATCTATAACCTTATGCTCCGCGTTACCGAAGGACTCGCCGGAGCAGGCATCGGCTATCCCGGCCACATTCCTTGCAAACTCAATGACAGCGATCTGCATCCCGAGGCAGATCCCGAAATACGGTTTCCCTGCTTCCCTGGCATACCTTGCGGCAAGGATCATACCCTCGACTCCCCTGTCGCCAAAGCCCCCGGGTACAAGGATACCGTCCACCCTGTCAAGTGTTTTCCTGTAATTTTCCTCAGTAAGCTCCTCGGCATCTATCCAGTCTATATTTACCCTTGCGCCCAGCGCAAAGCCCGCGTGTGAAAGAGCTTCCGCCACGGAAAGATAAGCGTCATGAAGCCTGACATATTTTCCCGTAAGGCCGATCGTGACCTCTCTGTCCATTCGGCCGATACCCTCCACCATAGTCTTCCATTCAAGAAGCTTAGGCGGCGGAGCCTCTATCGAAAGCTCCCTGCATACCACTCCGGAAAAGCCTGAGTCCTCAAGCATAAGCGGCGCCTTATAGAGACTGTCAAGCGTCCGGTTCTCGATCACACAGTCCTCCTTCACGTTGCAGAACATGGATATTTTCTTAAGCAGCTCCTTCTCCAGAGGCTCGTTGCAGCGGAGCACTATGATATCCGGATGTATCCCCATGCCCTGAAGCTCCCTCACGGAATGCTGCGTAGGCTTGGATTTATGCTCGTTTGAGCCATGAAGATAAGGCACCAGAGTTACATGGATGAACAGACTGTTTTCTCTTCCCCCTTCAAGTGCGATCTGTCTTACCGCCTCAAGAAAGGGCTGTGATTCGATATCTCCGATGGTGCCTCCGATCTCGGTGATCACCACGTCCGCATCCGTTTCCCTCCCTACCCGGTAAACAAAATCCTTGATCTCGTTTGTGATATGCGGTATGACCTGCACGGTGGAGCCCAGATATTCTCCTCTTCTTTCCTTATTTAAAACATTCCAGTATACCTTCCCCGAGGTAAGGTTGGAAAACCTGTTCAGGTCCTCATCTATGAAGCGTTCATAGTGCCCCAGATCCAGATCGGTCTCCGCCCCGTCCTCGGTCACAAATACCTCTCCGTGCTGATAGGGACTCATCGTGCCCGGATCAACATTAATATACGGGTCAAGCTTCTGTGCCGCGACCTTCAGGCCCCTGGCCTTTAAAAGCCTTCCCAGAGAGGCTGCGGTGATCCCCTTGCCAAGCCCGGATACTACACCGCCCGTTACGAAAATATATTTTGTCATCGTGGTCCCGCTTTCCTAAAACGCCTTTTTTATCCGTTCAACTGCCTCTATGGTATTCTCTCTTCCTCCGAAGGCAGTCAGCCTGAAATAATTCTCTCCGTGGGGCCCAAAGCCCGAGCCCGGGGTGCCCGCAACATTTGCCCTTTCAAGGAGGGCATCAAAGAATTCCCAGCTGGTCATGTTTTTTGGTGTCTTCAACCATATATACGGCGCGTTCACTCCTCCGTAAACCGTAAAGCCCGCCTCTTTAAGTCCCTCCGATATGATCCCCGCGTTTTCCATATACCATGCTATCTGTTCCCTTACCTGCTTTCTTCCCGCCTCCGAATAGACCGCCTCACCCGCTCTCTGTACAATATAAGGCGCTCCGTTATACATGGTTCCGTGCCGTCTGGCCCAAAGCTCCCATATACTGACGCCCTCTGCCTTAAGGGATCTCGGAATGACGGTAAAGCCCAGCCTCAGCCCGGTAAACCCGGCGGTTTTTGAAAACGAGCGGAATTCTATCGCGCATTCCCTCGCGCCCTCACATTCAAATATGCTGTGTGGCACGTTCTCTTCAGTGATGTAAGCCTCATACGCGGCATCGTACAGAATGACCGAGCCGTTTTCACATGCGTAGTCCACCCAGCTCTGAAGCTCCTCCCTTTTAATAACGGCCCCCGTAGGATTGTTGGGAAAGCACAGATAGATGAGATCAGGCCTTTCCTTTGGGATCACCGGCGCAAAGCCCGTTTCCCGGGTGCAGGGCATGTAGATGACATCATTAAAGCACCCCTTTTTTTCATCATAAAGGCCCGTCCTTCCGGCTATGACGTTTGAATCGACATAAACCGGATACACTGGGTCCTGCACTCCTATCCTGTTATCGGTCCCGAAAACCTCCTGTATGTTTGCGCAGTCGCATTTTGCGCCGTCGGATATGAAGATCTCATCAGCCGATATATCACAGCCTCTTGCTCTGTAATCCTTTTCTGCTATCACGCTCCTTAAGAACTCATACCCCAGATCCGGAGCATAGCCCTTAAAGGTCTCAGACCTTCCCATTTCGTCAACGGCTGTATGCAGGGCCCCTATTATCTCGGGAGCGATCGGCTGTGTCACGTCGCCTATGCCCAGCCTTATCACCCTTTTTCCGGGATGGGCCGCCTCATATTCCCTGATCTTTTTCCCTATGGTCGAAAACAGATAGCTTCCAGGAAGCTTCAGAAAATTGTTATTGATCCTTGTCATGCCTGTCCTCCCATTTTCCGGCAAACGGACCGGAACCGTTCACTAATGCCTAGCGCAGATTTGTATAGCCCATCAATGCCTCGTCCACCGCCCTGGCCGCGTTTCTTCCCTCCGAAACAGCCCATACCACCAGGGACTGTCCCCTGTGCATGTCGCCCGCGGTGAACACCTTCTCCCTTGAGGACGCATAATCCCCGGGCTTTGTCTTTACATTGGATCTTGCGTCAGTCTCCACTCCGAAGGCCTTTGTGACATAGCTCTCGCTCCCTGTAAACCCCGCGGCTATAAGCACCAGCTGTGCCGGCACCGTGCGTTCGGAGTTCTCCTTAGGCACCATGGTCACTCTGCCGGTCTTTTCATCCTTCTTCGGTAAAAGCGATGTAAGTACTGCCTGCTTCAGATTTCCTTTTTTATCCTTTATAAATTCCTTTACCGTAGTCTGGTATACACGGGGATCGGCACCAAACCTCCAGATGGCCTCCTCCTGTCCGTAATCCACCTTCAGTATCCTCGGCCACTCCGGCCATGGATTAGAGGAAAGCCTTTCCTTTGGGGGGCTCTGCATCATTTCGAGCTGGGTTATACTCCTTGCACCAAGCCTTAAGCAGGTCGCCACACAATCGTTGCCGGTATCACCGCCCCCCACAACGATCACATCCTTACCCCTTACAAGCTCATAAGGAGGCTTATCAAAGCCCTCATCCAAGAGCCTCTTTGTGACCTCGGACAGAAAATCCACCGCAAAGCGTATACCCTTCGCGTCTCTTCCGGGCGCGTTTATGTCTCTTGGGGATGAGGCCCCGCACGCAAGGATAACGCTGTCATATTCCCTGATAATATCCTCCGCGGGGATGCTCCTGCCCACATCGCAGTTGACCAGAAACCTTATCCCTGCCTCCTCCATGAGCCTTACCCTGCGGTCTATCAGAGCCTTGTCAAGCTTCATGTTCGGGATCCCGTAGCGTAAAAGCCCCCCGACCCTGTCTCTCCTTTCGTATACCGTGACCTCGTGTCCTCTTCTGTTCAACAGCTGTGCCGCCGCCAGTCCCGAGGGACCGCTGCCTATCACCGCCACCCTCTTTCCGGTACGGACAGCCGGCTCCTCCTCCTTTACGAGCCCATGCTCATAGGCATACTCGATCACCGCCTTTTCGTTCTCCTTAGTGGATACCGGGGCATCGTGGAGCCCGCAGGTACAGGCCGCCTCACACAATGCCGGGCATACACGGCTTGTAAATTCCGGAAAGCTGTGAGTCACCGAAAGCCTTCTGTAGGCCTCTGCCATCCTTCCTCTGTACACCAGGTCATTGATCTCGGGGATCAGGTTTTTCAGGGGACAGCCCGAAGCCATTCCTGAAAGCATGGTCCCCGCCTGGCAGAAGGGAACCCCGCAGTCCATACATCTCGCGGCCTGCTTCTGCTGCTCCGCCGGTTGAAGACTTCCGTGAAATTCCAGAAAGCTCTTTAACCTCTCCGCCTCCGTTACCACCTCTGCATCCTTTCTTTCATATTCAAGAAAACCCGCTGTTTTCCCCATGGCTCCTCCTTACCGTACAAATTCCCTGAAAGCCTCTATCCTTGCCGTTTCCGTGTCAAGGCCCTGCTCCTCGTTCTTTGCGATGAGCCTTAGCATTTCCCTGTAATCCGTGGGAATGACCTTTTTAAAGCAGGGAACAAAAGCGTCAAAGCTGTCCAGTATCTCTCTTCCCTTCCCCGACCCGGTATTCTTAACATGCTCCTCTATCAGAGCCCTTACGATCTCCATGTCAGCCTTGTGGGAAAGGCTCTCCATGCTCACAAGCTGCCTGTTCAGGTTCCGGTACAGTCTGTTCTCCTCATCCAGGACATAGGCTGTCCCGCCGCTCATCCCCGCGGCAAAATTTTTGCCCGTGGGTCCTAATATCACCACAACGCCTCCGGTCATATACTCACAGCCGTGCTCGCCTACGCCCTCCACAACAGCCGTTGCCCCGGAATTCCGGATCGCGAACCTTTCCCCGGCCATGCCGGCAACAAAGGCATAGCCCGAGGTCGCTCCGTAGAGAGCAACGTTTCCGATAAGGATATTACTGCCCGGATCATACCCCGCCTCCTTCGGCGCGGATATCACAAGCTTTCCTCCCGAAAGGCCCTTACCGAAATAATCGTTGCTGTCGCCCTCAAGCCTTATGGTAAGGCCCCTGGGTATGAACGCTCCGAAGCTCTGACCGCCTGAGCCCCTGCAGTTTATCCTTATGGTATCATCGGCAAGCCCCTCGGGATTGCTTCTGGTGATCTCAGCCCCAAGAAGCGTCCCGAAGGCTCTGTCCGTATTGCCAAGCGTTAAGGACAGCTCAGAGCTTTTTCCTTCCCTGATGGAGCTTTTAACGGAATCTGACGAAAGCAGTATCCTTTCATCCTTTGTCTCGGACAGCCTGAAATCATAGAGCCGGTCAGGCTGAAAAACAGCCATCCTCCTGTCGGCCCCCGACATGTCAAGGAGGACTCTTGACAGATCGAGCTTCCTTTCATTTTCCGATAGGTTCTCCCTAAGCTTTAACAGATCGGTCCTTCCGACAAGCTCCGAAACCGTGCGAACCCCCAGCTCTGCCATTATCTCCCGAAGCTGCCTTGCTATGAAGCGCATAAAATTTTCCACATATTCGGGCTTTCCCGAGAAGCGCTCCCGAAGCCTGGGGTTCTGGGTCGCAACACCCATCGGACAGGTATCGGACTGGCATTCCCTCATCATTACACAGCCCAGGGTGATGAGAGGGGCCGTAGCAAAGCCGAATTCCTCTGCCCCAAGCATAGCGGCGATCGCCACATCCCTGCCGCTCATCAGCTTTCCGTCGGTCTCTATTACCACCCGGTTTCTAAGACCGTTTAAGATAAGCGTCTGATGTGTCTCCGCAAGTCCCAGCTCCCAGGGCAGTCCCGCATTGTGGATCGAGGAAAGCGGCGCTGCCCCCGTCCCGCCGTCATAGCCGGATATCAGGATCACTCCCGCGCCTGCCTTTGCTACGCCTGCCGCGACCGTTCCCACTCCCGCCTCGGAGACCAGCTTTACGGATATCCTGGCATCCCTGTTTGCGTTTTTCAGGTCATAGATGAGCTGAGCCAGGTCCTCGATGGAATATATATCATGATGCGGCGGGGGAGATATCAGACTGACACCCGGAGTAGAATGACGTGTTTTTGCGATCCAGGGATACACCTTCCTTCCCGGAAGATGCCCCCCTTCTCCGGGCTTGGCTCCCTGGGCCATCTTGATCTGTATTTCCCTTGCACTCACAAGGTATCTGCTTGTCACTCCGAAGCGGCCGCTTGCCACCTGTTTTATCGCGGAGCTCCTGTCGTTTTCGGTTCCTGCGGAAAGTATCCTCTCCTCACTTTCCCCGCCCTCTCCGCTGTTGGATTTTCCGTGCAGGCGATTCATGGCAACGGCCAGTGCTTCATGAGCCTCCCCGGATATCGAGCCGTAGGACATGGCCCCTGTTTTAAACCGCTTTACGATCTCCTCCTCACTCTCCACCTCGGAAAGGTGGATCCCCTTTTCGGGAAAGGCAAAATCCAGAAGCGATCTCAGAAAGCCTGTCCGTTCCTCATCCACGAGCCGGGTGTATTCCCTGAATTTTTCATAATCACCCTCCCTTGCGGCACACTGCAGCATATGGATCGTCCGCGGATTATAACGGTGATGCTCCCCCTGGCTTCTTTCCTTATGCCGTCCCATCGGATCAAGCTCCAGATCCACGGACAGTCCGAGCGGATCGAAGGCTCTGCTGTGCTGTCTGTCCGCGGCCTCTCCGATATCCTTAAGGGTGATCCCTCCCACACGGCTCACAGTTCCCGTAAAGCAGCTGTCTATGACCTCCCGGGATATACCGACGGCTTCAAATATCTTGCTCCCCTGATAGGACTGTATCGTTGATATCCCCATCTTTGAAGCAATCTTGACGATACCTGAAAGAACGGCATCGTCATAGTCCTTTACGGCCGCATAGTAATCCTTGTCAAGAAGCTCATTCTCCAAAAGCTGTGCTATGGTGGCATGGGCCAGGTAAGGATTGACCGCACAGGCGCCGTAGCCTAAAAGCGTCGCAAAATGGTGAACCTCCCTCGGTTCGGCCGACTCAAGGATCAGGGACATCGCCGTGCATTTTTTTGTATCCACCAGATGCTTATGCACCGCGGCCACCGCAAGCAGGGACGGCAGCGCCACATGATTTTCATCCACACCCCTGTCGGAGAGAATAAGGATGTTCACTCCCTCCTTATAGGCCTTGTCCACCTCCATGAACAGATGCTGCAGGACCCGTTTTATCGGCGCGGTTTTGTAGAACAGGATAGACACCTTCGAGACCTTGAAGCCGTCCCTTTTCAGGTCCTCGATCTTCAGCAGATCAAGATCCGTAAGGATCGGGTTATTGATCTTAAGCACCTGGCAGTTTTCCGGCCTTTCCTCCAAAAGGTTTCCGTTTTTGCCGACATAAACGGTCCTTGAGGTCACTATCTCCTCTCTCTGCGCATCGATCGGAGGATTTGTCACCTGCGCAAACAGCTGTTTGAAATAGTAGAAAAGGGGCTGGTAATGATCGGAAAGCACTGCCAGCGGAGTATCCGCCCCCATGGAGCCGATGGCCTCCGTACCGTTTAAGGCCATGCTCAGGATGCTGTTGTGACAGTTCTCCCAGGTGTAGCCGAAGGCCTTCTGAAGCCTGGCCCTCTGAGTACCGGTAAGGGACGGCACCCTGCGGTTTGGTATCTTAAGCTCCGAGAGCTTAAGAAGCCTGCTGTTAAGCCACTCTCCGAAGGGCCTTGCATTCGCGTAGCGTTCCTTAAGCTCCTCATCGCGGATGATCCGCTTCTGCTTCGTATCGACTAAGAGCACCTTGCCCGGGTGTATCCTTTCCTTTATTATGATATGCTCCTCCGAAACGGGAAGAACGCCTGTCTCTGAGGAAAGGACCAGCCTTCCGTCGTCCGTCACAAAATAGCGGGAGGGCCTTAAGCCGTTGCGGTCAAGGATGGCTCCCATGACATCTCCGTCTGAAAAAAGGATGGAAGCCGGTCCGTCCCAGGGCTCCATCATCGTCGCATAGTACTGGTAAAAATCCCTTTCCTCCTGAGACAGGGTCTCGTTGTGATCCCAGGGCTCGGGTATAAGGATCATGGCCGCAAGCGGCAGCTCAAGACCGCTCATCATCAGAAACTCCAGAGTATTATCAAGCATGGCCGAATCGGAACCGCTCTGGGAGATCACGGGCAGGACCTTTGTCATATCCTCATCGGAAAACAGATCGGTGTGCATGGTCTCCTCTCTGGCTGACATCTTATCGACATTGCCCTTGATGGTATTGATCTCGCCGTTATGAACTATCAGACGGTTGGGATGGGCTCTGTTCCAGCTCGGCGCCGTGTTCGTGGAAAACCGGGAATGGACCATTGCGATCGCCGATTCATAGGCCTCATCCGAAAGATCGGTAAAAAAGGTCCGAAGCTGCCCCACCAGGAACATGCCCTTGTATACGATCGTGCGGCAGGAAAGCGAAGGGACGCAGGTGTTGACGTTACTCTGCTCAAATTCTCTCCTGATAAGATACAGCATACGGTCATAGGCAAGGTCATCCGCAACCTCCTTCGGACGGCTGATGAACGCCTGGTATATCTGAGGCATACATTCCCTCGCCCTGCTGCCAAGGACCCCCGGGTCGGAATCCACCTTCCTCCAGGCAAGCACGGAAAGCCCGGCCTTTCGTACAATGATCTCAAACATTGATCTCGCCTGTCTCATATCCAGATCATTTTGCGGAAAGAAGAACATTCCCACGCCGTACTGCCGCTCCCCGGGAAGCTCTGTCCCCTGCTCCTCAAGCTTCTTTACAAAGAATCTGTGAGGGATCTGTGTCAGTATCCCGACTCCGTCGCCTGTCTTTCCCTCGGCATCCTTCCCTGCCCTGTGTTCAAGGTTCTCCACAATGGATAAGGCGTCGCATACCAGCTTATGGCTCTTTCTGCCCTCAATATCGATGATCGCGCCTATCCCGCAGTTATCATGCTCAAACGACGGATCATATAAGCCTTCTCTCTTTATCCGTTCAAATAAATCCTTCATCTCCTGTTTCATAACTCCTCCATAAGCATTTCGGCAGCCCTTTTTCTGGAAATGCCCCGATCCATCGCCCATTTTCCGATAAAACGGTGGGCTTCATCCTCGGTCATGTGCTTTCTCTCTATAAGCATAAGCTTTGCCCTGTTTACCTCCCTGACCTCAAGGAGCCTCTCCTCGCTGAGCTCAAGCTTCCTTTCAAGTTTCTTAAGCCTTTCACGGATGGCAAAAAGGTAACGGATCACCTGTCTTAACCTCCCCCTTGGAAAAGGCCTCGGAAGCACATAGACCCCTGCCGGAGCCACCATATCGAAAACCTCCTCGTACCTGTCCCGTTCGGTGATCAGGAGAACGGAGGCATTGCTCTGTTCACTCATATCAAGGACCAGCCCCGTGCCGGATTCGTCCGGAAGAGGCGAATCAACGATGATCAGATCATAATATCTTTCAAGAAAGCTCTGTCTGGCAGCTGCCGCGCTGCGCCTTCCTTCAAGAGACATCAGCATGTCCCCGGCAAGGTTCTTTTTAACGACCGAATCAAGCTGTCCGGAGGCAGAAACGATCAGGACGGAGTGTTGTATGATTGTTCTTTCCGCCATAGTCTGCTTCCTCCGTCAGCCGCCCAGATACGCCCTCAGAATACTCTCAGGCAGAATGCTCCTTACAAAATCGCTCTTTCTTGCAAGCTCAGCCGCTTCCTTCCTGGAGCACGGAAGGAGAGGTCCGCTCTCATCCATTTCCGGCGGAAGCACGGACTGTTTTTCTATTCCCGAAAGACCCGCGTATATTAAGAGCGCATAGACAAGATAGGGGTTGCTTGACGCGTCCGGGGACCTTAACTCCGCTCTTGTCCTCTCCTTAGCGGCTTCTATATACAGAAGCTCGGATTCACCCGCACCCGACCAGTTCACCCTGTCCGGTGCGGTACCGTTTCCGAAACGGCTGTAGGAGGCATCGGCGGGGTTTAAGAACAGCGTGATATCTCGTATCCTCTCAAGGATCCCCGCGGCGGCATGCCTCACGATATCCTTGCCGTCACGGGTTTCGGCATATATATTGATGTGATAGCCGTTTCCCGGCTTGTTCTCAAGGGGCATCGGGGAAAAATCCGCTGTAAGGCCGTACAGGTCGGCTATCGTATTTACCACCATCTTAAAGGTGGTCATCTGATCCGCGGCCTTTAACGGCTTTCCGTAATGAAAGTCTATCTCATTCTGTCCCGGGCCGCTTTCGTGATGGGACCGCTCAGGTGTAAGACCCATCCTTTCGATCGTAAGACTTATCTCCCTTCTTATGTTTTCACACCGGTCAAGCGGCGCTATATCCATATATCCTGCCATGTCATAGGGCATCTTTGTGGGCCGTCCCTCATCATCCTTCTGGAACAGGTAAAATTCCGTTTCCGAACCGAAGCGGAATTCGACTCCCTCATGCTCCGCCTTTTTTATGGCATTCTTCAGGATGTATCTGGTATCAGACTTATACTCCTCCCCCTCCCTTGTGCAGAGGTCGCAGAACATCCTCAGTACCCTTCCGCTGTCCGGCCTCCACGGAAGCACCGCAAGCGTTGAGGAATCCGGCTTCAGGTAAAGAGCAGCGTGCGGACAGTCTTCAAAGCCGGCTATCGCCCTTGCATTTATGGGAATCCCCTCAGTAAAAGCCTTTTTTATCTCAGTCGGCATCACGGAAATATTCTTCTGTACCCCGAAGGCATCCCTGAAGGCCAGACGGATAAACTTGGCATCCTCCTCCTCGATGTATTTCATTACCTCTTCAAATGTGTATTCCATGTTTCCTCCGTAAAACTGCAAGCCTCTAAGATCACGCATCTGCCCGGTCAGCTTTTATGACATCTTCCTTTCGGCGGCCCTGCGATAACAGAAAAGGGCACCTCGAGTAAACAACACCCGAAGCGCCCTTGCTTCTGATTCATAAGATTACCTTATCGAAGCAGAGATGTCAAGGAAAACATGCGGCTCCCTGTCTGCCGCCTTTCACGAAAAATACCTATTCCACATCCTGCAGCGCCGCAAAGCCCTCCTCTCCGGTCCTTATCTTGACTACCCTGCTCACCGGATATACAAAGATTTTCCCGTCCCCGATATGGCCGGTATACAAAGCCTTCTTCGCGGTCTCAACCACCCTGTCCACAGGGATGGCGCTTACCACGACCTCCAGCTTCACCTTCGGAAGAAGTGTAGTATCTATCTCTACACCACGGTATTTTTCACCCGCTCCCTTCTGGACTCCGCAGCCCATTACCTGCGTCACGGTCATGCCGGTCACGCCCAGGTCGTTCATTGCTCTCTTTAACACATCATACCTGGAAAGCTTTGCTATAATGACGACCTTGGAAATGCCGCTTACCATCTCCGGCACCGCTGCCTCATCGGCCCGCACCACCCTTACGGCCGCGTTTTTCCGTGCCTCTGACGCTTCCTCGTAGCTGTCCGAGCCGAGATTTGTATTTTCATTTACCTCCATGGTCATCGTGTTTGAAATATCCATGATGGAAAAGCCGGCATATGCGGAAGGCAGTCCGTGCTCCGTCGCATCAAGTCCTATAAGCTCCTCCTCCTCAGAGACCCGAAGCCCTATCGTGTTCTTTATGAGCATGAAGGCTATATAGATGGTAACGACCGTCCATAAGGCTGTGACAAGCATCCCGCCAAGCTGCTTTCCGAGCTGGGCAAAGCCTCCTCCGTAAAACAGGCCCTCCTGTATCCCTGCCACCGCAAAGCCCGGAGCCGTATCCGTCGCAAAGAGCCCGACTGCAAGGGTACCCCAGATACCGTTCAGCATATGTACCGCTACCGCTCCCACGGGATCGTCTACATGAGTGACATTATCGTTGAACCACACACCGAATACCACGAGCAGGCCGGAGACCGCCCCTATGACGGCCGCTCCCGCACAGTCCGCCACATCGCAGGGCGCGGTGATGGCAACAAGCCCCGCAAGGGAAGCGTTAAGACACATCGACACATCAGGCTTTCCGTATTTTATCCAGGTAAAGAGCATACACACTACGGTAGCTACGGAAGGCGCAACGGTCGTTGTCAGGAATACCGAGCCAAGGGTCGGAACATCGGTCGCCGCGGCGCCGTTAAAGCCATACCAGCCAAGCCAGAGAATAAATACACCCAGGGCCGCGATGACCAGGTTATGGCCGGGAAAAGCGTTGACCTTCGTCACCTTATTGCTCCTGTCTCTTTCAAATTTTCCTATCCTGGGTCCCAGCAGCCATGCGCCGATAAAGGCACAGATCCCGCCCACCATATGTATGCAGTTGGAGCCCGCGTAATCATGAAAACCCCACCTTGCAAGAAATCCGCCTCCCCAGGTCCAGTGGGCTTCTATTGGATAGATCACGGCTGAGATCACCGCCGAGTAAACACAGTAGCTTGAGAATTTTGTCCTTTCCGCCATCGACCCCGAAACGATCGTTGCCGTGGTGGCGCAGAACACAAGGTTAAACACAAAGGCCGAGTAATCAAAGCCTCCGTAATCTGTAAACACATCAAAGCTGAAGCCGCCCGCAAAGCCATTCAGGATATCGGGGCCAAGCATAAGGGATGCTCCGCAGATAAACCACATCACAGTCCCTATGCAGAAATCCATCAGATTCTTCATGATGATGTTGCCCGCATTCTTTGCTCTGGTAAACCCGGCCTCACACATTGCAAACCCGGCCTGCATCCAGAACACAAGGGCAGCTCCTGCAAGAAACCACACCGAAAAGATCTCACCTTTAAGAATTTCCATAATCTCCTCTGTCATAATATTTCTCCTCCTCTTTCACTCAGGGCCCTCCCGGGTCACCACAAAGGCACCACTGCCTTCACAATAAAAGGCCATCCCAGCAATGTACCACGCCATTGTGGGATGACCCTTTTATAAAAGACCGTTATCTTATCCGTTTAATATACGCTGAACAAAAGCTTCCCGTAGCTTGGGAAGGGCCAGCAGTCCTCCTTTGTAAGGATCTCCGCCGCGTCCACATCCTTCCTCAGCTCCTCCATCGCAGGCAGGACCTCGTCCCTTACCGCCACGGAGGTTTTTATGATGTCCTCACAGCTCTTCAAGGAAAGAAGGGCCTTTTCCAAAGCGTCCGTCTTCTCAAGGATACTGTCGGAAAGCTCAGACAGCTTTTCCGCCGTCGTGATCTCATAGGTGCATTTTATCCTGCCGCTTACCGATTTCAAAAGAGAGACATTCCTCGCAAGGCTTCCTATATAGCCCTCTATCGCGGGAAGGTAATTCTTTCTCACCATATCTACCATGGTGTGTCCCTCTATGTTGACGCTCTTACAGTAATTCTCCAGCATGATCTCACATCTGGAGTGCAGCTCCGTTTCGGTAAACACCTTATGGGCGATCAGCATATCCATATTCTTCTTATCCAGAAGATGAGGCATGGCATCTGCCGTGGTCTTAAGGTTTGATAAGCCCCTTACCTCTGTGGCTTCCTTCACCCATTCCTCTCCGTAGCCGTTTCCGTTAAACAATATCCTCTCATGCTTCTTAACGGTCTCCTTTATGAGCTCATGAAGCGCAGTCTCAAAATCCTCCGCCCCCTCAAGCCTGTCCGCATACTGCCTTAAGCTTTCCGCAACGGCCGCGTTCAGCATCATGTTGCAGCATGCGATGCTGTTGCTTGAGCCGAGGGAACGAAATTCAAACTTATTTCCCGTAAAGGCGAAGGGAGAGGTCCTGTTGCGGTCCGTGTTGTCCCTTGAAAATCTCGGAAGAGAATGGACGCCCAGCTTCATTATCACCTTTTCCGCTCCCTGATAGGGTGTATCGGTCTTTATGGCGTCTAATACAGCCGAAAGCTCATCTCCCAGAAATACGGAAATGATGGCCGGAGGCGCCTCGTTTGCTCCAAGTCTGTGATCGTTCCCTGCCGTTGCCACCGACAGCCTTAACAGATCCTGATAATCATCCACCGCCTGTATGACCGCGCACAGGAACAACAGAAACTGCGCGTTTTCATAGGGGGTCTCGCCGGGAGACAGAAGGTTTGCGCCGGTATCCGTCGCCATAGACCAGTTGTTATGCTTTCCGGAGCCGTTCACCCCGGCAAAGGGCTTTTCATGAAGCAGGCACACCATTCCGTGCTTCCTTGCGACCTTCTGCATCATTTCCATCATCAGCTGGTTGTTATCCGTCGCCACATTGGTGGTCGAAAAGATCGGTGCCAGCTCATGCTGCGCCGGGGCGACCTCATTGTGCTCCGTTTTTGCCAGTATTCCAAGCTTCCAGAGCTCTCTGTTAAGATCCTCCATAAAGGCCGTGACCCTTGGCTTTATCACGCCAAAGTAGTGATCATCCAGCTCCTGGCCCTTAGGAGGCATCGCTCCGAAGAGGGTACGCCCTGTATACACCAGGTCGGGTCTTAAGTTATACATCTTCTCATCGATAAGAAAATATTCCTGCTCGGGCCCCACGTTGGTTCTGACGTATTTTGCCTCGTTTCCGAAAAGCTTCAGTATCCTTTTTGCCTGCCTGTTCAGGGCCTGCATCGAACGAAGCAGCGGGGTCTTTTTATCCAGCGCGTCGCCGGAATAGGAACAGAAGGCAGTCGGAATACACAGGGTGTGATCCTTGATAAAGGCATAGGAGGTAGGGTCCCAGGCCGTATAGCCCCTTGCCTCAAAGGTTGCCCTTAGCCCGCCCGAGGGGAAGGAGGAAGCATCGGGCTCTCCCTTTATGAGCTCCTTGCCCGAAAATTCCATGATCACTCCTCCGTCCGGTGATGGTGTGATAAAGCTGTCATGCTTCTCCGCCGTCACTCCCGTAAGGGGCTGGAACCAGTGTGTGAAATGGGTCGCCCCCCGCTCCGCCGCCCATTCCCGCATGGCTGAGGCCACAGCGCTTGCCACTTCCGGATCAAGCCTTTCATTCTCATCGATCGTCCTCCTGAGTGACCTGTATACGTCTGATGAGAGCCTGGCACGCATCTCTCTGTCGTCAAACACCATTGAGCCGAAAATCTCCGGTATACTCTTTTCTTTCATAACGCCCTCCTCTCTTTCGCTCCCGCGAAACGAAAACGGCGCCTCGGAGATCATCTCCAAGACGCCGTTGTCCTTACGAATGTGTATGTTACTTCCAAATCTGTCTATTGTCAAGTATTTTGTGCAGGACTGCCGGGCAATCGCTTAATACCCTCATAACTCCGACGGGATATGCAGATCATAAAAAGTCCGGATCTGAGTTTAGTGAGGTTGCAGCCGCGAAGAGACGGGCT
>DFEA01000018.1:0-3997 GCA_002368575.1 Lachnospiraceae bacterium UBA3814 | reverse complement strand
CGGGCTTTCTTATGATCAGCATATTCCACACAGCCTTGAGGTATTAAGCGATTGCCCTGTCTGGGCTGCCCTCAGATCACGGATATGCCCGGCACTATATCCTCCAGGATGCTCAGGAGTATCCTTACGGTATCAAGGGAAGTAAACATCGTGATACCGTTCTGTATCGCCTCGCTCCTGATGGCGGCGCCGTCCTCATAATGCACGCCCGAAAGGATCGCCCTTGTGTTTATGATATAGCTTACATAACCGGCACGGATGGATCTTAATATCTCGTCGCTCCCTTCACTGAGCTTGCCCCGTATCCGTGTCCTTATCCCGTGCTCCTTTAAAAACCTTCCGGTCCCCGCCGTAGCCTCTATGTTAAAGCCCAGGTCATAAAAACGTCTTATCAGAGGCAGGGCCTCCTCCTTGTCCTCATCGGCAAGAGTCACAATGACGGTCCCATACTCCTTCATTTTTATCCCGGATGCCTTAAGTGCCTTGTAAAACGCTCTCTTAAGGCTCATGTCATATCCGATCGCCTCACCCGTCGATTTCATCTCCGGTGAGAGATAGGCATCCATCCCGTTCAGCTTTTCAAAGGAGAAGGCCGGAGCCTTGACGTACCAGAAGCCTCTCCTTAAAAGCACCTTCCCCGATAAGCCCTGCTCTGACAGACTGATGCCAAGCATTACCCTTGTCGCTATATCCACAAGGGAGACCCCGGTGGATTTCGAAAGAAAGGGAACGCTTCTTGAGGCTCTCGGATTGACCTCTATGATATACACCTTCTCCTTACTGTCTACTATAAACTGGATGTTGTACAGGCCTACGATCCCAAGTCCAAGTCCGAGCCTTTTTGTATAATCCGCGATGGTCTCCTGAACCTGTTCGGAGATCGAATAGGGCGGGTACACACTTATACTGTCGCCCGAATGGACGCCGGTCCTCTCAACGAGCTCCATGATGCCGGGCAAAAAGACCTCCTTCCCGTCACAGATCGCGTCCACCTCCACCTCTTTTCCGGTAATATACTGATCCACCAGCACCGGCTTGTCAGGCGCCGCGGCCAGGGCATTTTTCAGGTATTTTGAAAGCATCTCATCGTTTGCAGCTATCTCCATCGCCCGTCCGCCGAGGACAAAGCTCGGACGCACCAGAACAGGGTAGCCTATCCTTTCCGCCGCGGCAAGACCCTCCCTGAGCTCTGTAACGGCAAGGCCCTCCGGGCGCGGAATATCAAGCTTTTTGAGAACATCCTCAAAAGCATCCCGGTCCTCCGAAAGGAATATCGAATCCGACCCTGTTCCTATGATCCTTACCCCGTTGTTCTCAAGGGCTTCCGCAAGGTTCACCGCTGTCTGCCCCCCGAGAGAGACGATCACTCCCAGGGGCTTCTCCAGATCGATGACATTTAAAATATCCTCCGGAGTAAGAGGCTCAAAATAGAGCTTATCCGCCGTGGTATAATCCGTCGAGACCGTTTCGGGATTATTGTTTATAACGATAGCCTCATATCCGAGACTGTGTATGGTCTTGACGGCATGAACCGTAGAGTAGTCGAATTCCACTCCCTGCCCTATCCGTATCGGCCCCGAGCCCAGGACCAGTATCTTTTTGTTTTCCGAAACGACCGACTCGTTTTCCTCCTCATAGGTGGAATAGAAATAAGGCACGTAGCTTTCAAATTCCCCGGCACAGGTATCGATCATCTTATAAACCGGACAGATCCCCATGGCCTTCCTGAGCTGTCTGATGTCCCCGGCAGAGCATCCGGTAAGCTCGGCGATATACGGATCGGAAAATCCCATACGCTTCGCCTCTGACAGAAGCTCCTTTGAAGGGCCTTTCCTGTCCGCGCCGATCTGCCCGCACATCGTGCCCTTAGCCGTCTCCTGCAGCTTTTTTTCAAAATCCACTATCTTTTTTATCTTGTCGAGAAAGAACATGTCGATCCCGGTCCTTGTGTAGATAGTCTGAGGGTCCGCTCCCAGCCACAGAAGCTCAGAGATCGCATATATCCTGTCGTCCGTTCCTTCCTCGATATATTTCAGGAGCTTTTCCAGAGCCTCCCTGCGGTTTTCCGGCCAGGGCCTGTCAGACAGCTTATTAAGATCGAACTTTTCCAGATGGATATGGTTCTTCCCGTCCTCCAGGGATCGTATTGCCTTTAAAAGGCTTTCCTCCATCGTCCTTCCGATGCCCATGATCTCACCAGTAGACTTCATCTGCGTAGACAGGACATTCGAGGCATGTGTGAATTTATCAAAGGGGAAGCGCGGCATCTTTGTTACGACATAATCCAGTGACGGCTCAAAGCAGGCCGGTGTGTTTATAAGCCGTATCTCATCAAGATTCATGCCCACGGCTATCTTTGCCGAGACCCTTGCGATAGGATAGCCTGTGGCCTTTGATGCCAGTGCCGAGGATCTTGAGACCCTGGGGTTTACCTCTATGACGTAATAAGCAAAGGATTCCGGATCAAGTGCAAACTGCACATTGCAGCCGCCCTTTACCTTCAGCTCCCTTATGAGCCTTACGGCGCTGTCCCTGAGCATATGGTATTCCTTATTGGTCAGTGTCTGGCTCGGTGCCACTACAATGGAATCTCCTGTGTGTATACCCACCGGGTCCAGGTTTTCCATATTGCAGACCGTGACGACTGTGTCATTCCCGTCCCTTATAACCTCATACTCTATCTCCTTATAGCCCCTTATGCTTTTTTCCACCAGCACCTGATGAGCCGGAGACAGGGAAAGCGCATGCTTCATCCTTGCGTACATTTCGGTGCTGCTTAAGGCAAAGCCTCCGCCGCTCCCCCCGAGAGTGAAGGCGGGTCTCAAAATGACCGGATACCCGATCCTTTCCGCCGCGGCAAGCCCCTCCTCTATGCTTGTTGTTATGTAAGACGGAACTACAGGCTCGTTAAGCTTTTCACAAAGCTCCTTGAAGCTCTCACGGTCCTCAGCCCTGCGGATGCTCTCCGCATCGGTGCCCAACAGCTCGATCTCGCATTCCGACAGGACTCCCTTATCAAAAAGCTGCAGTGAAAGATTAAGGCCGGTCTGTCCTCCGATACCCGGCAATATGGCATCAGGCCGCTCATAGCGGCATATTCTTGCCATATATTCAAGGGTAAGGGGCTCCATATACACCTTGTCCGCAATGGCGTGATCCGTCATGATCGTGGCGGGGTTGGAGTTTGCAAGTATGACCTCATACCCCTCCTCCTTAAGCGCTAACGCGCCCTGGGTCCCCGCGTAATCAAATTCCGCCGCCTGTCCGATCACTATCGGCCCAGACCCTATAACCAGTATTTTTTTGATATCCTTTCGCTTTGGCATGATCTCCCCCGCCTCGGTTTTCTCCTCACCGTCCGGCTATGCTAACGGCCGTTTCCCATTTCCATGAGCTCCGTAAAACGCCTGAACAGAAAGGCACTGTCATCAGGTCCCGGCGCGCTCTCCGGGTGAAACTGTACGGAAAACAGTCTGTCCTCGTCACTGTATAGTCCCTCTACGGTGTTGTCCAGAAGATTGATATGAGACACCTTAAGCCCGGTTCCCTCCAGTGACCTCTCGTTTACGGCATAGCTGTGATTCTGGCTCGTGATCACTATTTTCCCCGTTCTCAGGTCCTTTACCGGATGATTCCCGCCCCTGTGTCCGAACTTAAGCTTAAAGGTCTCTGCTCCAAAGGACAGCGCCAACAGCTGGTGCCCCAGGCATATCCCGAACATCGGAAGCCTTCCGCGCAGCTGTCTCAGTGTCTTTGTCACCTCAAAAACATCCATCGGGTCTCCCGGCCCGTTTGAGATAAGGACACCGTCAGGAGAAAGCGAAAGGATCTCCTCGGCCTTTGTATCATAGGGAACTATCGTAACGTTGCATTTATTCCGGTTCAACATACGGATAATGCCTGTTTTTACCCCGCAGTCTATTACCGCCACCTGAAATCTCGGGTTTGAGGTTCTGCTGTACACCCGTTTTACCGTACTCACCCGTTTTACCGCGTC
>DFEA01000002.1:12023-12710 GCA_002368575.1 Lachnospiraceae bacterium UBA3814 | reverse complement strand
ATGCCGCAGAAGAAGAATCCCGATATCGCCGAGCTTATAAGGGGAAAATGCGGGAGAGTGTACGGAGCTCTGAATGCTCTGCTGGTAACGATGAAGGGCCTGCCCCTTGCGTACAATAAGGATATGCAGGAGGATAAGGAGCTTACGTTTGACGCAATGGATACGGTCAGGGACTGCCTGCGCCTTTTTAACGGGATGCTTAAGACTACCGTATTCAATAAGGAGAGGATGGAAAAAAGCGCCGCGAAGGGCTTTTCAAACGCTACCGATGCCGCTGACTATCTCGTTTTGAAGGGAATGCCATTCAGAGATGCGCACGCTGTTATCGGCAGGCTGGTTTTGTACTGTATCGAGAAAGGCAAAAGCATAGATGAGCTTTCCATGGATGAGTTTAAGAGCATTTCCCGGGTCTTTGAGGAGGATATATATGAGGCGGTAGCTCTTAAGACCTGTGTTGAACGGCGGCTCACGGAGGGCGCGCCGGGAGAGGCTGTCATGAGGGCCGCAATAGAGAAAAGCCGTGAGTATCTTGAAGGGCTTAAGGCTTCCGGATATCCCGGGTAAAGAAGGGTTCGGGTTAAGGCTTTGGGGTTGGTACCTGAAGATATGTATATATTTTAATTATTAAGAGGAGAAAGAGATGAGTGAAAGGTTAAGGGTCGGTATTTTAGGCGGAACCGGTATGGT
>DFEA01000002.1:0-11809 GCA_002368575.1 Lachnospiraceae bacterium UBA3814 | reverse complement strand
ACATAGTCGTAAAGGATGTTCAGGACGTTGATGCCGTGGCGTCGGATGTTGACTTTGTATTCAGCGCCGTGGATATGACCAAGGATGAGATAAGGGCCATAGAGGAAAAATACGCAAGGACAGAGACTCCGGTCGTGTCCAATAATTCCGCCCACAGATGGACGCCCGATGTTCCGATGATAATTCCCGAGATAAATCCCGAGCATGCAGAGGTTATAGAAGCACAGAAAAAAAGGCTCGGAACAACGAAGGGCTTCATTGCGGTAAAGCCGAACTGCTCGATCCAGAGCTATGCCCCCGTTCTTTATGCCTGGAGGGAATTTGAACCCACAGAGGTAGTTGCCACGACCTATCAGGCCATCTCGGGCGCGGGCAAGACCTTTAAGGACTGGCCCGAAATGGTGGGAAATATAATCCCCTATATAGGCGGCGAGGAGGAAAAGAGCGAGCAGGAGCCGCTGCGTATATTCGGAAGAGTCGAGGGTGGAGAGATAATAAAGGCACAGAGCCCCGTGATCACTACACAGTGCATACGTGTTCCCGTGCTTAACGGGCATACCGCCGCAGTTTTTGTAAGGTTTAAGAAAAAACCTTCAAAGCAGGAGCTCATAGATGCCATGGTATCTCTTTCAGGGGAGCCGCAGAGGCTTTCGCTCCCCAGTGCTCCGAAGCAGTTTATCAGGTATATGGAGGAGGACAACAGACCTCAGGTGAGCCTTGATGTGGATTATGAAAACGGAATGGGTATTTCCATCGGAAGGCTTAGGGAGGACATCCTGTTTGATTACAAGTTTGTCGGCCTTTCCCATAATACCGTAAGGGGTGCCGCGGGCGGAGCTGTTCTGTGTGCCGAGCTTCTTAAGGCAAAGGGTTACATCAATAAGAAATGACAGCAGCTGCAAAGTGTGACCGGGAAGCCGTTCAAAGCCCCGGGTAAGCCTTGTACTGTGGGATATACTGATCAAATGGACAAACTTAAATATCAGCTTGATTATCTGACTGCCATCAACGACAGGCTGTGTGAAAGCGACCGGATGTACAGGATGATAGCTCTTTCCGATGACGGGCTTTTCCTTTACCTGAATCTGAAGAGGGATCACACCGAGCTTGTGGGCCCGTGGGAAAGGTATCTCGGCTATAAGCCCCTGCCGGGTGAGTTCCTCGTGAGCGACCTGAACAGCTTTGTTTCGGAAGCCTGTCTTGACGATTTTATCGAGAACATCGTCGAAATGGACAAAAGGGGACTGGAGCATGCGGAGCTTATGCTTAAGAGCGCGGACGGAAAGGACTTCCGCTGTGTCGGTACCGTATATTATGACGAAAACAACGCTCCGGCCTACAGGCTGATCAGCTTTTACGAAGCGGATAAATACCGGGAGAAGGAATGATTCAGGAAAGAAGCGTGGAATATGAATATCTGCGCAGCTTTTACGAAAGAGAAGAAAATCAGATAATAGTCCTTTACGGGGACAGGTTTAACGGACTTTCCGCATTTTTAAAGGATTTTCTAAGGGGCATGAGCTATTATTATTATCTCGCAAGGCCCTGCTCAGAGGAGGAACAGATAAGCCTGTGGAGAAACGAGCTTAAGGACGAGCTTCCCAAAAGGACGGAGATCACTGACGGTTATCAGGGCATTTTTTCCGCGATGCTGAATCAGAAATGTGAAAAGAGAGTCATCGTGATAGATGAGTTCCAGAATATCGTTAAGGGTTCAGAGGACTTTATCGATATCCTCATAAGAGCCTCCGGCGATAAGTGGAGCAATCAGCCCGCACTGTTTTTACTTGTCACAAGGGGATCCTTCTGGGTCGAGCACCAGATGGTCGAAAAGCTGGGAAGATCGGCCTATGAGATCTCCGGTCTTATAAAGCTCAATGAGCTGAAGTTTCTGAACCTGGTAAGATATTTCAGGAATCAGGAGCTGAGAAGCTGTGTGGAGATATATTCGGTCCTTGGAGGCTACAGGGAGCTGTGGGAATATTTTGACGATTCCCTGTCGGTAAGCGAGAATATCTGCAGGACAATTCTGACGGAGGGAAGCGCTCTCTGGGAATACGGGATGCATATACTTCCTGAGGAGCTTAGGGAGCCGGCGGTATATTATACGATACTTTCCGCTCTTTCCTCCGGTAAGGAAAAGCTTAATGACATATATAAGCATACCGGCATAAGCAGGGCAAAGATCAGCGTATACCTGAAGAACCTGATAGCCCTTAATATCGTGAAAAAGGTAGATTCCTATGATTCCGCCTGCAGGGAGAATGCCCAGAAGGGGATATACCGGATAGCCAATGCCTTTACGGCCTTCTGGTTCCGTTTTGTCTTTAACCGCCTGTCAAAGCTTAAGTTCTATCCTCCGGAGAAATTCTACCAGAAATACATTGCTCCGGGTTTTGAGGAATATACCGCAAGGTACTTTACGGAGGTATGCTCCGAATACCTTGAGCTCATGAACAGGATGGGCAAGCTTTCGTTCAAGTACACAAGGAAGGGGAGCTGGATAGGCAAGGTAGGTAATCTTGACATCATCGCCCAGGATGAGGAGGGACATACGCTTTGCGCACTCTGCAGCTACGAAAAGAGCAGGATGAGCTATGAGGATTATGAATGGTTTCTCTTCTGCATAAAGCAGGCAAGGCTTAAGGTGAATGATTATTTTCTTTTTTCATCGGGCGACTTTGATGAGAGGATAATACTTGAGGCGGAGGAGAGAGAAAACGTATATCTCATCGATTCCTCCAAGCTTTGAGGAAAGAAACCGATCGCAGCATTTCACCGAAGGGTGAAATGTTACAACTGACCGGCGCCGGGTTGCATTTCGGGTGCCGGGATGATAGAGTTTTAAAATGTAATGTTATTATTTGATCGAAGGAGGATTATTATGAAAAAAACACTGTCTTTGATACTGGCCTCATCCATCGGGCTTATGAGTCTGTTCGGCTGTGCCGTGCCCTCGGGAACGGGAGCTGCCGCCGGGCAGGGAGCAAATGCGCAGGCTGCGGAAGGCTCTGAGGGCGCAAAGGGCTCCGGGGAGGTCCTTGTAATGGCGACCAACGCGGAATTTCCGCCTTATGAGTTCTATGACGGAAATACCATCGTGGGAATAGACGCTGAGATCGCACAGGCCATTGCCGAGGACATGGGCATGACTCTTAAGATAGAGGACATGGCCTTTGATTCGGTGATCGCATCCGTTCAGACCGGAAAGGCTGATATAGGCGTAGCAGGCCTTACGGTAACCGAGGACAGGCTTCAGAATGTTAATTTTTCCGATTCCTACGCTGATTCCTCACAGATGATAATAGTTGCGGAGGGGAGCGAAGTGGATGAGCCCGATGATCTTGAGGGCAGGACGATCGGGGTTCAGCTCGGGACCACGGGTGATATCTACGCGGAGGATATCGAGGATGCGACAATAGAGCGCTATAACAAGGGAATGGAAGCCATACAGGCTCTTTCACAGGGCAAGATAGATGCGGTCATTATTGACAGAGAGCCTGCGAAGGTGTTTGTTTCCCAGAACACGGGCATCAGGATGCTCGATGAGGAGTTTACCGTAGAGGAATATGCCATTGCCGTAGCAAAGGACAATGAAGAGCTCCTTACAAAGATCAACAAATCCATTGCTTCTTTAAAATCAAGCGGGAAGCTTCAGGAGATCGTTGACAAATATATTACGGCGGAATAAAAGATGAGTGAGTTGGCAAGGTCCTTTTCCCAGAATTTTATTGAAAAGGAAAGATACAGGTATCTGCTTGAGGGGCTTGGGAATACTCTTCTCATGACCCTTTGCGCGGTGCTTATAGGTATTTTTATAGGCTTTATCATAGCTGTGATACGCTCCACCTATGATAACACCGGAAAGCTTAAGGTGCTCAATTTTTTTGCAAACCTTTATCTGACGGTCATCAGGGGTACTCCCGTGGTGCTTCAGCTTCTGATCACCTATTTTGTCATTTTTGCTTCGGTTAACGTGAGCAAATTGTTTACCGCGATAATAGCCTTCGGTATCAATTCCGGGGCCTATGTCGCGGAGATAATACGAAGCGGGATCAATTCAATAGACAGGGGACAGTCCGAGGCCGGACGTTCCTTGGGCTTTTCTTATTCACAGACAATGCTCTGGTTCATTCTGCCCCAGGCCATTAAAAATGTGCTCCCGGCTCTCGGAAATGAGTTCGTGGTGCTTCTTAAGGAGACCTCGGTGGCCGGTTATATTGCCATGCAGGATCTCACAAAGGGAGCGGACATTATAAGAAGCCAGACCTATTCGGCATTTATGCCGCTTATAATGGCTGCCCTGATATATCTTATCATGGTGGTCATCTTTGATAATCTTATAAAAAGGCTTGAAAGGAGGCTCAGAAACAGTGATCACTGATAATAAGGGCACTCCGCTTATCCAGGTGAAAAACCTCTGCAAGTCCTTTAACGGTACTGAGGTCCTGAAGAATGTCTCGGTGGATTTTTACAGAGGGGACGTAGCCTTTATAGTAGGACCCTCCGGCTCCGGGAAGAGTACCTTTCTAAGGTGCCTGAACAGGCTCGAGGAGCCTGACGGAGGCAGTATTTTTTTTGAAAATGCGGATATCTGCGATCCCGGCTGCAACATCAATATCCACAGACAGAAGATGGGGATGGTTTTTCAGCAGTTCAATCTCTTTCCTCATCTTACCGTAATGAGGAATCTTACGATAGGACCGGTAAAGCTTCAGAATGCTTCAAGGGAGGATGCCGAGAGAAAGGCCTTATCGCTGCTTGAAAGGGTAGGCCTTGCGGAGAGGGCGGACGCTTATCCGAACCAGCTTTCAGGAGGTCAGAAGCAGCGTATCGCGATCTGCCGGTCTCTTTGCATGGATCCTGACGTCATGCTCTTTGATGAGCCTACCTCGGCTCTCGATCCCGAGATGGTGGGAGAGGTCCTTAATGTCATGAGAGAGCTTGCCAGAGAAAAAATGACCATGATCGTCGTCACACATGAAATGAGCTTTGCCAGAGAAGTGGCGGACAGGATACTTTTCATGGCGGACGGCGAGTTCCTTGAGGAAAACTCTCCCGACAGCTTTTTTGATCATCCTGAAAATGAAAGGCTTAAGGCCTTTTTAGGGAAGGTTTTATGAGTAAGACTGTTTTTATAGCTGAAAAGCCAAGCGTTGCCAGACAGTTTGCCGAGGCTCTGAAGCTGAAGGCACAGAATCATGACGGATATCTTGAAGCTGAAAATACGATAATAACCTGGTGCGTGGGGCACCTGATCACCATGAGCTATCCCGACGCTTATGATGAAAGGTATAAAAAATGGAGCTTCTCGACCCTTCCCTTCCTTCCGGACAAATACAGATATGAGGTGATACCCTCCTCACGGAAGCAGTATGAGATCGTAAAACAGGTTCTTACGAGAAAGGACGTTGATACGATCTATGTATGTACGGATTCCGGCCGGGAGGGTGAATATATTTACCGGCTCGTCGACCAGGAGGCAGGAGTCGGGGGCAAGAAAAAAAAGAGAGTCTGGATCGATTCCCAGACGGAGGAGGAGATCAGGCGGGGCATAAAGGAAGCAAAGGACCTTTCGGAATATGATGCTCTTGCTGACGCGGCATATCTCAGGGCCAAGGAGGACTATCTGATGGGCATCAACTTTTCACGTGCCCTCAGCCTTAAATACGGCAACTCCATCGCCGGCTTCCTCAATATGAAATACGCGGTCATCTCCGTAGGAAGAGTTATGACCTGTGTCCTTGGAATGGTCGTGCGAAGAGAGCGTGAGATCAGGGCCTTTGTAAAGACCCCCTTTTACAGGCTGATAGCTCTTGTAAGCCCCGTACCTTGGGACGCGCCGAAGGAGGGCTGCTTTAACGCGGAATTCAGGGCCGTGGAGGGCTCAGAGTACTATCTGTCTCCGAAGCTTTACAAGGAAAACGGCTTTAAGGACAGGGAGCTTGCGGAAGCAGTGCTTAAGAGCCTCCTTGAAAAAGCGGAAAACAAAGCCGTTGTCAGAACCATAGAACGGAAAAAGGAGCAGAAGAAGCCTCCTTTGCTGTTTAATCTGGCGGAGCTTCAGAATCTGTGCTCCAAGCTCTTTAAAATAAGCCCCGAGGAGACCCTTAAGGTCGTTCAGGAGCTGTACGAAAAAAAGCTTGTCACCTATCCGAGGACCGACGCAAGGGTATTATCCGGCGCGGTTGCAAAGGAGATATATAAAAACATAGGCGGGCTTAAGCAATATGATAAGGTATCGGCCTTTGCCGGACATATACTTGAAACGGGCTCCTATAAAAATATAGCCAAAACAAAATATGTGAACGACAAGCAGATCACTGATCATTATGCTATCATCCCTACGGGGCAGGGTCTTGACGCTCTTTCCCGTCTTTCCCGCCTTTCACAGGATATTTACGAGGTCATAGCCCGGCGTTTTGTCGGGATCTTCCTTGAAAACGCAGAATATATGAAGGTAAGCCTGTCACTTGATATCGCGAAGGAGGGCTTCTTTTCCTCTTTCAGGGTGCTCCTTAAGGAAGGCTTTTTGAGCTCTTCGGCATATTCCTTTGTGAAAAAGAATGAAAGCAGGCAGGAAAAGACCGAAGGAGACGGGGAGAAAGAGGAGACCGAGGAGCAGGATATCGATTCCCGGATGCTTGACAGAATATCCTCTCTGAAAAAGGGGGATGAGTTAAGACTTGAGAACATCATCATAAAGGAGGGCGAGACCTCACCGCCGAAGCGCTACACCTCAGGCTCGATGATCCTTGCGATGGAAAATGCGGGTCAGCTTATTGAGGACGAGGAGCTGAGAGCGCAGATAAAGGGCAGCGGCATCGGGACCAGCGCCACCAGGAGCGGGATCCTTGAAAAGCTCTTTACAAACAGATATCTCAGGCTGAATAAGAAGACCCAGGTTATCACGCCCGAGCTTTACGGTGAGCTGATATATGACGTGGTCGATTCCTCCATAAGGCCGCTGCTTGATCCCAAGCTTACCGCAAGCTGGGAAAAGGGGCTTACGCAGGTGGCGGACGGCACAATAAGCGCTGATGTATACATGGAAAAGCTCAACGATTATGTGGCAAGAAGGACGGAGCTTGTAAAAACCGCAGATAACACAACGGGGCTGAGGAGCATGTTTTTGAAGGCCTCGTCTTTTTACAAAAAGAAGGAGAAATAATGGAGCAGTGCAGGATAGAGAAGCTTTTTGAGCTTAAGGAAACGATCGCGGCAGCCTTATTTGAGGGGCATGTATATCCCTGGGAGCTTTTGCCGCTTATAGGTGAATTCATTAAAGGGCTTGGGGAAAGCCTTCCCGAATCCGAATACGAAAGAAGGGGCGAGTACGTATTTGCGGCCAGGGATGCCAGGATATATGACTCGGCATACATTGCGGGCCCCGCGATTATCGGCAGGGGCGCCGAAATAAGGCACTGCGCCTTCATAAGGGGAAATGCCATAGTGGGTGAGAAGGCGGTCGTGGGTAATTCCACGGAGCTTAAGAACGTCATTCTCTTTAACGGGGTACAGGTTCCTCATTATAATTATGTAGGCGATTCCATCCTCGGCTTTAAGGCCCACATGGGCGCCGGTTCCATAACCTCAAACGTAAAGTCGGACAAAACGCTCGTCTGTGTAAAGGACAGCGGCGCAGAGATCGAAACCGGACTGAAGAAGTTCGGCGCCATGCTGGGAGATCACGCAGAGGTCGGCTGCAACAGCGTTCTGAACCCAGGCACTGTGATAGGGAGAAATACGAACATCTACCCGACCTCCTGTGTCCGCGGAGTCATTCCTGAGGATTCCATCTATAAAGCCCCGGGACAGATCGTCAGGAAAAAGCACTGAGCAGATATTGTATTTTTTCATTGCGCGCCCACCACATCATGGGTATAATATTCTCTATAAAGGGTTGCATCAGCATCAAAATTTTGTCATAAACTGTTAAAAAAAAGTTAATAAAATTTATCGTAAAAATGATTAAAAAACTGTAACATTTTTCCAAGTTAATGGTATAATGAGTAGGATAACTGAATCAGATGAATGAATTTGTATAATATTAACGGCTGTTAAGTTCTTCTTTAATGGTTGGGGGAGTACAGCTGTTATATTATAAATATTTTTAAGAAAAGGAAGGTATGATTTATGGCAGATGAAAACAATGCTAACAAGTCACCAAGCAACTCCGGGGGAAAGAAAAATCTCCCGAATCTCCTTGACCGTAAGGATATGTCTGACTATGAGCGTTCATCCTACGAGGAGCAGCTCTTAAACAGTCTGAGCAATGATGACAACAAGATCATCGCATCACTCCTTATGGACATCCGTGACAAGAATGACAAGGCATTGAAAACGGCTCAGAAGCAGTCTAAGTTTTCACTCGGGACCTCGATCTTCTGTGCCCTTATCGTATTAGTCCTTGCCATTGCGGTATTCTCAATCGTACCGAGGGTTACAAGTCTTGTAGCGGACGTACAGGGTGTAGTAGGACAGGTTAACGGACTTATTGGTGACGTTAGCGGTCAGATCGACGGCATCGTTGGAACGCTCAACGATACCATCGGCACAGTAACAGGTCAGCTCGACGGCATTATGGGTCAGGTTGACGGCATCGTGAATCAGGCAGACGACATTGTCGGTCAGGTCAACACTGTGATCGGAGAGGCTCAGGTAGTCATAAAGAACGCACAGGATATTACCGACGAGATAGCTGCAGCCGATATCGGCGGCCTCGTAAACAATGTACAGCAGATCACGGATCAGGTAGCGGCAGCGGATGTAACAGGTCTTGTTAACAATACCAATGCTCTTATCGGCCAGATCTCAGAGGCTGACATCAACGGCGTGATCAATAACGTTAACGGTCTTGTAGACAACGCAAACGGAATGATCGCAATGGTCAACGGACTTGGTCTTGACAAGGTAGTTGCGAATGTGAACGGACTTATCGACTATGTATACACACTTGGTATCGATAGTCTCATAGCTGAGGCAACCGGCGTTCTTAACAATGTCAATACTCAGGTTATGGCACTTGTAGCCGATGCTGATGCGGTTGTTAAGCAGGTAGCGAATGCTCATCTTGATGAGCTCGTAAATGCGGTCAATACCATCAGTCAGCAGATAGCTTCGGCTAAGATCGACGAGCTGGTCAATTCAGTTAATGCTCTCGTAGCTCAGATAGCTTCTTCAGACATCAACGGTCTTGTTGCCAACACGAGCGCTCTTACGGCACAGCTTTCAACGCTTGATTACGATTCTGTGATCAATAACGTGAACAGTGTTGCAGGCGACGTCAGCAGGATCACTGGCGAGGTTGCCGATCTCAACATCGCAGGAGTATTTGACGATGTCAACACGATCACGGATCAGGTTGCAAACGCAGGGTTCGACAGGCTTTATGAAAACGTTGTGACTGTATCCGATGAGGTTGCAAGCGTTGATCTTATCGGCATGGTTGACGGAGTGAACAGCATCGTTAATGAGGCTGGCACGGTAGTTTCCGATGTCCAGAAGGCTGAGGTTGTTGAAGGTGTTAACGATCTCGTTAAGACCAGCACCGATGCGGTCGATACTCTGGTAGCAAGCGGCGACGAGGCAGTTAAGTCTCTGGCTGCTGCAGGAAGCGATTCCATAAACGTATTCGTTGAGCAGAGCAGCGAAGCGCTTGCAGAGGCCCTTGCGGCTATGGTTGATTCGGTTACGTCAACCATGGATCAGATCACCGAGAACGTGAACAATGCGGTTTCACAGAGCAGCGTTAACGTTGATATCGATGATCAGACTGTCAACGATCTTTTAAGCATGATCGGTATGCAGCAGTAATAAAAATTAAACCATTAAAACTGTTTGGTGATAAAATGGAGCTGATCCGTCCGGTTTACCGGGCGGATCAGTGCGAACTGAGGTTCGCACCCGGGCGCGTGATCCGCGGAGCGGATCGGCGCATACGGAAATGGATCAAAGTGAGGAAGGTTGTTTATGTTAGGTGCTGATGCAATGGCAAAAAGTTTGGAGGCTGAAGGCGTTAAGTTTGTTTTCGGTTATCCCGGTGTTGCTATATGTCCGTTTTTCAACAGCATGTTATCAGTGGATATAAACAGAGTTCTTGTCAGGACCGAGCAGAATGCCGCCCATGCGGCAAGCGGTTATGCAAGGGTTTCCGGTAAGGTCGGGGTCTGCGTTGCGACGTCGGGCCCCGGCGCTACCAACCTGATAACAGGGATAGCGACGGCACACGCAGATTCAATCCCGCTTGTCTGCATTACGGGACAGGTGGATTCCTCGCTCCTTGGTTCAGATGTTTTCCAGGAGGCGGATATTACGGGGGCGACAGAGTCTTTCGTAAAGTACAGCTATCTTGTAAGAGATGCTGAAGATATTCCGCGTGTTTTCAAGGAAGCCTTCCATATTGCGTCTACCGGAAGGAAGGGGCCTGTGCTCATAGACGTTCCGATAGACGTACAAAATTCAACCATTAGTAAATTCAGATATCCGGACGAAGTAAGTCTGCGTACATATAAGCCAACCGTCAGGGGTCATGCGGTGCAGATAAAGAAGGTGATCAAAGCACTTTCAAGGGCCAGAAAACCTATAATCTGCGCCGGCGGTGGCGTTATTTTAAGCGGAGCGAAGTCAGAGCTCCGTAATTTTTCGCATAAGTACGGTATCCCCGTTGTTTCCACGATGATGGGGCTCAGTGCTCTTCCTACCGATGATCCGTTATATTTCGGAATGGTGGGAAACAACGGCAAGCCCTATGCAAACCGCGCCATGAACGAGGCTGATCTCATAATCATGATCGGGGCAAGGGTAGCGGACAGAGCGATCTCACAGCCTGATCTTATTATAGGAAATAAGGTGCTCATCCATATTGACGTAGATCCGGCGGAGATTGGAAAGAATGTCGGCCCTACTATTCCTCTTGTGGGTGATATAAAGGCGATTTTTGAGGATCTTATGAGCAATGAATCGGATGCCGATTATTCGGAATGGGTGTCATTGTTAGGTGATTATAAGAGCCAGGCGCCTGAACGTAAAAAGCCCCGGGACGGCTTTGTTGATCCCGCGGAGTTCATCAGGCTCCTTTCTCTGAAGCTTTCGGATGACGCGATCTATGTGGCGGATGTAGGCCAGAACCAGATGTGGTCCTGCGGCTATCATATAGTAAAGAAGGGTATTTTTATGACCTCCGGAGGCATGGGGACCATGGGCTATTCCATTCCCGCGGCCATCGGGGCAAGGGCTGCGTCCATAGAGGCGCAGAACGGCAAGAGACAGATAGTAGCTGTCTGCGGCGACGGTTCCTTCCAGATGAGCATGATGGAGCTGGCTACCATGCAGCAGCACAGGCTTCCTGTCAAGATCATCATCTTCAGGAACGGTTATCTGGGCCTTGTCAGGGAGTACCAGTATAATACCTATAAAGCAAATTATTCGGTGGTGGAATTAAGCGGCAGTCCTGATTTTTCAAAGCTTGCCTCCGCTTATGATATACCCTGTGTCAAAGCTGATAATATGGATGAGATCGATGAGATCATCGATAGCTTCCTTAATATAGAGGGTCCCGCGATCATGGATGTAAATATCGATCCGTTGGATATGTCTAAATAAAGGTAATCATGAAAAGAATATATTCTGTATCAGTAGAAAACCGTTCCGGCGTACTTGCCAAGGTCGCCGGGCTTTTCGCAAGAAGATGTTTTAATATTGATTCTCTCGCCGTGGGAGAGACCTTTGAAAAGGGTGTAAGCTGTGTTACTATTGTTTCGTCAGGGGAAAGGTCGACTCTTGAACAGATAGAAAAGCAGCTTAATAA
>DFEA01000037.1 GCA_002368575.1 Lachnospiraceae bacterium UBA3814 | reverse complement strand
CTGCTGGATGAGCCAACCAACCATCTGGATATAGATACCATCGAGTGGCTTGAGGGATACCTTCAGAATTATCCGAAGGCCCTTGTAATAGTTTCCCATGACAGGATGTTCCTTGATAAGATCGTATCGGCGGTATATGAGATAGAAAATCACCGCCTGAAGCGGTATAAGGGCAATTATACCGATTTTGCGAGGCAGAAGAGGGAAAATTACGAGAGACAGCTTAAGGAGTACAACGCTCAGGCTAAGGAGATCGAAAGGCTTAATTCCATTGCCGAAAGGTTTATGGGAAAGCCCACCAAGGTGAGCATGGCAAGGTCGAAGCTTAAGGCTGTCGAACACATGGAGGTGATCGAGGCGCCTGAGAAGGAGGATACCCGTTCCTTTAATGCCCTTTTTGAACCGGGACTTACCCCGGGAAAGGACATACTGTTCGTAAACGCCCTTTCCACCGGTTATGATAAGGTACTCTCCACCGTGACCTTTGATGTGAAGCGTGGGGACAGGCTGGGGGTGATCGGCGGAAACGGACTGGGAAAATCCACCCTCATAAAGACCATCGTCGGGGTGATCCCTCCGATCTCGGGCTCGGTGCGCTTCGGAACCAACGTACAGACGGGCTACTTTGACCAGCAGATGGCGCAGTATACCTCTGACAAGAGCGTGATAGACGATTTCTGGGACGAGTTTCCGACCCTTACCGAAACGGAGATAAGGAACGCGCTGGGAGGCTTCCTCTTCAGAGGCGATGATGTATTTAAGGATGTATCGATGCTGTCGGGAGGCGAGAAGGTAAGGCTTGCTCTCTGCAAGATCTTTATGAAAAGGCCTAACTTTCTGGTGCTGGATGAGCCTACCAACCATATGGACATAGCAGGGAAGGAAGCTCTGGAGGACATGATAAATGCTTATGAAGGCACCGTGCTCTACGTTTCCCATGACAGATATTTTATGAAAAAGACTGCCACAAGGCTTCTTCTGATAGAAAAGGACCTGGTAAAGCTTTATCCCTTCGGTTACGAGCAGTACGTTACGGAGCAGGAGAGGCTTAAGGCTCTTTCTGGAAAGGAAGGACAGGCAGGAGAAATAAAGCCCTCTCTTTCCGGGAATGTCATCTATTCTGGAAGCGAGGAGGAAAAAGGACCAAAGGACTCTCCCGATAAGGACGTCCTGGTAAAAAAAGCCCAGGTCTCCTATGAGGAGGGCAAGGCCGCCTCCAGAAAAGAAAAAAAGCTCAAAAGGCTTGAGGAAAGGATAGAAGAGCTTGAGGAGCAGATCGAAGCAAAGAAGTCGGAATATAGAAGGCCTGAATATGCCACCGATTTTGTGAAGCTTTCCGATATCCAGAAGGAGATAGACAGCCTTGAGGAGGAACTGCTTTCGGTCATGGAGGAATGGGAGCAGACCGGAGGAGAGTAAAATGAGTATAAAAAGGGTATAAAAGGAGCAGTGTCATATGAGGGACAGGCTGACAAGATCCGATATACAGAAAATGCAGGAGGAGATCGAATACAGGAGGGTGACCCTTCGTGAAAAGCTGATCGCCGACGTGAAGGAGGCAAGGGCACACGGGGATCTTTCCGAGAACTTTGAGTATCACGCCGCAAAGAGGGAAAAGAACCGTAACGACAGCCGGATAAGGTATCTTGAGAAAATGATAAAGACCGCCCGGGTCATCGATGATTCCTCAAAGGAGGATGAGGTGGGCATCAACAATACGGTGACCGTGTATTTTGAGGACGAGAAGGCTGTTGAAACGTACAGGCTGGTCACTACCGTAAGGACTGATTCCGTGAACGGACTCATAAGCATCGAATCGCCTCTCGGAAAGGCCATTCTCGGAAAGAAGGCGGGCGAGCGGGTATATGTGAATATAAACGGGGATGCGGGCTATTATGTGGTGATAAAGGAGATCGATAAGACCACGGATGATTCAATGGACAGGATAAACCAGTATTAGGGAAAAGCTGGTTAATGCGTTTTGCGCGGGTGCGGGATCATAAAGGTATGAAGGTACACATAACGGATGATTTTGATCTTAAGAAAATACAGGACAGCGGTCAGTGCTTCAGGGTAAGGGAGACGGGAAACGGTATATGGCGTTTCATCCATCTTGACAGGATCCTCTATATAAGCAGGACCGGGGAGAGCGAATATGAGGTGAGCGCCGGGGAGGATGAATGGAGAGAGATCTGGCAGCCCTACTTTGACCTTGACAGAAGCTACGAGAGCATCAGGCAGGCGATCCCGGAGGAGGATGCCTTCCTGAAAAGGGCCTCGGAATACGGGAAGGGCATAAGGATACTTAAGCAGGACCCCTGGGAGATGCTTGTTACCTTTATCATTTCACAGAGGAAGAACATCCCGGCCATCTCAAAAAGTGTGGAGCTTCTGTGTGAAAGGTTCGGAAGAAGAGCCGATACGGAGGAGGAGCTTTTTTTCTTCCCGGACAGCGAGGAGATGAGCGGGGCGGATGAAGAGGCCCTGAGAGAATGTAAGCTTGGCTACAGGGCTCCGTATGTACTGGACGCTGTAAACAAGGTAAGAAGCGGAGAGATAGATTTATGTAAACTAAATGAGTACGACGACCGTAAGCTTTTTGAAGCCCTTAAGACAATAAACGGGGTAGGGGATAAGGTCGCAAACTGCATCTGCCTCTTCGCATACGGCAGGACGGCCCTTGTTCCTGTTGATACCTGGATTGCAAGGGTCATTGAAACAGAGTATAATGGACAAAGTCCCTTTGACCGTTACGGAGGGGCTGGTGGTATCCTTCAGCAGTGGGCCTTTTATTATGCGAGGGAGACCGGATAGGCGCGAAGTGAGCTTTATAGCTGAGCACACGGGCTTAAGGCGGATCGTTGCGGGAGGAGAAAAGGATGAGAGAGAGGCCGAAGGAGCTAGAGGTTTACAGGCATTTTAAAGGAAAATACTATCAGGTCATAGCAGTGGCAAGGCATACGGAATATGATGAGGAGCTTGTGATATACCGTCCGCTGTTTGAGCAGGGAGAGGTGTACGCAAGACCTCTTTCCTCCTTCCTGAGCGAGGTCGATAAGAACGCTTACCCTAACGCAAGGCAGAAATACAGATTTACGCTTGCCTCCGGGGAAAACCACGGCTCCGGCAGGAAAAGGGATACGAAACAGGACGTGGAGGCCGGGGACAGCACAGGCACTGCAGACGGCACGGACACTGCGGTCACTGCAGACCGTGAAGGCACCGGGGCCTTTGCAAATAAGACCGGTGAGGAGGAAGGCTTCTTTTATGACGATTATGAGGACGGCGGTGTTCTGGATCCCGACCTCGAGGCCTTCCTGGATGAGCGCTCCTTTGAAAAGAAGCTTGATATCCTTATGTTCATGCGCAAAAAGATCACGGATGAGATGCTCAATACCATAGCCGTTGCCCTGGATCTGAGGCTCAACGGTGATAATCCGGAGGACCGCTATATGGAGATACTGGATTATTTAAGGACTAAAAAGAAATATGAAAGCGACAGGTTGAGATAGATGAAGCTGTTATCAGTGGCGATTCCCTGCTACAATTCGCAGGAATATATGAGAAAGGCGATCGAATGCCTCCTTCCCGGAGGGGAGGATGTTGAGATCATCATAGTAGACGACGGGTCACGGGATGACACCGGAAGGATCGCGGATGAATATGCCATGAGATATCCGTCCGTGGTAAAGGCCGTGCATCAGGAAAACGGAGGACACGGTGAGGCCGTCAATACCGGCCTGAGAAATGCCACGGGGACCTTTTTCAAGGTGCTCGATTCCGACGACTGGTTTAAGGAGGAGGCCTATCTTTCGGTGCTTGACAGGCTTAAGGAGCTTGTCAGCGTTGGAAGCGTGGTCGATATGTTCGTCTGCAATTTTGTATATGAGAAGGAGGGGAAAAAGCACAAGAAGGTCATGACCTACCGCAGTGCCTTCCCCGAGGGAGTGGTCTTTACCTGGGACGACGTCAGGGTATTCAAGCCGGGTCAGTATATCCTCATGCATTCGGTAATATACAGGACAAGGCTTCTTAAGGACTGCGGACTCAGGCTTCCGGCGCATACCTTCTACGTGGATAATATTTTCGTTTTTGAACCCCTTACCCATGTCAGGACCATGTATTACATGAATGTCAACCTCTACAGGTACTACATCGGAAGGGAAGACCAGTCGGTGAACGAATCCATCATGATAAGCAGGGTTGACCAGCAGATAAGGGTCACCAGGCTGATGATCGATTATATGGCCGCGCAGCATTCTCTCAAAAGGAAGCAGGAGAGGTACATGCTCAGCTATCTGAGCATTATGATGACGATTTCATCCATACTTCTTATCAGGGAGGGCTCGGAGGAGTCCCTTAATAAAAAGAAGGAGCTGTGGAAATATCTCAAGGACAGGGATCAGAAGGATTACATAAGACTGAGGTTCAGCCTGTTCGGGACAAACATGAATCTGCCCGGAAAGGGCGGAAGAAAGATATCCGTCATGGAATACAAGATAGCCCGGCGTTTTGTCGGCTTTAATTAATAAGACAGGTTCTGAACAGCCTGTATCAGGAGGTGCCACATGGAAGAGAACAGACAGCTTATGCTTGGAAACAAGGCTGTTGCGAGAGGATTGTACGAGGCCGGGGTATGCTTTGTGTCTAGCTATCCGGGGACCCCGAGTACGGAGATAACAGAGGAAGCGGTAAAATACGATGAGATATACTGCGAGTGGGCTCCCAATGAGAAGGCTGCCATGGAGGCCGCCTTTGGCGCGGCTTTGTCGGGAAGGCGTTCCTTCTGCGCCCAGAAGCATGTAGGCTTAAACGTTGCGGCCGACCCTCTCTTTACGATGTCCTACACAGGGGTCAATGCCGGTCTTGTGATAGGTGTCGCGGACGATGCGGGCATGCATTCCTCACAGAACGAACAGGACAGCAGGCACTATGCCATTGCGGCAAAGGTCCCGCTGCTGGAGCCCTCGGACTCAGAGGAGGCCCTTGAGTTTACAAAAAAGGCCTATGAGCTTTCCGAGGAATATGATACTCCGGTCATCATAAAGATGTGCACCAGAGTTTCACATTCCCAGTCTGTTGTGACCACGGGCCCCAGGGAAGAGGTCGATAAGCCCTATGAGAAAAATATAGCCAAATACGTCATGATGCCGGGAAACGCAAAAAAACGCCATCCCATAGTCGAGGAGAGGACCCGGAGGCTTAAGGAGCTTTCGGAGGACTGCGAGTTCAACAGGGTAGAGTACTCGGGAACGGACATCGGTATCATTACCTCCTCCACATCCTATCAGTATATAAAGGAGGTATTCGGAGATTCCGTAAGCGTGCTTAAGCTGGGTCTTCTGTATCCCCTTCCGGACAGGCTGATAAGGGAGTTTGCGGGACGGGTGAAGGAGCTGTATGTCGTGGAGGAGCTCGATCCCATCATAGAGGAGCATGTAAAGTCTCTCGGAATAAAGGTTTCCGGGAAGGATATCCTCCCCCTTACCGATGAGTTTTCCCAGGGCCTTATCGCAAAAGCCTTCGGAAAGGGCGAAAAGGAAAGCTATGCGCTTTCGGAGGAGATACCCGCAAGGCCTCCGGTCATGTGCGCGGGCTGTCCGCACAGGGGACTTTTCTTTGTGCTTAAAAAGCTCGGCTGTACCGTTCTCGGAGACATAGGCTGCTATACCCTTGGCGCCGTGCCGCCGCTTTCCGCGATGGAAATGACCCTGTGCATGGGAGCCTCCATCGGAGCGCTTCACGGCTTTAATAAAATGAGGGGCGAAGAAAGCTGCAATAAGACCGTTGCGGTGATAGGGGATTCCACCTTCATGCATTCGGGCATGACGGGGCTTGCAAACGTCGCCTATAACGAGTCGGATTCCACGGTGATAATCCTTGATAATTCCATAACCGGAATGACAGGACACCAGCAGAACCCCACCACCGGGTATAATATAAAGGGAGACCCCGCGGGAAAGATCGATCTTTCCGCCCTCTGTCACGCATTGGGCATAGAGAGGGTAAGGGTGGTAGATCCCTATGAGCTTGACGAATGCGAGCAGGTAATAAAGGAGGAGCTTTCCGTAAAGGCTCCGTCTGTCATAATATCAAGGCGCCCCTGCGCTCTGCTCAAATATGTTAAGCATAATCCTCCGCTCTGTGTAAACAGCGATAAGTGCGTGGGCTGCAGGTCATGTATGCGCATAGGCTGTCCCGCCATATCCTTTAAGAACGGAAAGGCAGTCATAGATACGACTCTCTGCGTGGGCTGCGGAGTCTGTGAGCAGCTCTGCAGATTCGGCGCACTTGGAAGCAAGGAGGCGGAATAGATATGGAAACGAAGAATATAATGATCGTTGGCGTAGGCGGGCAGGGGTCGCTCCTTGCCAGCAAGCTTTTAGGGCATCTGCTTCTTTCGCAGGGCTATGACGTAAAGGTTTCAGAGGTTCACGGAATGTCACAGAGGGGCGGAAGCGTAGTGACCTATGTACGTTACGGAGACAGGGTGTTTTCTCCGGTGATCGACAGGGGAGAGGCGGATTATATCGTGTCCTTCGAGCTTTTGGAGGCGGCCAGGTGGCTTCCCTGGCTTAAAAAGGACGGGATCATCGTAACGAATACACAGCAGATCGATCCTATGCCCGTAATTACGGGAGCCATGGATTATCCCGCAGAGCTTGCGGAAAAGCTAGGCGCCACGGGAGCCAGGATCGATGCTTTTGACTGTCTCAGCCTTGCGGAGCAGGCTGGGAGCGTAAAGGCTGTCAATATAGTGCTTTTAGGCAGGCTTTCAGGGTACTTTGACATACCTGAGGAAAAATGGATGGCTTCGCTTAAGGCGAATGTTCCCCCGAAGTTCCTGGAATTGAATGAAAGAGCTTTTCACATGGGGAGGAAAGCAGGACAATAAATCTCAAACGTTTGTTAAGGAAGGAAGTAAAGGATGGAAAGGTATTATCAGGAGGAAATCGAGTGCGCCTCGAGGGAGAGGATCAGGGAGATCCAGGACGAAAAGCTTGTGAAGCAGGTCAGACGCGTCTGGGAAAATGTTCCCTATTACCGTAAGAAAATGGAGGAAAAGGGGATCACGCCGGAGGATATAAGGAGCTGTGACGACCTTTCGAAGCTCCCGTTTCTTTCAAAGGCGGATCTGAGGGATTCTTATCCCTACGGGCTTTTAGGAGCCCCCCTTGAGGACTGCGTAAGGATCCAGTCGACCTCAGGGACCACGGGGAAAAGGGTGGTGGCATTTTATACGCAGCATGATATCGACCTGTGGGAGGATTGCTGCGCAAGAGCGATCATGGCAGCAGGCGGAACGAGAGAGGATGTCGTTCAGGTGTCCTACGGGTACGGGCTCTTCACGGGAGGGCCGGGCTTAAACGGCGGCTCGCACAAGGTCGGCTGTCTTACCATCCCTACCAGCTCCGGAAATACCGACCGACAGATAATGTTTATCATGGATCTTTCCGCCACGATCCTGTGCTGTACTCCAAGCTACGCAGCCTATCTTGGGGAGCGTATGAAGGAGATGGGGCTTACGCCTGAGGATATCCCCTTAAAGGCAGGCATCTTCGGGGCAGAGGCCTGGAGCGAGGAAATGAGGCAGGATATCCAGAAAACTCTGGGAATAAAGGCCTACGACATCTACGGCCTTACGGAGCTCTCGGGACCGGGAGTGGCCTTTGAGTGCTCGGCACAGCAGGGCATGCATATAAACGAGGATCATTTCATTGCCGAGATCATCGATCCCGACACCGGGGAGGTGCTCCCGGACGGAGAACAGGGAGAGCTTGTCTTTACCGCAATAGACAAGGAAGCCTTTCCGATGCTCCGCTACAGGACCAGGGATATATGCACCTTAAACCGTGAGCAATGCTCCTGCGGCAGGACTCTTGTCCGCATGGCAAAGCCTAAGGGAAGGAGCGATGACATGCTCATTATCCGCGGAGTCAACGTATTCCCCAGCCAGATCGAGACCGTTCTCCTTAAGCAGGGCTATGCCACGACCTATCAGATCGTTGTTGACCGCGTAAATAATACTGATACCTTTGACGTTCAGGTAGAGATGACGCCTGAGATGTTTACGGATAATGTCGGTGAGATATCCGAGAGACAGAAGAAGCTTGCGGACGGGCTTAAGTCGATGCTGGGAATAAAGGCCAAGGTGTCGCTGCTTGCTCCCAGATCCATCCAGAGGAGTGAGGGCAAGGCCGTACGTGTGATAGACAGGCGTAAGATCTGAGGGCAGATCGGCACGAACTGAAGTTCGCGCCTAAGAGCACGATCTGTGAACAGATCGGTGCAGAAGGGAGGAAGTACATGAGCGTAAAACAGATTTCTGTGTTTCTGGAAAACAAAGCCGGATCACTTCAGAGAATGACGGGAGTCCTTGCAGAGGCGGGGATAGACATGAGAGCGCTGACGGTGGCCGAGGCAAGGGACTTCGGAGTTGCAAGGATAGTTGTAGATGATACCTTTAAGGCTATGAATGCTCTTAAGGAAGCGAGTTTCCTGGCAAACCTCACCCCGGTACTTGGAGTGCTGGTGCCCGATGAGCCGGGAGGGCTTGACAAGCTTATCAGGATATTCTCCGAGGCGCAGATAAATATCGAGTATATGTATGCCTTTATGGGAGGAAAGGATTCGAAGCATGCCTGCATGATAATAAGAGTGCAGGATACCGAGGCGGGTGAGCAGAGGCTTTCCGGAAAGGGCCTGAGGCTCCTTACTCAGGAGCAGCTGGCAGAGCTTGTGGGACATTGACACAGTATACTTATGACAGCCCCGATCATAGTTCAGGAAATATTTGAGATAATCAGGGAAATGACCAGGTCAGGATGTGTATGAATCAGCTTACTATCGGTATACTCGCTCATGTTGACGCGGGAAAGACTACCCTGTCAGAGGCTTTGCTGTATCAGAGCGGAATGATCCGTCAGCCCGGCAGAGTGGATCATAAGGATGCCTTCCTGGATACGGACATGCTGGAAAAGGAGCGGGGGATCACCATCTTTTCCAAGCAGGCTTTGATAGACCATAATAATATAAGACTGAACCTTCTGGACACGCCGGGTCACGTAGATTTTTCCGCTGAAATGGAAAGGACCCTGCGTGTTCTTGATATTGCGGTCCTTGTGGTAAGCGGAGCCGATGGGATACAGCCGCATACCAGGACACTGTTTTCTCTCTTCGAAAGGGTAAGGCTTCCGGTTTTTGTCTTTATAAATAAGATGGATCTGGGGGGTGAGAGAGGGGAGCTCTTAAAGGAGCTAAACACCGGTCTGGGAAGGGGCTTTGTCGATCTTACCGACGGCACGGATGACGAGGCTGTGATGGAGGAGCTTGCGGTCCTTGATGACAGTCTTCTTGAGCGCTTCCTCGAGACCGGAGAGGGCGTATCGGTCCCTGAGATAAGAGGTCTCATCGGAAGACGCAGGCTTTTTCCCTGCTTTTTCGGTTCGGCCTTAAGGGGGGAGGGCGTGGAGAGCCTCCTTAACGGGCTTGAGCTCTATGCGCCGCCGTTATCTTATAAGGACGGGTTTGCCGCAAGGGTATACAAGATAACCCGGGATGAAAGGCAGAACAGGCTTACCCATATGAAGCTTACCGGGGGAGAGCTCAGTGTAAGGAGCATACTTGAGCCCTACGGTGAGAAGATCGATCAGATAAGGATTTACAACGGAAGCAGATATGAGACCGTTCAGAAGGCCGGCGCCGGTTCCGTAATTGCGGTAACAGGCCTTGGCAAAAGCAGGGCGGGAGATGTGCTCGGGCTTGAGGAGAAACCCTATGAGCCCAGTCTTACCCCTGTATTAAATTACAGCGTTATCTGTCCTCCCGGGATGTCACCTTCAGAAATGCTATCAAGGCTTAGTATCCTTGAGGAGGAGGACCCGAGCCTTCATGTCCTGTGGGATGAGGAGAAGCGCGAGATCCGTGTAAGCCTCATGGGCGAGGTCCAGCTTGAGATCATAAAAAAGCTCATGAAGGAGCGCTTCGATACCGGGATCGATTTTAAGGAAGGAAGCATCATCTACCGTGAGACGATACTGAATACGGTGGAGGGAGTAGGTCATTTTGAGCCCTTAAGGCATTACGCGGAGGTTCATCTCCTGCTTGAGCCTCTTGAAAGGGGAAGCGGAGTGGTGATAGAAAATGCCGCACAGACGGACACGCTTCCGGCAAACTACCAGAACCTTGTGCTCACTCATCTTAATGAAAGAACCTTCCGCGGGGTACTCACCGGCTCGGAGATCACGGACATAAGGATAACTCTTTTAAGCGGCAGGGCCCATCTTAAGCATACGGAGGGGGGAGACTTCAGACAGGCCACCTACAGGGCGGTAAGACAGGGCCTTATGCAGGCTGCCTCCGTGCTTCTGGAGCCCTGGTATGATTTTCTGCTGACAGTTCCCTCAGAGGCCGCCGGCAGGGCACTTTCGGACCTTGACAGGCTGCAGGCCGTTTTCAGGCTTGAAGAAAACGGGGAAGGCGTAAGCATAATAAAGGGCAGTGCCCCCGCAAAAAGCTGTATGAATTATGCCGGGGAGGTGAGGAAGTACACCGGAGGAAGGGGCTCTGTGGAACTGAGGTATGCCGGCTACAGGGAATGCAGGAATGAGGCTGAGGTCATAGAGAGCATGCACTATGATCCGCTCAGTGATCTGAGGAACAGTCCGGATTCCGTGTTCTGTGAGCACGGTGCGGGGGTGATAGTCCCATGGTATCAGGTCTTTGACAGGATGCACCTTCCCTCCGTGCTTTCGCAGGGAGCAGGCATAAGGAGCGTGGAAAGGAGAGGCGCTTCAGGGAAAGCAAAAACAAGACAGGCTCTTTCCGTCGAGGAGATAGATAAGATCATAGAACAGACCTATTATTCGAACCGGAGAGCCGGGAAAAAGGCACCTGTCAGGAGAGACCCGGAGTATGAGCTTAAGAAGGCATATAAGGCCGCAAAGGGCACCGGTCAAAAGCCGGGCTTCATCCTTGTGGACGGCTATAACGTGATCTTTGCCTGGGAAGAGCTTTCGGCCCTTGCAAGGATAAACATAGACAGCGCAAGGGACAGGCTGATCGATATCCTCAGCAACTACCGGGGGCTTAAGGGCTGCGAGCTCATGGTGGTCTTTGATGCCTATAATACGGAGGGACAGGAGAGCGAAGCTTTAGAGGCGGGAAACATCCATGTGGTGTATACCGCAGAGGCCCAGACCGCTGACGGCTATATTGAGAAATTCACCCGAAGCCATGCTAAGGAGTACAGCGTGACGGTAGTCACCTCGGACAGCACGGAGCAGGTGATTGCGGCCGGTGCGGGTTCTTCGATCATTTCCTCCCGGGATTTTAAAAGAGAGGTGACTGAGCTCAGCATAGAAGCCTCTCAAGCCTATCTTAAGGACAGGGAGGGGAGCGTCAACCGCCTTGAGGATGCCTTAAGGGACATAGATGTGTGACTTATGGTTTCTGTCTGACCGGACAGCCCCTTCAGGCTGCCCTTCTTTCGGCCTTGCGTTCCTTGATGCTGATAAGGAGATTTTTGTATTCCTCACGGAAGCATACCGGATACATCACAAGAGAAAGCACCAGCGCACCTGCCACGTCAAAGACCGAGTGCTGCTTTAAAAACAGGGTGGACAGGCAGATACCGGTACATATGATGAGGGACAGGATCTTGATCCCTCTGTTGTTTTTAAGCCTTTTATTGAAGACGATGCACAAATGCGCACCGATGGAATTATATACATGGATGCTCGGAAAGATATTGGTGGGAGTATCCGTCAGATATATAAAGGAAAGAAGCCTTGTAAACACATTATCCCTTTCAAAGACCGCGGGACGCAGATCATGCCCGTTCGGGAAAAGAGTGGATATCACCAGGAACAGAGTCATGCCCACGACCATAAAGGTGAAGCTTTTGAAAAAGGTGCTGCGGTCCGTAAACACACAGTAGGCAATGGAGCCTATCATGTAAACGAACCAGAAATAATAGAATATGATAAAGTATTCACAGAAGGGGATAAGGTCGTCTACCGCCATATGTATCACGTAATAATGCCTGGTTACGTGCTTTTCAAGCCAGATAAACCAGGGCAGATAAAAGGCCGCATAAAGCGGGATCAGAAGCAGCTGTCTGTTTTCTTTTAATGACTTAATAAAGCGATCCATATCAAAAACCCCAAATCCATACTCCACCGCACAAGCCTTAAACAGAAGCCGGATAAGCCGGTCCTGTCTTTCGCATCACCTTATCATAAATAAACAGGAAGTAATTGTCAATCAGAAATTGAGGGCCGGCAGTTCCATCATGACCCGTGAATGGTGACGTTTGGTTACTATCACAGCCCAAAGGCTGTGAATAGTAACAACGTTTGAAAACAGACCGGAAAAATTTGTGGCAGCCGTATCGTATTTGTGGTAGACTATACGCAGTTTGTAATGATGTCTTATGTGTTGTGATCAGGAGGTTTTGTATGTATTCATTAGATGAAGTCAGGGCGGTTGACCCCGAGGTTTGTGAAGCGATAAAGAAGGAAATGGACAGGCAGAACAGCCATATAGAGCTGATCGCCTCTGAAAACTGGGTCAGCAAGGCGGTCATGGCCGCGATGGGAAGTCCGCTTACGAATAAATATGCAGAGGGTTATCCCGGCAAGCGCTATTACGGTGGATGCGAATGCGTTGATATAGTAGAGGAGCTTGCCCGGGAGAGGGCTAAGAAGCTTTTCGGCTGCGATTACGCAAACGTCCAGCCTCACTCCGGGGCACAGGCGAATATGGCGGTGTTCTTTGCAATGCTTAAGCCGGGCGACACCTTCATGGGAATGAACCTTGATCACGGCGGGCACCTTTCCCACGGTTCACCGGTGAACATGTCCGGAAAGTATTTCAACTGTGTTCACTACGGTGTGAACGACGAGGGCTTTATCGATTACGACGAGGTAAGGCGCATAGCCCTTGAGTGCAGGCCTAAAATGATACTGGCAGGCGCCAGCGCCTACGCAAGAAGGATAGATTTCAAGCGCTTCAGGGAGATCTGCGATGAGGTGGGAGCTTACTTAATGGTGGATATTGCTCATATAGCGGGGCTGGTGGCCACGGGCTATCATGACAGTCCCTTCCCTTATGCCGATGTGGTCACCACTACCACGCATAAGACCTTAAGGGGTCCGAGGGGCGGAATGATACTCTGTAATCAGGAGGCTGCCGATAAATTCAATTTCAACAAGGCCATCTTCCCGGGTATCCAGGGAGGTCCCTTAATGCATGTGATAGCCGCAAAGGCCGTATGCTTTAAGGAGGCTCTTTCCCCGGAATTCAAGGAATACGGCAAGAATATCATCGATAACGCACAGGCTCTGGCCAAAGGCCTTCTTTCAAGGGGACTGTCCATAGTATCCGGCGGGACGGACAATCATCTGATGCTGCTTGACTTAAGGCCCCAGGGGCTTACCGGCAAGGAGATCGAAAAGCTTCTTGACGAGGCTCATATCACGGCCAATAAGAATACCGTTCCCAATGATCCTCAGAAGCCCTTTGTCACAAGCGGCATAAGGCTCGGGACCCCTGCCGTGACCTCAAGAGGTCTTAATACTGCGGATATGGACAGGATCGCGGAGGCGATCTCCTTCGTGGTAAAGGAGGGAGAGGACGGAGTTTCAAAGGCGAGGGCAATCGTCTCCGAGCTCACCGCAAGGTATCCTCTGGTGCAGTAAGCCTTGCCGGATAAAGCCATACCTGTAATTCAGGTAAAGAATCTGAAAAAGACCTATTATATCGGGGAGACCGGCATCAGGGCGCTTAATGGTGTGGATTTCACAATGTACAGGGGAGAGTTCTGCGCAATAGTGGGGACCTCGGGCTCCGGGAAATCCACTCTTCTTAATATGCTTGCGGGGCTTGAAAAGCCCTCCGCGGGTCAGGTGGTGATAGCGGGGAAGCATCTCGAGAAAATGACCGAATCAGAGCTCGTTACCTTCAGAAGGGAGCATGTGGGCTTTATTTTTCAGTCCTTTAATCTTATGCCCACCTTGAATGCCGTAGAAAACGTCGCCCTTCCCCTTACCTTCAGGGGAATGGCGAAGGCGAAAAGAGAAAGGCTTGCAAGGGGGGCTTTAAGGCTTGTGGGGCTTCAGAAATACATGCTCCACAGGCCGACGCAGATGTCCGGCGGACAGCAGCAGCGCGTGGGCGTGGCAAGGGCTCTGGTATTAAAGCCGGAGATCATCTTTGCGGATGAGCCTACGGGAAATCTCGATTCAGCCACCTCCGAGGAGGTCATGGGGCTTATGCAGCTCATTGTAAAAGAGCATCAGATGACGCTTATAATGGTCACTCACGATAACCATCTTGCAACCTATGCTGACAGGGTGTTCCGCATAATTGACGGAAAGATCGTAAGCATAGAGGAAAACAAAAAGGTTGAAACGGAGGCTTTGGAGGTTCAGGACAAGGAATCGATCCGGTCGGAGGAGCAGACCGGCGCAGCCGGGGAGAGTACGGCAAAGGGGAAAATATCAGATGCGGGAGGAGACCTGCCATGAATTCATGCGGGCGATTCGTCAGGAGAATTGCTCTTATCGGGACAGTTATTCTGTCAGTCTGTTTTTGTGCGGCTTTTACGGCAGTAGAGGCATATGCGGTCCAGGCAGCCCAGACAGTCTTTGACGCTTCCTCAACAAGCTCAACTGATTCGTCAACGGGAACGTCATCCACTCAGACGATGACCATCACTGAGATATACGAGGAGACCACAAGCTCAGACTCGGGCTCGGGCTCTACCAATTACTCGGGGGTATATTCGACCTCGGAGTATATAAAGCCGGGCAATTACTGGGCCACGCCGGTCTGCCGCTACGGCGAGCCGGTCATAGTGGCGCTTCCCATAGTCAATATGACTCCGTGGAATGTCACTCAGGTCGTGGTAACGCCAATAATCAGCGGAAAGGCCGCCGACTGGCCCTTTGAGATAAACGCCTCGGGCTATACCATCTCCTTTGACGTTTTGGTGGGTTCAAATGCCCAGCCTGACATAAACGAAAGGACACAGTACCTGTACTGGACCTTTATGACCAGGGAGGATGTGCTCAACGGTTATTATCCCATATCCTTCCAGGTGCTTTATCTTGACGATGTATGCAATCAGGGCTCATGCACGATCTCGACCTATGTGGAGTGCATAGGCAAGCCGGATGCCGGCAATAAAAATACGGATGAGAAGATGGCTGTTTCCACTCCGAGGATAATAGTCACAGGCTTTGAGACAAGTCCGTCGGAGGTATACGCGGGGAATGACTTTGATCTTATAATACATCTTAAGAACACCTCACAGGATACCGAGGTCTCCAATGTGGAGGTCGATCTTACCGCCACGGTGGAGGGCAAGGACAACGAATCGAGCTACTCGGCCTTTCTGCCCACCTCCGGTTCCAACACGGCCTATTTCAGCAGCATTCCCGAGGGCGGAAGCGCGGATATAAGGATGACCTTCAACGCAAAGGCTGATCTGGCACAGAAACCTTATGTGATGAAGCTCGACATGAAATATGAGGACAATAAGAATAATCCCTATACCGGAGAGGCCAGCGTTTCGATACCCGTAATGCAGGATTCCCGGTATGAGATAAGCTCTATAGATATGACTCCCGCCTCCATTACCATAGGAGGGCAGGCAAACGCCATGTTTTCGGTGTACAATACCGGAAAGACCAAGCTGTATAATGTCAAGGCTCTTTTTAAGGGAGAAAGCATCACGAACGGGGATGCCTTCATAGGAAACCTTGATTCCGGCGCCACCGGCAATATCGATACCATGCTCACCGGCGTCAATCCCACCACGGATGACGGCACCATTACAGTGACCGTTTCATATGAAAATGAGCGCGGACAGGTATTCAGTGAGGATTTTTATACAACGCTTTATGTAAATCCTCCCATGACGGAGGATATGGGAATGATGGGAATGGAAGGGGATATAAGCCTTGAGGCGGAGTCCCCGGGCTTTTCCGCGGCCGCGCTTCCTCTGTGGATAAAGATAGCCGTTCCCGCGGCTGTCCTTCTGATACTTATCGGGCTTGTGGGCGCCATCATCTCCCGCAGGCGAAAGAAAAAAAGGCAGAAGGAGCTGGAAACCGATTACCTTGATGACTAGGCCTTCGGAGGGTGTTCCTTCCGGGCTGTCACATTATTTCCTGACAGGATATTTGCAATGAGATTTTCGGATATGCTCTCCATGAGCGTCAGCAGTCTCTTCAAAAGAAAAATGCGTACCATCATGACCGTCATGGGCGTTGTAATAGGAACTGCGTCCATAGTCGTGATGGTATCCCTGGGACTGGGGTTAAAGAAGTTCACTCTGGAAAATGTCCAGCAGTGGGGAAGCCTTACGCAGGTCTCGGTCTATGCCGGAGGTTCGGACGGCTACGGGGGCCAGACAGGCACTGTTACAGATACCTCCACTCTTCTTTCTGACCAGACTATTGAGTCGGTAGCAAGGCTTGAGCACGTTGTGTCCGTGGAGCCTGAGCTTGAGGTGAGTGTAATACTCAGACAGGGGATATATGAGGCTAACACCAATATAACAGGGACCACGGAAAAAAACCTTGAGCACATGAAGATCCCCCTTGAAAGCGGGACGCTGCCCGGGGATTCGGGGACCGTGCAGCTATTGTACGGGAACATGGTCCCGGTCCAGTTTGTAAACAGCAAGACGAATCAGGGCTATTGGGATACAAACGCGCTTCCCGATGTTGATCTGTCTGAACCGTTGTTCGTAATCTACGATACGTCGACATATATGAACAGCAAAAGCGGCGGCTCCCAGACGGGTTCGGAGTTCTCAGGCTCCTCGGGCGGAGACGGTACCACCGTAAGCCAGCAGAAGGTCGCAAAAAAATATCTGACGGAGTCCGCGGGGATTATAGCGGGAGGGGTGGATACCTATGCTTCATATTCCTGGAGCGTGTATACAGGCATCGATTCATTAAAGAGCCAGCTTAAAACGGTTTTCAGGAAGTCGCCCATTCCCGGCCAGCCCACCATGAAAAATGGCAAGGCCTATCCGGATATCTATTATTCCAGGCTTGTGGTGAATGTAGATGATATGGAAAATGTTGAGGCGGTCTCGGAGAGCATAAAGGGGCTGGGATACGTTACCAGCTCGGATTCCGAATGGATACAGTCGGAGCTTGAGCAGTCCGACTCCATTCAGACGATGCTTGGCGGGATAGGTGCGGTATCACTGTTAGTGGCCGCGATCGGAATAGCCAATACCATGATGATGTCGATCTACGAAAGGACGAAGGAGATCGGGGTATATAAGGTCCTGGGCTGCGCGATGTCAAATATCCGCTCGATGTTCCTTATAGAGGCCGCCTTCATCGGACTTATGGGAGGGATCGCCGGAACAGGCTTAAGCTATCTGGTGTCGTTTATCATAAACAAGGCCTCGGAAGAGGGAGGCGGTATCGTACAGGGCGTTTCGAGCTCGGGGATATCCTATATCCCGCCGTGGCTTTCACTGTCCTCCATAGTCTTCGCAACCGGTGTCGGTGTGCTTTCGGGGCTGATGCCCGCGCTGAGGGCAATGAGATTAAGTCCGCTTGCGGCTATACGAAATGAATGAGGTAACGGGTGGTTTTCAGTAGTCTGCTGTTTTTATTCTGGTTCATGCCGCTTTTTTTTGCGGTCTATTATATTACTCCGAAAAGGGCGAAGAACGCTGTGCTTTTTGCGGGGAGCATTGTTTTTTACGGATGGGGCGAGCCGAAATATCTTATCCTGATCCTTGTCTCTGTCCTGTTTAATTATCTCGCGGGGCTCCTTATAAATGCGCTTTACGGACGTACCGCCCTAAGGCGTGCTGTTTTTTCGCTTTCCGTTGCCTTTAACACAGGAGTACTGTTTTTCTTTAAATATATTAATTTTTTCATTATCAATATCAACAGGCTTGCGGGGACCTCGATCACGCAGGCGGATGTGACTCTGCCTCTGGGGATCAGCTTCTACACCTTTCAGATCATGTCATACATCATCGATCTGTACAGAGAAAGGGTAGCCGTGGAAAGGTCCTTTCTGAGGCTCGGGACCTATATAGTAATGTTCCCGCAGCTTATTGCGGGACCGATAGTTGTGTATTCGGAGGTGAACGAGGGCCTTTTGGGGAGGAGGATAATCCCCGGTGATGCCGAAGAGGGGCTTAAGCTTTTTGTTGTCGGGCTTGCCTCCAAGGTCATGATAGCCAACAATGTGGGCAGGCTCTGGAACGAGATCGGAGAGATCGGCTTTTCCAATATATCGACGGCTCTTGCCTGGCTGGGCGCAATAGCCTTTACCCTTCAGATATATTTTGACTTTAACGGCTATTCCCTGATGGCTGTGGGCCTTGGAAGAATGTTGGGCTTTTGCTTTCCCCGAAATTTCAACTATCCGTATATCTCGGGCTCTGTTACCGAGTTCTGGAGGCGCTGGCACATTACCTTAAGCAGCTGGTTCAGGGATTATCTTTATATACCGCTCGGAGGGAACAGAAGAGGCAGGCTCAGAACTTATGTAAACCTCTTCATCGTCTGGTTCGTTACAGGGTTCTGGCATGGGGCGGACTGGAATTTTATCCTCTGGGGGATATACTTTTTTATCCTCATCCTGCTTGAAAGGATATTCCTTCTGCGATTTCTTGAAAAGCACGGTATTTTCAGCCATGTATACACGATGCTTGCAGTGATCGTAAGCTGGGTGATATTTGCCGTCACCGATCTTAAGGAGCTGGGGGTATATCTCGGAAGGATGTTCCTGCCCCGGACGGGCAGCGACGCATTGTATTATCTGGGAAACTATGGATTTATAATATTACTGGGCTGCGTTTTATCTACTCCTGCGGCAAAGGGGCTTTACGGGAGGGTAAAGGACGGCCTCTGCGGGACTGTAATCAGTGCGGTACTGTTTTTTCTGTGCGTAGCTTATCTTGCCGACGCAAGCTTCAATCCGTTCCTGTATTTCAGGTTCTGACAAAGGCCCCGCAGGCTTTGTCGGCGGACATATCGGCACAGGGAGGGGATCTTGGCGGGATTTATCAGAAAATATCCGGTGACGGTTTTTTTTGCGGTAATAATAAGCGCTTTTCTCATCGGCTATCTTGTCAAACCGGATACGGAGTTTTCGGAGCTTGAAAACCGTTATCTTACAAAGAGGCCTTCCGTTACCCTGAAGGGCGTATCGGACGGAAGCTTTATGGAGACCTTTGAAACCTACACCGCTGAGCAGCTTCCGTTCAGGAATGCCTTTATCCGGCTTAAGGCGGCGGCGGAAAGGGTTATGCTTAAAAAGGAAAATAACGGTATCGTCTGCGGAAGGGACGGACAGCTTTTTGAGAAGCTGCTTGCGTATAACAAAAACCTTCAGCGAAACGAGGATATCATAGCCTCCTTTATCAATGACTCTGACAGAAGGGTGTTCCTGGGAATAATTCCCAATTCCTTTGAAATACAGAAGGACAGGCTTCCGCGCGGGCTTACCATGATGTCTGAGAAGGAGGCCATAGACGGGTTTTATGAAAGGCTTTCCGAAAGCAAATATTGTAAGACCGTAAACATATATGATGAGCTTGATGCTCACAGGGATGAGAGGATATATTATTTTACGGATCATCACTGGACGACCCGGGGAGCCTATTACGGATATTTAAGTCTGTGCAGGGCTCTTGACCTTGAGCCGGTGGAGCTTGAGAGCCTTCCGGAGGACGCCGTCAAGAGGGCTCAGGGCTTTTACGGGACCTATTACGCAAAATACAAGGGTATCGGGATAAGCCCGGACGAGATAACCTGGTATGATACACCGGAACTGAGTTATGTAAACCAAAGCGGCAGCGAGCCCGTGTATCACGACGGCTTATATGATATCAATAAGCTTTCCGGGTATGATAAGTACGCGATGTTCATGTACGGAAATCCGGGAATAGCTGTCGCGGAGCTTGAAAAAAAGGAGCACGGAAGGGAACTCATCCTGCTTAAGGACTCATATTCCAATTGCCTTATTCCGTTTTTCACCTATAATTATGACAGGATCACGGTCATAGATCTTAGGTATTTCGGAGGTAAGCTTTCGGAGGTCCTTGAGAAAAGCGGGGAGGCCGATCTGCTGCTTCTGTATAATTTTTCGCATTTGAACGAAGATTCTAATTTTTATAAGCTGCGCTCGTGACCAGATATCATCAGCTTAAGCTGCCGCATGTTATAAACGACTCGGCAAAGGCTTTACGGGCTTAGGACGGATTGGCGCGGTAATCAGTATAGATAAGCAGGTACCGGATTTGAGCAGAGGGAACGCAAAAAAGAGAAGGGAGCCGGAGAATACCCGAAGCGGGGTGACCGGAGACGTCAGGGTAAAGAGGGCCGGAGATCCCGGTGCCGATGACCGGGACGACAGATATCAGAGCGATGAGTATTTCTTTGATGAGGAGGATACCCCCGGGGAGGATTCTCTTTACAAGCCTGCTCCTCCCTTGAAAAATAAGCCCGGAACAGGGAAGATAAAGGTAGAGAAGATCAGACGGGACGACAAGGGACATTTCCTTGTCGGGGGCCCGATAAGGATGCCCGAGGAAAATCTGTACTATAACAGAAACGGCTACATTCCCCAGGAAAACATTAATTATGCCGTAAGGGACCAGGCGGAGGAAAGCATCCTTCCAAGGCGGGAGAAGACCGGAGAGGGACTGTTTTCAAAGGCGCCGGATTTCGGGGAAGCGGATGGGAGCGAGGAAGCCCCGGAGGAGTCCGGGGGCGCAGATTTCATAGAGGCTTATCCCGGCAGTGTATATTATCCGAAGGAAATTACCGGGAAGGAGCCCTCCGGTGCCGGCTGTTCCGGGGACGACACACAGACCGGGTATGATTATGAGGATGACAGCGGGGAGACGGCAGCTCCTGCAGGCCTTACTAAGCAGGAGGGGCCCGGGTCCGCTGCTGACCCGGAGGGTGAAAGGGAAGCCTTCGCTGACTCACAGGAAGAGGAAGATGATATTTTTGACGGATATAACGGAGACAGCTGGGTGACTAAGTTTGTTCCGCCTCCGGCGGAGGAACCGAAAAAAGGAAAAAATACAACCGTAAGAACGGTCCTTGCCGCCTGCCTTTCAGCAGCAGGCCTTGTGCTTGCCATAGGAGCGGGCTGTCTGGTCGCGCTTCTGGATCTTGATAAAACGGGAGCCGATCTTCTGAGTGCTCTCAGAGGCACCTATATTTCGGAGCTTTCAGAGGAGTATAAGGCTGAGCTAAGGCTTGCTGACAAGGAGGAGGAAGCTCTCTCCGAGGATGTTACGGACAGTGAGCAGCCTGCGGAGGAGGCTGAAGCTGAAGAGCAGGAGCCTTCCGGGGATGATGCTTATGAAGAGGCTGAGGCCGGGCTTGCGGACAATATGGAGATATCCGGGATAAGTGCGGTAGTGGATGCAGGAAGCGGAGATGAGATAGTGATCGCAGGAAAAGGGACAGTATCCGGAAACGAGACGTTAGCTGTCGCTGAGAGTGCTGATCCCAATGCCGGCTATCCCTCAGAATACACGGAGGTGGATTACGGGTACTTCCTGGACGCGCTGTTTGTGGGCGACTCAAGGCTTCAGGGCTTTGGAATGTATGCTGACCTGCCTGCCACCTATTACTGCGTGACCAGCTTTTCCGTTTATAAATATGATACCATGAAGGTAGTCCAGACAGATGCCGGAAAGGTCCCGATATTCGATGCCCTTCCCTATGATATGTTTACCAAGATCTATATAAAGGTCGGATTGAACGAGATGGGCGGGAACGAGGAGCTGTTCTTTGAAAGGTATGCCGAGCTGATCGCAAGGCTCCGTGAATATGAGCCGAGGGCGATAGTTTATGTCCACGCCATACTTCCGGTAACAAACGCAAAGTCAGCATCGGACAGGTATCATAATAATCCGGCGATCCATGAAAGGAATGAAAAGCTTAAGGCCTTTGCGGCCGAGCAGAAAGCATATTATATCGATGTGAGCCCGGCCATTGCATTAGAGGACGGAAGCCTTCCGCCGGAGGCTACTTCGGACGGAATCCATCTGAAGGCATCGTATATGGAGCCCTGGAAGGAATATCTGAGGACCCATGCGATCGCGGTTCAGAACTGATATTTACGGGTATATGTAAGCGTGTGAGAGGAGAGGAGAGGAAAATGAAAGGGAAGATTTACAGGACGATTCTGGTATTGATGCTTTCGGGGGCTGTTCTTACGGCCTGCGGAAAGGATAAGGCCGCACCCGGGGGCAGTGAGAATGCCTCGGAGAACGCAGCGGAGAGTGAGAGCGGCGGCAAAGCGGCGCAGGATGCCGCTGAACCGGATATTCAGACCATCGCGCAGCAGCTTAAGGATCAAATAACCTACCAGGATGAGCTTTCGGAGGTGGATCTTGACACCGCTTCGATGTTCATGAGCCTTCAGGATGTCGCGATAGAGGAGGCGGTCTTCTACGAGAGCTCGGGTGCGACGGCAGAGGAGATAGCGGTCCTTAAATGCGCCTCGCCGGAGGATGCGGGAAAGGCTGAGGTGGCCCTTAAGACGAGGGTCGAGGAGCAGAAGGAGGCCTTTGAGGACTATGTGCCGGAGGAGCTTAACAAGCTGTCAGAGGCTGTGATAGTTGTAAAAGGCAGGGTCGCCGTCCTGAGTATAAGCAGCGATCCCGGTAAGGCAAAGGAGATCCTTGAAAATATCTGAAAATTCAGACAGTATAAAAATAAAATTCAATAAATTTAAAAATATTTTCAAAAAAGTATTGACAACTTAAATATATGTGATTATAATACAGACATAAACAAGAGAGAGACAAAAAAGCAGAACTGCTGAAGAGGGCCGCAGCAAACGGAAGAACCGAAGCGGTCGAAAAATTCAAGTCATGACTGAATCTGATAAAGGAGGTACGGACCACCTAAATACTTAGCTTAAGAAGTATAAAACGTTAGTGATGGAAACTTGTATATGAGTCAGTTGATCTTCGGATCGTTTTTGCAGAGTTTGATTATAAACCCGATTATCCGCCTGATAAAGGCAGGCGATATTGAGAAAGGCGCTTAACAAAAGGACATGCGAAGAAAAGCAGGGTACAGTGACAGATGATCACATAAAATGTACATGAAATGAAGGAGTCCGAGTGCTGAGAAGCCGCAGTAATCCCAAAGGTCACGCCGGAGAGGTGATGAGAGGAAAGGGATGGGTCGGCAGGTGAAAATTGAATATTGTGCATAGTGTGATGACACTTAAAAGTTCACATAGATTGCAAAGACGATTTTGATGGAAGAAGATCAGAGGACAAAAAGGAGGTATAGTCCATTGGATGAGTCGCTAGTATAAGGGCGGATGCTGTAACGTAAATGTTCGGTATCCGCTTTTATCTGTTTGGAAAATTACAGGCTCAGCAGCCTGAAGCTGCCGGCAAGAACTGAGGTTTTAATTTACCGATGTTTTTGGTATAATCCAGATATGAAGAAATTTATCGCGGGATTCGTTCTTTTTATTACGATCCTTTTTATCAATACTCCTGAGGCTTTTGCATATGAAAACATTACGGTGGTTATCGATGCCGGGCACGGCGGCTCCGACTTAAGTCAGGAGGCGCAGACCGGCGCGGTTTATGAGGATGGCCTGATAGAAAAGGATGTCGATCTTATTACCGCCAGGGCTATGTATGATGAGCTGTCACAGTATCCAAACCTTACCGTTTACATGACAAGGAATGAGGATACCGCGCTCTCTCTTGAGGAAAGGATCGATTATGCCGCGTCGGTTGGAGCGGATCTTGTTGTAAGCGTTCATTATAATGCTTCCTCCGATCATTTATTTTACGGAAGCGAGATATTCACCTCGGCCTTCGGGTCCTGCTACACGACGGGCTTCGGTGTTGCCTCCTGCATCATGAACCGGTTTAAGGAATACGGACTCTGCGATAAGGGCATAAGGACAAGACTGAATTCCGAGAATCTGGATTATTACGGTGTGATAAGGCACGGTAAGGACCTGAACGTTCCCGTTATCATAGTCGAGCACGGATATCTTGACAATCCTCTGGATTTTGAAAGGATAGGCAGTGAAGAAGAATGGAGGAGACTTGGAAGGATAGACGCGGAGGGGGTAGCCGATTACTTCGGAGTGGCAAAGAATATAATGTCCGGCTCGGTGACCCCGTCTGTTTCGGTAAAGCTTCCTGAGGATATAGTATATCCCGATGTAACGGCTCCGGAAAATGTAAGGGTCGAGATCGGAGAGGGAAAAACAGATCCCTCTGACGAAAAGAAAATGATCTATGAATACTCCCTGAGCTGTGACGAGAATGAAAGCAGGCCTATGTATTACAATGTCTCCATGGGGAGTCTCGATACCGTAAGGCCTGGGGATTTTGCGGAGCTTAAGCTCTGGGGAAACAGAGACGTCGTGAAGGATACCCTTACGGTGCCGGTGGGCTTTTCAGGGAACCTGGTATTCAGGGTCTATAATATCTTCGAGCTTTACAGCGACTGCGAAAAGCACCTTAAGGCCGTTTCGGAGAAGGAGCCTTCCGAAAAGGAAGGCAATGAGGAGATGGAGAAGGAAGAAGGTGAGGATATCTCCCAGGTTTCCGGAAACAGTGTGAGCGGTGCGGAGCTAAAAAAGGAGAAGGACGGGAAGCTGTCCGAAAAAGAGGACACCTCATCGGGTATAATAGTAGAAAAGGAGAAGGACGGGGATGCAGAGCTTTCCGAAAAGGTCTCGTCAATTTCCGAGGGGACAGACAGGGACGACAAGGTGATCTACAGTCTTATTCTTATACTTGCTACCATAGTATTTGTACTTCTGATAATAATAATCGCTCTCATCAGGCAGGGAGTGAAGGGTGAAAGGGATGACGAATGGCTATAATGAAACTTGGGTTTATCGGTGCCGATCATGAGGTGACAGGGAGCTGTCATTATATCGAGGCGTGCGGCAGGCATATGCTCGTTGATTACGGGATGGAGCAGGGCGTAAATGTCTACGAGAACGTTCCGCTTCCCGTGAACGCCGCGGAGATAGATTATGTTTTTCTGACGCATGCGCATATTGACCATTCCGGATTACTTCCGCTTTTGTATGCGCAGGGCTTCAGGGGCAGTATATTTGCCACCCGCGCAACGGCACAGCTTGCCTCCATTATGCTCAGAGACAGTGCCCATATCCAGCTCTCCGAGGCGGAGTGGCGCAACAGAAAGGCTAAGAGAGGAAAGGACATAGAGTCCTACGATCCTCTGTATACGATGCAGGACGCTGACGGTGCCATAAGGTGTCTGGTTCCCTGCCCCTATGAAAGCATCATAGAGGTCTGTGACGGTGTCCGGATAAGGTTTACCGATATAGGACATCTCCTTGGCTCTGCGGCCATCGAGGTATGGCTCTCGGAGGAGGGGACAGAGAAGAAGCTTGTATTTTCCGGTGATGTAGGAAATCATAAGCAGCCTCTCATCAAGGATCCCCAAAAGATAGAGGAGGCGGATTATATAATCATCGAATCCACCTACGGTGACAGGCTCCATAAGGAGATGGAGCTGGATTATGTTTCGGAGCTTACGGCTATCCTTAAGGAGACCTTTGATAAGGGAGGCAATGTGATCATCCCCTCATTTGCCGTGGGAAGGACACAGGAGCTGCTTTATTTCCTCAGGACCATCAAGACCGAGCGCCTTGTTGAGGGACATGAGGGCTTTTCGGTCTATGTGGATTCCCCGCTTGCTGTGGAGGCTACGGAGATATTCAATAAGAACATTGAGGAATGCTTTGACGAAAAGGCGCTTGAGCTGGTGGAAAAGGGGATAAATCCTATTTCGTTCCCGGGGCTTAAGCTGTCGATAACAAGCGAGGAGTCAAGAGCGCTTAACCTTGATGAGGAGCCTAAGGTGATAATCTCCGCCTCGGGCATGTGCGAAGCCGGAAGGATAAGGCATCACTTAAAGCACAATCTCTGGAGACGGGAGTGCACCATCCTCTTTGTGGGCTATCAGGCAGTGGGAACTCTCGGCAGAAATATCTGTGAGGGAGCAAAGGAGGTCAGGCTCTTCGGTGAGACAGTGGATGTGGCTGCAACGATAAAGCAGCTTCACGGCCTTTCCGGTCATGCGGATAAGGCCGGGCTTACGGACTGGATAACGGGCTTTAAGAACACTCCCCGGAAGGTATTTGTAGTTCACGGGGACGATTCGGTCTGCGATGCCTTTGCGGAATATCTGCACACCGAATACTCCTTTGATACCTATGCTCCGTACTCGGGGGCAGTGTACGATCTCCTTAATGACAGGCTGATCGAGGCTCCCACCGGCGTAAGGATAAGCAGGAAGAAGCGGACTGCCTCTGCGATCTTTGACAGGCTCCTTGCCGCCGGACACAGGCTTCTTATGGTCATTAAGCATAATGAGGGCGGAGCCAATAAGGATCTGGCAAGGTTTGCGGATCAGATCAATTCTCTTTGTGACAAATGGGACAGATAAAGGAAGCGCACGATATGATTACAGATCGGCGCGGAGAGGAAGCATAAATGAGTCTTGCGGACAGAATATTTATAGATATGTGTACCGATATCCTTGAGAACGGATGCGATACCAGGGGCGAGAAGGTTCGTCCGAAGTGGGAGGACGGAACAAGCGCCTACACCATCAAAAAATTCGGCGTAGTTAACAGATATGACCTGAGCAGGGAGTTTCCGATAATAACGCTCAGGCGTACCGCGCTTAAGAGCGCGACCGATGAAATGCTCTGGATATGGCAGAAAAAATCAAACAACGTTCA
>DFEA01000087.1:31284-42499 GCA_002368575.1 Lachnospiraceae bacterium UBA3814 | reverse complement strand
GAGCTGCAGGAATTCATCTCCCGTTTCTCCGCGAATGCCTCCAAGAGCAAGCAGGCCACCTCCAGAAAACGGGCCCTTGAAAAGATCGAGCTTGAGGAGATCAAACCCTCAAGCCGGAAATATCCCTATGTCGATTTCCGCCCGGATCGGGAGATAGGAAACGAGGTCCTCACGGTAGAGGGTATCTCAAAGACCATCGACTCGGTCAAGGTGCTTGACAATATCTCCTTTATACTGGGACGGCAGGATAAGGTTGCGTTTGTAGGCGGCAATGAGCTTGCAAAGACCACTCTTTTTAAGATCCTGGCAGGAGAGCTTGAGCCGGATGAGGGAACCTATAAATGGGGAGTTACCACCTCACAGGCCTATTTCCCCAAGGATTCCACAAAGGAATTTGATTCGGAGCTTACCATTTCCGACTGGCTCATGGGTTACTCCCCGGTCAAGGATGTGACCTATGTAAGAGGGTTCCTGGGCCGCATGCTCTTTCCGGGTGAGGACGGGGTCAAAAAATTAAACGTCCTTTCGGGAGGGGAACGCGTAAGGTGCCTGCTCTCAAAGATGATGATATCGGGAGCCAATATCCTTATCCTTGACGAGCCCACCAACCATCTTGATATGGAAAGCATCACGGCCCTTAACAACGGCCTTATCAAATTCCCGGGCGTGATCCTTTTTTCCTCGCACGATCATCAGTTCGTGGAGACTACCGCAAACCGTATCATCGAGATAATGCCCGACGGAACCATGATCGACAAGATAACCACCTACGATGAATATCTGGCGGGTGATGAAGCCGCGCGTAAGCGGTTCATATATACTGCCAATACCGAGGAGGATGATAACTGAATCATGTCGGCAAAGCTTCTGTTTACGGATCTCGACGGTACTCTTCTTTCCTCTGATAAGACCGTGAGCGAGGATAATTCCGAGGCCATAAACGAAATGGTCAGACTCGGCCACAAATTTGTAATAGCAACGGGGCGTCCCATAGTGAGCGCCCTTAAGATCTCTGACAGATATGGCTGGAACAGGGAGGGCTTCTATATATCCAGCTTTAACGGAGGTCTCATTTACGATTGCGGCGGCAGACGTGCCATTTTCAGAGAGGGAATGACCAGGGCAGATGTGAAGTATATCCTTGACAGGGCGCATGAAGCCGGCATACACGCCCATACCTATGACGAAGCAAGCGTGATCTCGGAGTATGACACGCCTGAATTCCGCAGGTATATAAAGGGCATAAACATGCCCGGCATCGTAGTAAAGGACATAGCCGCCTACCTTGACACGGATCCCGTCAAGGCGATCGTGATCTCCTATGAGGGACGTGAAAAGCTTGAGCGGTTTCGTGAAAGCATCAGTGCCTTTTCGGATGACCGTCTTGCGTATACCTTCTCAAACCCCTTCTACCTTGAATATTCAAACATCAGGGCCTCAAAGGGGGAAAGCCTTAAATACCTTGCGGGGTTCTTCAATATTCCCCTTGAGGATACCGTTGCATGCGGGGACGAGGAAAACGATCTTTCAATGATAGAGGCAGGCGGAACCGGCGTCGTTATGGCAAACGGTACCGCTTTTATGAAGGAGCATGCCGATTATATCACTGAAGCCGACAATGACCACGGTGCCATAGCGGAGGTCATAAAAAGGTTCATAATCTGACCCTTTATGAACGTATCATTTTCTTGTCCGCGCTGATCCGGAACGGATCATGCGCTTAGGTGCGAACTTCAGTTCGCGCCGATACGTTCAGCTTGCTGAACGTATCATTTCCTCTTTACCCCTCGACAATAAGAAATCGTCCGTCCGGTATCCTGAACACCTCGGCGATGTCATCCACGTCAGAGGCCTCCGAGACGTCCATCCCGTTTTCCTCAAAGTACTCAAATACCTCTGCCTCCGAATCAACGACCACTGCCATGCAATCCTCCAGAAAGGCCTCCGCTTCCTCCAATGTATCCGCGACCCTTTCGTCAAAAAGCTGCTCCTGCCTGTCCAGAAATGTTTTTAATACCTCATCATCATATGTTTCCATACTGTTACTCCATGATCCTACTGATCTTTCCATACATTGGATGACGTTTCGGGGATGAATATCCTCGAGGTCTCATACTGCTCCTTGTTCTCGGAAAGCTTTATCGCCTCCTCGCAGAAAAATTTCTGGCAGCTCACAGGCTCCTTTCCTCTTCTGCTTATCCGTTTATAGGTTCCGTCATTCTGCATCATCTGGGCCTTCACATTGTCCTTAAGCATAACATCAAGGATATGTATCACCCTCTCCCTTAAGGACGGAGCGTCTATAGGGAACAGAAGCTCCACCCTGCGCTCAAGGTTCCGTGGCATCCAGTCCGCGGAGCTGCAGAAAACCTCCTCATTACCGGCGTTCTCAAAGTAATATATCCTGCTGTGCTCAAGGAAGGTCCCCACTATGGACCTGACCGTTATGTTCTCGCTCACGCCCTCTACCCCGACCTTAAGACAGCAGATGCCCCTGATTATCAGGTCTATCTTAACGCCGGCGGTGCTTGCTTCGTAAAGGGCCTTTATGATATCCCTGTCAACAAGGGAATTGAACTTTGCAATTATCCTTGCCTTCCTTCCCTGAAGCGCGTTGTCCCTTTCCCTGTTGATCAGGAAGATGAAGCGGTCCTTAAGCCAGAGCGGCGCCATGACGAGCCTGTGCCAGGAAAGAGGCTCCGAGTATCCGGAGAGCATGTTGAATACGGCGGTGGCATCCTCTCCGATGGTATCCGCGCAGGTCAGGAGACCAAGGTCGGTATATAGCTTCGCGGTCTGGTCATTATAGTTTCCGGTCCCCAGATGCACGTAGCGTCTGATGCCCTCCTCCTCCTTTCTGACCACCAGGGTGATCTTGCAGTGAGTCTTAAGCCCGACTATCCCGTATATGACATGGCATCCGGTTTTTTCAAGCATCCTTGCCCATACGATATTGTTTTCCTCATCAAACCTTGCCTTCAGCTCTACCAGCACGGTGACCTGCTTGCCGTTCTCCGCAGCTCTTGCAAGAGCCGCTACAATGGGTGAATTACCGCTCACTCTGTAAAGAGTCTGCTTTATGGCTAGAACGTTTTCATCGGCTGCTGCCTGCCTGATAAAATCCACCACCGGTTCAAAGGTCTGATAGGGATGATGAAGAAGGATGTCTTCCTTTCTGATCTCCGCAAAAATATCCTTTTCCCCTGAAAGCCTCTGTACCGGCTGCGGATTGAAGGGCTCTGCCTTAAGCCTTGCGTAGCCGTCCATACCATAGAGCTTCATTAAAAAGGTAAGGTCAAGAGGTCCGTCTATCCTGTATATCTCCTCTTCCCTGCAGTTAAGCTCCTTAAGCAGTATCTTCAGGAGCTTTTTATCGATATCATCGGCCACCTCGAGCCTTATCACCTCTCCCCACTGACGCTTCTTGATCTGCTTCTCGATCTCCTTTAACAGATCCTCGGCCTCATCCTCGTCTATGGTCAGGTCGGCGTTCCTCATTATCCTGAAGGGATAGGCGCATACGATATTGTAATTCAGGAAAAGCTTACCGATATTCCTTTCGATTATCTCCTCAAGGAGGATGATGCTTATCCCTCTTTCCCCCCTCTCAGAAGGCAGGACCACTATCCTGGGAAGGACGTTCGGGACCTGAACGGTTGCAAATTCGTAGCTGTCCTTACCGCTCTTCTTTTTCTTCTCGCCTGTCTGAACGAGGCCCCTTGAGCCGACCTTCTTTGTAAGGAGCGCCCCTATGTTTAGCATCTTGTTCCTTATAAGAGGGAACGGTCTTGAAGAGTCCACAGCCATCGGGGTCAGAACGGGATATACCTCTGTCATGAAAAAGTCATCAACATATTTCTTCTGCCTGTCGTTAAGCTCCTCGTGCTTCAGGATGAGCCTTACATTCTCCTCCGAAAGCTTTGGCAGCAGTGATTTGTTCAGGGTAGAATACTGAAGCTCCACAAATTTATGGATCTGGATGTTAAGGCCCTCCAGCTGCATCTCGGGAGTCATCCCCGAGATGTCCGGCTTATTATAGCCGGCATTTACCATATCTCTTAATGAAGCGACGCGGATCATGAAAAATTCATCCAGGTTTGAGGCGGTAATGCTTAAAAACTTAAGCCTTTCAAAAAGAGGATTGCTCTTGTCCCTTGCCTCTCCCAGGATCCTTTCGTCGAACAAAAGCCACGAAAGCTCTCTGTTATAATAATATCTGGGATTGTTTAATTCATTGGTATTCATTTCTGACCTCTCGTAGTATATTTGCAGTCTATATCGTGGAAAGCTTTTTGTTATATTTAAGAACCACCTCTATGCTGAAGACCTCGGTAAAGAAATCGGACTTTCGCCTGAAAAACCTTTTTTCAAGACTTATGTTCTCATCAGAATCCACAAGGATCTGAAGCTGTCTTTCCTTAAGCACTGCCTTTATCGCGCGCACCTTTGTCCTGTAGCTTCTGCATATGCCGTCGGCCATCCGAAAAAGAGCGGACAGCTTTGCGATGGTAAGATAGTTCTCCTTGTCTATCAGCATTTCCCTTGCCATCTCGTCATAGTAATCAAAGTCCACCTTATTATATCTGACTATGCAGGCGATTATCTGACGCTCCGCATGTGAAAGCCCCAGTATCTCAGAGGCCATTATGATGCTGTAGCCTGCCTCCGCAGCGCCCTCAAGGCTTATGTATCTTCCGCAGTCATTGAGTACAGCGGCGATCCTCAAAAGCAAAAGCTCCCTTTTCCCCATTCCGTGAAGCCTTCTGGTGCTGTTAAACAGCTCCTCGGCTATATTCTCCACCAGCTCATTTCGCTTTATGTTGGAATGGAATTTCACAGCCATTTTCCTTGCGCATTCAATGGCATCGTTTTCAAAATCATGACTTGAAGCAAGGAATTTATGGGCCTGCGCGTATTCGTAGGCGATCCCGTCGGCAAGGCTTATGCCCGGAGCCCACAGATACCTTGCGCCCGTCATCTCAAAGATACGCTCAAGCAGTACTATCGACGGTATGAGAAGGGAAGCGCTCTCCTCTGTAAGACCGACTATCCTTGTAATATCCTCATCGGACTTGCTCCTTGCGATGTTTACAATCTGCATAAGCTCATCTCTGGTGACTATCCGGTTGCTTTTGAAGATATTCATGACGTGGGAAATATAATCATCTATTATGACTATGCTCTCCACCTTTTTCAAGCCGTCATCCATATAGAGCCTTTTGAAGGAATCGAGCTGGTTATCGATGAGCTCCATAAGCAGCTCCTCATAAACGGTGGAACGGGTGGCAAAATCAGCCATGGAATCCCTCATCCTGAGGATCCCCAGCCTTATATTCTGAGTGGTCACCAGTGCTCTGTTTTCAAAGAGGGACAGCTGTATGCTGCCTCCTCCCACATCAAGGACAAGGGTGCCCCTGTTCATTATCTCCTCATAGGTCTCGGTCTGTGACGCTATAGCCTTGTAATGCAGAAACCTCTGCTCTGAATTGCTTAACACCTCGACCCTGAGACCTGTCCTTAGCTTGATCTGCTCAATGATTATATTAGTGTTCTCGGTCTCACGGATGGCAGAGGTGCCGCAGGCACGGTAGCCCTCGACCCTGTAGCCGTCCATTATCTCCCTGAACTTAAGTAACGTCTCACAGAGCTCATCCACCCTGTCCTGACTGATCTTTCCGGTCTTATAGGTGTCTGTTCCCAGCTCTATCCTGTGGCGGACATAATCGATCTGTTTTATCCCGTTTTTTCGTGAAAGCTCAACTATCTTCATGCCGACCTCATAGGAGCCGACATCGATCGCAGCAAAAAGCTTAGCCATGTTTTAACCTCACACTTTATTCTGAATTATTATGTCAAAGGACAAGGCGTTCTGCGCTTTGTCCTTTGGCGGCCCCGGCCTTCCCCCATACGGACTGTTCTGTGCGTCCGACTTATGATATACTTGCATCAAACATATCTGCCGGAGGTGTTCCATGAACGGAAAAGCCAGACAAAATTCAAAGCTTATAATGATACTCGTTCTCGCAGGGACGGTGCTTGTGCTGACCGCAGGTGTCCTTATCAGCTATTTAAGCAAAAGGATCCCCCAAAACCCGCCCGGTACTGTCGGAAACACCTCCGGGAACCTCCACAACAACGGTCTCTTTGTAGAGGACGGGGATAAGATATACTTTGTAAATCCCTACGACAACAATTATATCTACAGCATGAACCTTGACGGTACTCAGGCCTCTCTTTTTATGGATGTACCCGCCTCCTCCTTAAACAGCGCCGGAAAGTACCTTTATTTTAACCAGCAGAGCTCTGACAACTCCACCGTATTCGGGCTGGCCGGAAACATGCACGGCATATACCGCAGGAAGAAGACCGGAAGCCGCCCGGTAAACGGCCTTGAAAGGGCGGTCGCAGGCATAGCTGTCCTGATCGAGAATACCATCTATTATCAGCATGGCGACAGCGAGACAGGCACCACCCTGCACAGCGTGGATACAGACGGAAAGAACAAGCTTCTGATATCAGACTCCTTTATCGACCCCTCCTGCGTCATAAACGGGATGATCTATTTTCCTGATTATGATAACAATCACTATCTGTCCGTGCTTGACACGGCCACCGGCACTCCGCGGCTCTTTATCAGGGAGAGGGTCCATAATCCAACCTATTCCGGCGACTATATTTACTATATGAGCGTTGATAATGATTACGCCCTGTACAGATACAGCCTGAGCTCAAACACCATCGAACGCATCACGGACGACAGGGTCGATGCCTTCAATGTTATCGGAGATCTTGTCTATTACCAGAAAAATTCAACGACCGATCCGATGCTTATAAGGATGCGCACCGACGGAACGGGTAAGGAGATGATCGCAGCCGGTAATTATACCAATATCAATACCACCTCTTATTATACCTATTTTCAGGATTACCTCGATCCCGGAAAGCTCTACAGGGTCGCAAACGCCGCAGGCTCACTCATGGAACAGTTTATTCCGTAGCGTCCTGAACCAATGTCATTAACTTAAGCTCACAACTCTGACTACGACTCAGAGAAGGTTCCATTCTGTGTCGAGACGCTCAGACGCGCTTTGACCGAAGAAGAGATCCGTCCCGAATTTCTTAGGCGCGAAGGCTCTTCCTGAGCGTCTTAGGAATTCGTGGATCAGTTGCGGGTTAAGGCGCTCTGCGCCGCCGCAACATTCTAGCTCTTCGGAGGGAAGCGTCGTCTCGACACAGAATCGGCAACCTTCGCGGAGTCGTTCATAGCATATAGTGGCTTAAGTTAATGACATTGCCTGCTGACCGGATCATTTCCTTATATAAGTTTTCTCAAGCCCCGCAAGAAGCTCGCTGACGGTTTTATTCAGGACAGGATGCCTTAACCTCGGAGCTATTTCGGCAAGCGGAGCAAGCACAAAATCCCTGTTATGCATATCCTCATGGGGGATCGTAAGCTGCTCGGTATCAAGGATAAGATCGTCATACATAAGGATATCAAGGTCAAGCGTCCTTGGCCCCCATCTGACGGTCCTCTGCCTGTCCTCATTATCCTCTGTTTCATGCAGGAACATGAGAAGCTCCTCCGGTGAAAGCAGGGTCCTTATCTTAGCTGCCGCGTTTACAAAGGTATCCTGCTCCACCCCCCCGTAAGGGTCTGACTCCACATATTCCGAAACCACCTTTACCTGTACCGCCCTGTTCTGTTCCATTGCCCAAAGAGCGGCATTTATGTGCTCCTCCCTGTCCCCGAGGTTTGAGCCCAGAGAAATGTATACGTCATGCCAGGACCTTTCTATAGTGACTGAAACGGCCTCAAGAGGGATCCCTATCGGCGCCCAGGGTTTTTTGACCTCTATGCTCACATTGCGTACCCTTCCGTAGGTCAGGAGTATCTCCTCAGCCAGGTTTTCCGCAGCGGCTTCTATAAGGTGATAGGTATGCTCCTTCATGTGGTCATGGATAAGGCGGCAGACCTTTCCGTAGTGAACGGATTCGCTGATATCATCATCCTCCCCGGCAAATTTGAGATCAAGTCCCAGCCGTGCGGATACAAGGAATTTCTGTCCGAGCTTCTTTTCCTCCTCATATACCCCATGATAGCCGAAAACCTCCAGATTGCTTATCGTGATATAGTCCATGCACCTCTCCTTTCCCTTCTGAAGCTCTTAAGACTCTCTGTCATAAGGACTGCCCTTTTGTTTTCCTTTATATCATGCACTCTCACAAAGCCAAAGCCGGCACCCGCGGCCAGGACACTCAGGGCAATGGTCCCTTCCGTACGCTCCGAAGGCGGAAGTCCCAGGATATTTCCGATGACACTTTTTCTGGAGGCCCCTAACAAGAGAGGATAGCCCAGCTTTCTGAAATGCTCCAGATTCGATAATATCATCATATTCTGTTCGTGTGTCTTTGCAAACCCGATTCCGGGATCCAGTATGATGCTCTCATGCCTGATCCCCGCTTTCTCCGCGGCTGCCGCAATGCTCTCAAGCTCTGAGCACACACTCTCAAGATACTCAATGGTGTCCGTGACCCTGAGTACCTCCTTCCTGTTATGTACAAGGCAGCAGAACGCTTCCTTTGAAGCGATCAGCTCTGTCATGCTCCTTGCCATAAAAAGACCTGAAACATCATTTATCATAAAGGCTCCGGCAGACAGAGCCTCCTCGGCCACTGCCGTTTTGGTGGTGTCCACCGATACCGGGATATCGAATTCCTCTTTTATCAGCTTAACGGCAGGAATTACTCTTTTAAGCTCCTCGTTCACATCCACGCTCTTAAAGCCCGGCCTGGTGGATTCTCCTCCCACATCTATGATGTCCGCTCCTTCCCCGATCATTTCGGCGACCCTTTTTCTTACGGCCTCCGGGGTGGTGTAGCTCCCCCCGTCCGAAAATGAATCAGGAGTGACGTTCAGTATCCCCATTATCCTGGTATGGCCTTCATGCAGCCATTCTGCAGTATTCACTTTGATCCGCTCCCTCTGCGCTTATGTTTATGAAACCGTGCGGCCGGGTGAAAGCCCCGGTTTACTAAGGTCATTGTTCTTTATCAGCATGACCTCTTCTTTTAACTCCGACAGATATGAGAAGGACCCGAAGGCGACGATCAAAGGCCTTTTACCGCTGTCATTAAAGCTCCCTGCAAGTGCAAGCGCATCCTCTGCCGCCTCTCTTATGCTGCCTGCCGCATAGACATTTCCCGCTCCCTCCTCAATGAGGGCCTCCTTAAGGAGGTTCCTGCTTAAGGCCCGGGGATTATCCTTTTTCTCCACCGTGATCACTGCCCGGGGAAGAGGCGCAACGATCCTGCACACCTCCTTATAATCCTTGTCCTTAAACATACCCATTATAAAGATAAGAGCACGCCCCTTCGCATTTCTTTTAAGAGACGCCGCAAGGCTTAAAGCCGCGGCAGGATTATGCGCTCCGTCCAGGATGAACTCGGGGGCTTCTGATATCCTTTCCATACGGAAGGGGCAGACTGACGCCTTAAGCCCTTCCCTGATATTATCTTCGCTTATATGGAAGCCTTTTTCCGAAAGACAGTCACAGGCCTCTATGGCTATGGCGGCATTTTCGATCTGGTGGTCTCCGCCCATGCAAAGCCTTAAGCCCTTTCTGCCCTTATAGGAAAACTCCTGACCGTAAAGGCCGTAGAAAACGTCATATGCGCTGCATCTTCCGACCTGTATGTAAGGAGCTCCTTTTTTTGCGCATTCCTCTGCGATCACGGCATTTATCTCCCTGCCGTTTTCCGCGCATACCACGGGAACGCCTTTTTTAATGATCCCGCATTTTGTCCTGGTTATTTCCGTAATATCGTCTCCGATCATGCCCAGATGATCCTCGGATATCCCGGTCAGCACGCACAGCGCCTTTGTATTTATTATATTTGTGGCATCGTCCCTTCCGCCCATTCCGGTCTCAAGGACCACGATATCACAGTTCTGCTCCTTAAAGTACAAAAATGCCAGCGCAGTTTCAAGCTCAAAAAGCGTGGGCTCTTCCCTTCCGCTTTTTAAAAGAGATTCCGCTGCCTTAAGCACCCTTGAAAGCAGTCGTTCATGCTCCCTTGAAGGTATCGGCTCTCCGTTTACCCTGTACTGGTTCAGGCGCCCGTCCACAGCCGGAGAGCTGTACTGTCCCGTGCGGTATCCCGCGCTTTTCAATATCTCTGACAGGTATTCGCACACAGAACCCTTTCCGTTGGTTCCCGCAACATGGATGAACAAAAGCTCATCCTGCGGGTCCGAAAGCTCTCTCATGAGTTCCCTCATCCGTGAAAGACCGAGCACTATTCCCTTTTGTTCAGCCTCTCTGAGAAGCTCCCGTAAAGCGCCTTCCATTTCTCCTCACATTTGCATCAGTTCACCCTTCGGTGAGCTTTGCTGTCATTTCCTTTCACTTAGGATAAACCCTTTTTTCACCCTTTACAAGCATAAAAACCAATTCGGCACTTGCCTGCCGCATCTTTGTAGTATATACTGTGAAGGACAGCCGGAGCGTTTTGCAGGCAGGGCTTTGAGAACGGGAAGCGCCCGGCTTGCGAACGCCGAAAGCGGTTTGCCGTAAAGGGCGATCAGACCGCGAAGGCAGAATATTTTAAGAAAGGCGGGCAGCAATGCAGACAATTGATTGTATCAGACAAAGACGCAGTATCCGGAAATTCACTAAAGAGCCTGTTTCACATGAGACGCTTGAAAAGATAGTCGAGGCCGCCTCTTACTCTCCCTCCTGGAAGAATACGCAGGTAGTCCGTTATATCGCCATTGAGGATCCCTCCTTAAGGGAAAGGATCGCAAAGGAATGTACCACAGGCTTTGTATATAATGCCGGCACTCTCGAAGCCGCTCCTGTGATCATTGCCGTTACCGTTATTAAGGGACGCTGCGGATATGAAAAGGATGGCTCCTTTACCACTAACCGTAAGGATACCTGGCAGATGTTTGACGCGGGTATCGCATCCCAGACCTTCTGTCTTGCAGCCTGTGAGCTGGGTCTCGGAACCGTTATCATGGGCATCTTTGACGAAAGTCTCTCCGAGCTTCTTAATATCCCCGAGGATCGTGAATTAGTCAATCTTATCTGTTTAGGATATCCGGCTGAGGAGCCTTCTGTTCCCAAAAGGAAAACCGTAGAGGACCTTCTCACATATAAGTGATACCATTAACGCTTTCGATCATTCGGAGGCGTTTTATTTTACTGGACAAAGA
>DFEA01000087.1:0-31166 GCA_002368575.1 Lachnospiraceae bacterium UBA3814 | reverse complement strand
AAAAATGAGACATCTGATGAATCCTCTGGATTTTTCGGTGGAAGAGCTCGATGCGCTCTTCTGCCTTGCCGATGATATTAAGGCAGATCCGGAAAAATACTCACATACCTGTGACGGTAAAATACTCGCAACCTGCTTTTACGAGCCAAGTACAAGGACACGGCTGAGCTTTGAATCGGCCATGCTCCGTCTGGGCGGAAAGACCCTGGGCTTTGCCTCAGCGGATTCCTCCTCTGCCGCAAAGGGTGAGAGCGTTTCCGACACGATAAGGATAATATCCTGCTATGCGGATATATGTGCCATAAGGCATCCCAAGGAGGGAGCGGCGCTGGTCGCGGCTACCAAATCGCGCATCCCGGTCATAAACGCCGGCGACGGCGGGCACCAGCATCCCACCCAGACCCTCACGGACATGATGACCATCCATGCACTCAGGGGAAGCTTTTCCAATATGACTATAGGTCTCTGCGGAGATCTCAAATTCGGGCGTACCGTCCATTCTCTGCTGAGTGCGCTGAAAAGATATGAAAACATAAACTACGTCTTTATCTCTCCCGATGAGCTCCGTATCCCCGGATATATCAGAGAGGATGTGCTGGAGAAAAACCATCTTCCCTACAAGGAGGTAAGAAAGCTTGAGGATGTAATGCCCGAGCTTGATATCCTGTACATGACCAGGGTACAGAGGGAGCGCTTCTTCAATGAAGAGGATTATGTAAGGCTCAAGGATTACTATATACTTAACAGGGAGAAAATGACACTTGCAAAAAAGGATATGATGGTGCTTCATCCTCTTCCCAGAGTGAACGAGATATCCGTTGAGGTAGATGACGATCCCAGAGCCAGGTATTTTGAGCAGGTGCAGTACGGAGTATATGTAAGGATGGCACTCATACTTACTCTTTTAGGGCTTGGAGGAAAGGTAAATGCTTAATGTAGGAAAAATCGAGGAAGGCTTTGTGCTTGATCATATCAAAGCAGGAATGAGCTTAAGGCTGTATCATGACCTGAAGCTTGACAAGCTTGAGGACATCACGGTCGCGATCATCAAGAACGCCCGGAGCAATAAGATGGGCAAGAAGGACATCCTGAAGGTCGAATGCGATATTGATATGCTGAACCTGGATATACTGGGCTTCATCGACCACAATATCACGGTGAATGTCATAAAGGACGGCGAGATAGTTGAAAAGAAGCCGCTCAGGCTTCCCGAAAGAATAACTAACGTTATTAAATGTAAGAACCCCCGCTGCATCACCTCCATCGAACAGGAGCTGCCCCACATCTTCGTGCTTACAGACCCCGAAAAGGAGGTCTACCGCTGCAAATACTGCGAGGAACAGTATACGGGACGCGACCTTTAAGCCGCGTCCCCTGTATTCTAGCCTCTTATCTGACCGTTTCCGTATATTTTGTACTTATAGGTAGTGAGCTCCTTAAGCCCCATAGGCCCCCTTGCATGGAGCTTTTGGGTGCTTATGCCTATTTCGGCTCCGAAGCCGAATTCAAAGCCGTCGGTGAACCTGGTAGAGGCGTTTACATAGACAGCCGCGGAATCAACACCATTCAGGAATTTTTCCGCACTATCCGTATCCTCAGTGATTATGGCATCAGAATGATGTGTCGAATACCTGTTGATATGAGCGATGGCCTCATCCACGCTTCCCACTACCTGCAGAGAGATTATCGAATCCAGATATTCTCTTCCAAAATCCTCCTCATCAGCATTCTTAAGGCCCGGACAGGATCCCGCGCAGATCTGAAGGGCCCTCTGTCCGGCACGGATCTCCACGTTTTTCCCGGTAAGCCTTTCGTATATTAACGGTATCGCTTTTTCGGCGACCGCCTCATGCACCAGAAGCGATTCACAGGCATTGCATACCCCCAGACGCTGTGTTTTCGCATTGTCTATAATGTCCGCAGCCTTTGAAAGGTCCGCCGATCTGTCTACAAAGATATGGCAGTTCCCGGTCCCGGTCTCTATGCAGGGCACCGTAGCATTCTCAAGGCAGGACTGTATGAGCCCTGCTCCTCCCCTCGGGATCAGAACGTCCACATATCTGTTCATGCGCATAAATTCAGCGGCAACCTCCCTTGAGGTATCCTCAATGAGAGCAATGGCGTCCTCCGTAAGCCCCCTTTCCCTGATGGCCTCTCTTAGGACCGCAACTATGGCCTTATTTGAATTGATCGCGTCGCTCCCGCCTCTCAATATCACGGCATTCCCCGTCTTAAAGCAGAGTCCGAAGGCATCCGCGGTAACATTGGGACGGGATTCATATATGATCCCTATAACCCCGAGAGGTACCCTTACCTTTCTGATCACAAGCCCGTTCGGGCGCTCAAAGCTTTCAAGCAGCTCCCCGACCGGGTCGGCAAGCCCTGCGATCTGCAAAAGCCCCTCGGACATGGCCGCTATCCTTTCATGTGTAAGCTTGAGCCTGTCGATCATGGCAGGGGATATCCCGTTTTTCTCCGCATTGTGGGTATCGAGAGCATTGGCCTCAAGGATCTCCCCTTCCTTCGTAAGAAGCGCCCTGGCACAGCTCCTTAAGGCATCGTCCTTTACGCTGCTGCGGTATTGGGATATTACCGAGGCCGCCTCCTTTGCCTTTTTACCAAGTCCTTTAAGATCATACATAACCTGTCCTGTCTCCATCCTTTCCTTTTCAGCGTCAGCTATAGTGTGAGCGGGACTGTAAGCCGGGTTCTGTCGAAAGCGGTCATCTGTCTGAGACTGGCATAGCCAGCGGAAGCATTAACTTCCCCGCATGTTGCCATGCGTCTTTAGCGATCTACCTGAAGGTCTGCCTGTAACGGCAAAGGCCGTAAACAGACACAGCCGGGCAGGCCCTGACCTTCTGCTTGATCTTGCTTCGGATGGGGTTTACATTGCGCCTTACGTTACCGCACGGCCGGTAGTCTCTTACACTGCCATTTCACCCTTACTTAGCGCCTTGCCGCCGCAAAGCGGCAGCACACGCAAAGCGGTATCCTTTCTGTTGCACTTGCCTTGGAGTCGCCTCCACCGGATGTTATCCGGCATCCTGCCCTGTGAAGCCCGGACTTTCCTCGTTACTGCGCTGGTTTTCTTCGAAAACCATGCGCAATAACGCGACCGCTCATCCCACTCACACTATGCTATGCTATGGTCCGTTCAGGAATCAATGTCATTAACTTAAGCTCACATCGTAGCTTACGACTCAGTGAAGGTTTTATTCTGCGTCGAGACGCTCAGACGCGCTTTGACCAAAGAAGAGATCCGTCCCGAATTTCTTAGACGCGAAGGCTCTTCCTGAGCGTCTTAGAAATACGTGGATCAGTTGCGGGTTAAGGCGCTCCGCGCCGCCGCAACATTCTAGCTCTTCGGAGGGAAGCGTCGTCTCGACACAGAATACAAAACCTTCACTGAGTCGTTTATAACGTATAGCAGCTTAAGTTAATGACATTGTTTCAGGGAACGGATCATTTCATAACCATACTTAAACGGGGAACATGGAGCCGCCCACAAACTCCCTGATTATGGAATTGTTAGGCAGGTTCTCGCTTGTGACCCCGATAAAATAATCCAGAAATTTAAGGAGCCTCTTGGCCTCCAGATACTCACTGTCATCCTTGCCTATGGCAAAGAGCAGCGGCTCCGCAAACTGCTTGAGGATACAGAGCTCATATACAAGGGCGGAATTAAACATGGCATCCGCCGATTCCTGGAAGGGGAAGATATATTCCTCCTCGCCTCTTCTTACTGAGCTCCACATCGCAAGCGTATTCCTTGCAGAGGTCCCTCTGGTCCTGTGATCCCTTACCATCCTCCTTATCAGCCTTCCGTCCGTGGTGGCTATCCTGTTATGCTCATCCACATTTAAGGTCGTAAGAGAGCTGATATAAACCTTATATTTGCTCTCCTTAGGAAGAGCATAGGACATTTTCTCGTTCAGGCCGTGGATCCCTTCAATTACCAGTATATCATCGGCCCCCAGTCTTTTGTAATTGCCTCTGTACTCACGGCTTCCGGTCTTGAAGTTAAAGAACGGAAGCTCTACCGTCTCTCCCGCAAGAAGCGCAGTCATGTCCCGATTAAAGCCTTCAATATCTATAGCCTCAAGACATTCGAAATTATATTTTCCATCCTCGTCAAGAGGGGTATCCTCTCTGTTTTTAAAGTAATCGTCAAGCGCTATCGTATGAGGAACAAAGCCGTGAGCCCTCAGCTGGACGCTGAGCCTGTGTGAGAAGGTGGTCTTCCCGGAGGAGGAGGGACCGGCGATCATAACGAACTTGATCCCCTCTCTCGCGGCGATGTCCTCGGCTATCCTTACTATACCGCTCTCCTGCATGGCCTCCTGCACAAGCACCAGATCGTTGAACTCCCCGGCACAGATCTTGTCATTAAGGTCTCCCACAGTGGCGACTCCCAGGCGCTTGGCCCATTCGGTAGTCTCCTTCATGGTCTTATACAGCTTTCCGGGCACCTGGATATCCGGTACTACCCCGGGATTCTTTCTGGTGGGAAGCTGAAGGATAAAGCCGTCATCATAGAGATGAAGATCATAGGCCGTGATATACCCGGTGCTCGGCACCATATAGCCGTAATAATAATCGTGATAATCCTCAAGGCTGTAGACATTCACTCTTGAAGCCCTCCGGTACCTGAAAAGCTTCTCCTTATCCGTCATGTTATGGCTCCTGAAGATCTCCACCGCATCATTGATATGATAGGATATCTTGCAGACAGGGACATCCTCCTTTACCAGCTCATCCATCCTGGCCTTAACCCTCTTAAGAAGCTTTTCGTCAAGCGTAAAGTCCCCTGTGGCGCTGCAGAAATAGCCCTTGCTTATGGAAAACTCTATATCGAAATCCCTGATCCTTTCCTCACCAACAACATCCGTAAACGACTTGACTAACAGCAGGCAGGCGCTTCTCTTATAGGTCTGGTAACCGCTCTGGTCCTTTAAGGTAAGAAATGATACCGATGCCCCTCTGCCCACCTTTTTGTTCAGCTCGTTAAGCTTTCCGTCCGCTACCGCAAGCACTATCCTTGCGTCATACTGAGACTGGTATTCCCTGGCTATATCCTCATAAGTGACTCCCCTGGGATATTCCCTTTCCTCATTGTTGACGGCTACAGTTATCCTTTTATCGTTCATCCCAAACCCCCCTAGATTATCTTAAACGGCTCCTCGGCCGGATGTGTTATTATTTCAAGCTCCTCGCAGTTATCCGAGATATATTCCTTCATATAATCCACAAACAGCTTTTCTATCCCGTAATGCCCCGCATCGATCACCGAAATGCCGGAGGCTACGGCATCAATGCCCTCGTGATGCTCGATATCTCCCGTTATCAGCACATCGGCCCCTGCCTTCAGGGCATTTTTTATCTCACTTTTCCCCGAGCCCGGACAAAGCGCCGCGTATTCAAGATTTGTCTCAGTATCCCCGTAGATCCTCACATGGCTTAAGCTGAAGCGCTCCTTTACATATTCACCGCATTCGGAAAGGCTCATTATCCTCGGGAGCCTTCCGGTCCTTCCGATCCCCTCCTTTTCCTCTCCGTTCGTAAAGGTCACATCCAGAACGTCCGTGTCCCTGAGTCCCAGACATTCCGCGGCGGCATCCGCCATTCCCATCACATCGAAATTGGTATGCATCGCGTAACAGCAGATATCATTTCTTAAAAGCTTTAGAAGCCTTCTTCCGATGAAATCGTCACTGTTTATCGTCCTTACCGGGCGAAATATCAGGGGATGATGGGTCAGCAGAAGATCCGCTCCCTCCTGTACGGCCCTTTTTACAGCCTCATCGGTGGCATCAAGAGCAATATAGACCCTGTTTACCTCCTTGTCTCTCCTCCCGCATAAAAGCCCCGAATTATCCCAGTCAAGGGCATAGCTTAAGGGAGAAAGCTCCTCAAGGATTTCGATCAGATTCTGACACTTCATAGTTGACCCCCTCGATCATAAAAATAGCTTCTTCAGCATATTGAAGCTCCATTTGAAGCTCGGCCTTTTTTGACAGAACGCTCTCTGTTTCCTCCGAAGCGTCAAGCTTATTCCTTATGTCAAGAAGGACCCTTCTGTGATTGTGAAGATGCCTTATAAGCATCGGATCCTTCTCCGTTATAAGGAGACTTCCGTACCGGTAAAAGACCTCTCTCTTAAGCTCCATTTTTCCATGTATGCATTTCAGCACGGGATAGAACCTGTTCTCCTCACAGACCATTTTCTCCGAGATTATGCGGTATCCGCTCTCCTCAAGGTAATGTCTGACAAGCGACGGCTCCGACTGCGGCTCAAGGATAAGCTCATCGGCACCAAGGCACACCTCCCCGGAGGCACGCATTATATCCGTCATCAGAGGCCCGCCCATGCCCGCAATGACAATTGAGCCCACTGACCCCGCCCTTATCCCGGTAAGCCCGTCGCAGAGCACGGTTCTTATCCTGTCCGACAGTCCGGCCCTTTCAATACACTCCCTTGCCCGCTTCAGAGGACCCTCGTTGATATCCGCGGCATATACGAAGGGAGCTATCCCGTTTTCTATAAGATAAACGGAAAGATGCGCATGGTCACAGCCCACATCGGCAACGGTAAGCCCCGGAGTGACCATATCCGCTATACATTTAAGCCTTACGGAAAGCTTCATCATTCCAGATAGTCCTTAAGCTTTCTGCTGCGGCTGGGGTGCCTCAGCTTTCTTAAGGCCTTGGCTTCGATCTGACGGATACGTTCACGGGTAACGTTGAACTCCTTTCCGACCTCCTCCAGTGTCCTTGCCCTTCCGTCCCTTAAGCCAAACCTCAGCTCCAAAACCTTCTGCTCCCTGTCGGTAAGTGTCTGAAGGACCTCGGAGAGCTGCTCCTTAAGAAGCGTAAAGGCCGCTGCCTCTGCCGGCACCGGAACATTGTCATCCTGGATAAAGTCTCCGAGATGCGAATCCTCCTCCTCTCCGATGGGGGTCTCAAGGGATACAGGCTCCTGTGAGATCTTCAGTATCTCTCTCACCCTCTCGACCGGAAGGTTCATTTCCGCGGCCGTCTCCTCGGGAGTAGGCTCTCTTCCAAGCTCCTGGAGCAGCTGCCTGTTTACCCTGATAAGCTTGTTTATGGTCTCCACCATATGGACCGGTATCCTTATGGTCCTTGCCTGATCGGCAATGGCCCTTGTGATAGCCTGACGTATCCACCAGGTAGCATAGGTGGAGAACTTATAGCCCTTTCTGTAATCAAACTTTTCCACTGCCTTTATGAGCCCCAGATTCCCCTCTTGGATAAGGTCGAGAAAGAGCATCCCCCTGCCCACATATCTCTTTGCGATGCTTACCACAAGACGGAGGTTTGCCTCGGCAAGCCTTTTCTTTGCGTCCTCGTCCCCTTCCTCCATCCTTTTGGCAAGCTCTATTTCCTCCTCACCGGTAAGAAGGGATACCTTTCCTATCTCCTTTAAGTACATCCTGACGGGGTCCTCAACGCTGACCCCCTCAAGCACCGAGAGATCTATGCTCTCGACGTCCACCTCCTCTTCCTCTGCCGGATTGAAATCCTCATCATCCACATCAACATCGGCAAGAAGAAGGTCGTCCTCCGCAAGAAGGCTGTCCTCCTCCGTGATCTGCAGTATATCTACGTTGTTCTGCTCAAGAGTCTCGTAGATCTTCTCATAATTATCCTCTGAAAGCTCAATATCCGTAAAGGCCTCCTGAATATCATTGTTGTCGATCACATTTTTCTTCTTATGTCCGAGCTTTATAAGCTCATTCAGCTTCTCCTCAAATGCTGACTGGTTATTATCGTCCATTTATGGCCACCTCCTTATCTGCGCCGATTTGCCAATAAGCTTATCCGACATTTACAAAGCAAATATCGAATTGATTCGTGCGCTTAGGAACAAACTTCCGTGCGTTCCGATACGTTCGGTTTACCGAAGGTATCATTTTATCTTTTCCTCACAGCAGAGCAGTTTTTGCAAATTCCGTCCTTATATTTTCGATCCGCTTTTTTTTATCTATGGACAGCTGCATCAGCCGGATATCTCCCCGGCTCTCCTTCATCAGATTGCCTGCGCTCTCCTCGAGCACCCTGATGATGAGGCTCTTAAGCGCCTTATCCCTGTCCCTGGAAGCTATCTCCGTATCAAACCCGCTGTTGAGGATACGTGACGCCTCTGCCCTTTCCTCCTCATCCGTATATTCATCAAGGACAGAGGTGCAGCAAAAGCTCCCTCCCCTGATGGAATCAAACATCTTCTGCGCGATATTACGGTACAGGCCTTCGCTGAAGTCCTCACAGGATACATATCCTGCCACTTTTTCGTATATCTGCGGTTCATCGGCTATCCAGGTCAGCAGGCTTCTCTGGGACTTTAATGCCGGGTCCTCCTTTTTTTCTTCCCTTCCGCCGCTTTTCGGTCTTTCGTTTATTACGATGCTTTCCTTCCTTATGGCCTGCTTCTTTATCAGCTCGTTCAGGGCTTCCGGCTTTACGTTATATTTTCCGGCGGTACCCTCTATGTAATTATCACGTTCAAAGGGATCCTCAAATTCCAGGAATATCCCTGCAGCAGCCCTGAAAAATTCGGTCTTTCCCGCGGGATCGCCAAGCTCGTAGTTTTCCGCCAGTCTCTCAAGCTCATAGTAAAACCCGTTCTGGGCCTCATCTATCCTCTTACGGTATTCCTCCCCTCCGAGATTCTTGATGAAAAGATCCGGGTCCTTGAAGGGAGAGGTATCTATGACCCTGCAGGAAAGCCCCTGTTTCCTCAGCGCCCTTATAGCCCTGAGGTTTGCCTCTGTTCCGGCCTTATCCGAATCATAGCTTAACAGTATCTCCTCCGAATACCGTTCCATGAGCTTTGACTGCGCACCTGTAAAGCCCGTCCCCAGCGCGGCCACAGCCTGGTCAAAGCCGGCCTGGTGAAGGGAGATCACATCCATATAGCCCTCGCAGATTATGAGCTCCTTGCTTTTCTTGGTCCTTGCGATATTAAGACCGTACAGATTTCTTCCCTTGTCGAATATCTCTGTTTCCGGCGAGTTGAGGTATTTGGGCTTGCCGTCTCCCAGGACCCTTCCGCCGAAGCCTATTATCCTGTTCTTTATGTCCATTATCGGGAAGATGACCCTGTTCCAGAATTTGTCGGTCATTCCCCGCTTTTCGTCCGCGTTGAAGATCCCGCTTTTTAAAAGGAGCTCGTCATCAAAGCCCTTTCCTCTGAGATATCTGTAGAGATTATCCGTACCGGTCTTTGCATAGCCCAGCCCGAACCTTCTTATGATATCATCGGAAAGCCCTCTTTCCTTCAGATAATTCAGGGCTCTTTCCCCCGAGCTGTCTCTTAGGGCATAATAATAGTACCTGCCTGCCTCCTTATAGACCGCGTAAAGCCTGTCCCTGAAGCTTATCCTGCGTCTTTCCTCCTCATCAGGCTCCGCCTTGGGAAGCCTGATGCCGGCTCTGTCGGCAAGAAACTCCAGCGCGTCCGAGAAGGAGAAGTTTTCGTATTCCATTACAAAGGAGATCACATCTCCGGATTTGCCGCAGCCGAAGCAGTGAAACATCTGCTTATCGGGCCTTACGGAAAACGAAGGGGATTTTTCGCTGTGAAAGGGACAGAGACCGAAATAATTGCTCCCTCTTTTTTTAAGGCTGACGTATGAGGATATAAGATCGAGTATATTATTTGCCTGCCTTACCTCCTCAACCGTCTCGGGTTGATAATACATTGACATTTCCCTGCTATAACGACCAGCTCCTGGGCATGTAGATACTGTCAAAAACATAGATCGCGTATCTGTCGGACATGGAGGACACATAATCACAGACCACCCTGTCCCGGCTCACGCCCTTTTCCCTGACCAGAAACTGATATTCTTCAGGGATGCTGTCATATTCCCTCAGATAATATTCGTACAGGTTTTCGACCAGCTTTTCGGCCTTGGTCTCCTCCTGCTTCACCACCGGATTCATGTATACATTCTCGAACATGAACCGGCGCAGCTCCAGCATAGCCTCATATATCTCATCGGACATGGCTATCTCATCCTTACCGGTACTGTTGGTAATGACATCATGGATCATGGTATCAAGGCGCTTTGTCGTGGAAAAGCCCAGTGTCCTTCTGAGCTCCATGGGGATGTCGTCCTCCTTTAGCACCCTTGCCCTTATGGCGTCATCCATATCGTGGTGGATATAAGCGATCTTATCCGAAAGCCTCACCGTTTTGCCCTCAAGGGTGGCGGGCATGGAATGTGTCTGATGATTGAGGATGCCGTCCCTTACCTCCCATGTGAGGTTAAGGCCCTTTCCCTCCTTTTCAAGGCACTCAACGACCCTTACGCTCTGTTCGTTATGCTTAAAGCCCTCTATACAGCAGTGATCCAGCGCCCTTTCACCCGCATGCCCGAAGGGAGTATGCCCGAGATCATGTCCTAAAGCTATCGCCTCGGTCAGATCCTCGTTAAGCCTTAAGGCCTTGGCTATGGTCCTCGCGTTCTGGGAGACCTCAAGAGTATGCGTCAGTCTCGTCCTGTAATGGTCTCCCTCAGGCGTCAGAAACACCTGGGTCTTGTCCTTGAGCCTGCGGAAGGATTTCGAGTGGAGTATCCTGTCCCTGTCTCTCTGAAAAACGGGCCTTATGTCACACTCCGTCTCCTTTACGGTCCGTCCCCTCGACCTGCTGCTTAGGGTCGCAAAGGGGCTTAAATACTCCTCTTCCCGTTTTTCCACCATTTCCCTGATAGTCATAAAAGCATAACCTCATCCGTGCCGGTCTCATATACTGCCTTTCCTTACGGCACATCCCCACTCATTAGAGAATATTCCAAACAGGCTCCGGATTTCCTTTTTTTTTATAGCAAACGACAAAAAACTCTTTTCGTTTTGTCGTTTGCTCAATTCAAAAACGATCCCTTCGGCAAACCGAAGGGACCTGTGAAGAAGCGTCAGTCTGTCCTGACTCCCATTTTCTTAAGCTCCTTTACCGCCTGCTCCCTTGACTCAAACAGGATAGCATGCATTCCGCATTCCTCCGCCCCCTTTACATTAGCCGGGGTGTCGTCGAGAAATACGCATTCCTCCGCCCTGAGGCCGTAGCGTTCAAGCAGCAGCCTGTAGATCTTCGGATCAGGCTTTATAAGCTTTTCCATATATGAGATGACATATCCGTCCATAAGCTCAAGAAAGCCCATTTTCTCATGGCTCTCCCTGAAGCATTTCTCGGAATAATTGGACAGGGCAAATACCTTATAGCCCTCTCCCTTAAGCTCTGATATCCAGGCGTCCGTATAGGGAAGGCTCTCCACGATGCCGTTCAGGTTTTCAAGCATCCTCCTTATCTGTGTCTCCATGCCGGGATCATTTGCTATAAAGCCCTTAAGTATTTCCTCATAGGGCATAACGCCTCTGTCCATCTCGTTCCAGAGCCGGTCCTTTACGGTCGCCCTTGCGACCCTGTCAAAGGCCTCTCCCTCTATTCCGTTTTCGGCAAAATGCTTATCCCAGCAGAAATCCAGAAGAACATTTCCTATATCAAAAACTATATTCTTAATCTCCATGATGCTTATCTGTAGATGATATCCTCTCTTCCCGGACCGTTTGAGATCATTTTTATCGGGAAGCCTGTTTTCTCCTCTATAAATTCTATATAACGCCTGCAGTTCTCGGGAAGCTCCTCATATTTTCTGATCCCCCTGATGTCCTCCTTCCACCCCGGAAGCACCTCGAGTACGGGCTTTGCATGGTTAAGGGCATGAGTCACCGGGAAATCATCCGTCACCTCTCCGTTTATCTCGTAAGCCGTGCATACGGGTATCTCGTCCAGATATCCCAGCACATCCAGCACCGTAAAGGCTGTATCGGTGGTCCCCTGCAGCCTCAATCCGTACCTTGAGGCCACACAGTCAAACCAGCCTACCCTCCTTGGCCTTCCGGTCGTGGCTCCGTACTCTCCGCCGTCTCCGCCTCTTCTGCGAAGCTCCTCCGCTTCGTCCCCGAAGAGCTCCGAAACAAAGGCTCCGGCACCCACCGCGGATGAATAGGCCTTGCACACCGTGATCACCTGCTTTATCTCATAGGGCGGTATCCCCGCGCCTATTGCTCCGTAGGCCGCAAGAGTGGAGGAGGATGTGACCATGGGATATATCCCGTGATCCGGATCCTTAAGCGAGCCGAGCTGGCCCTCCAGAAGGATATCCTTTCCCTTTTTCACCGCGTCATACAGAAAGGCAGCGGTATCACAGACATAGGGCGCCGCCATCTCCTTATATTCCATAAGGGTCTCATACAGCTTTTCCTCGTCAATGGGAGGCCTGTGATAGAGATTGGTTAACATAACATTCTTGATCTCACATATCCTCCCTATCTTCTCCCTGAGCTCATCCTCAGTCCCGAAAAGCTCGCTTACCTGAAAGCCTGTCTTGGCATATTTATCGGAATAGAAGGGAGCGATGCCTGAATGAGTGGAGCCGAAGGATTTTCCTCCGAGCCTTTCCTCCTCCAGAGTATCAAGCTCCACATGATAGGGCATGACGATCTGCGCCCTGTTCGAGATGAGGAGCTTCGGCTTTGGTACTCCTCTGTCCACCAGATCATCTATCTCCTTCATCAGCACAGGAAGGTTCAGGGCGACTCCGTTTCCTATGATATTCGTTGTATGTCCGTAAAAAACTCCCGACGGCAGCGTATGAAGCGCAAATTTCCCGTAATCGTTCACGATCGTGTGGCCGGCATTGGCTCCGCCCTGAAAGCGCACTACGATCTCGGCATCCTCAGCCAGCATATCCGTGATCTTGCCTTTTCCCTCATCACCCCAGTTGGCACCTACTACTGCTTTTACCATTTTACTCCTCCCTGCAAAGCCTCATACAGTGAACGGATAAATCCGTTTACTATACCTTTATTGACACATCGATCCCCAGCTCGCCGCTGTTTTCAGAAAGCACGGGCCTTACGATATCCTCAAGAAAGCTCTCTACCTGCCTGACGGCTCTCCCCGTATACCTTGACGGGTCCAAAAGCCTCTCAAGCTCCTCCTTTGAAACATCAAACCTCTCATCCGAAGCGATCAGGTCAAGAAGATTGTTTTCACGGCCCTCACGCTTCACATTGGCCCCCGCCCGCATTGACAGCTCTCTTATCGCCTCATGCAGCTCCTGCCTGTCGCCTCCCTTTTTCACCGCATCCATCAGGATATTCTCGGTAGCCATAAAGGGAAGCTCACTCATGAGCTGACGGGTTATCACCTTATCATATACCACCAGTCCCTCGGTAACATTTATGCAAAGATCCAGCACTCCGTCACAGGCAAGAAAGCCCTCGGGAATACTCAGCCTCTTATTGGCGGAATCGTCCAGGGTCCGCTCAAACCACTGTGATGCCGCGGTGATCGCCGGATTCAGGGCATCCACCATGATATATCTGCAAAGAGAGGCTATCCGCTCGCTCCTCATGGGATTACGTTTATAGGCCATGGCCGAGGAGCCTATCTGATTCTTTTCAAAGGGCTCCTCCACCTGCTTAAGATGCTGCAGAAGCCTTATATCATTCGAAAGCTTATGCGCACTCTGCGCTATCTGCGAAAGGACATTTATGACCCTTGAGTCAAGCTTTCTGGAGTAGGTCTGTCCGCTCACCGGGACACACTCCTTAAAGCCCATTTTGGCGGCTATCATCGGATCTATCCTTTCGACCGTCTCATCATCGCCGTCAAACAGCTCAAGGAAGCTGGCCTGGGTCCCCGTGGTTCCCTTTGAGCCTAAAAGCTTCACTGAGCCCAGAACAAAATCAAGCTCCTCAAGATCCGTCATAAAATCATTGATCCAGAGAGTGGCCCTCTTTCCCACGGTGGTTGGCTGGGCAGGCTGAAAATGCGTAAAGGCAAGTGTCGGAAGCGCTTTGTACCTGTCCGCAAAGACCGATAGCCTGTCTATCACGTTTAAAAGCTTTTTCCTTATAAGCTTAAGCGCCTTTGTCATCACGATGATATCGGTGTTGTCCCCCACATAGCAGGAGGTGGCCCCAAGATGGATTATCCCCTTTGCCCTGGGACACTGTACGCCGTAAGCATACACATGGCTCATGACATCGTGACGTACCTCCTTCTCTCTTTCCCTGGCAACGTCATAATTGATATTGTCAGCGTTTGCCTTAAGCTCGTCGATCATCTCCTTATCGATGACCGGCTTTCCGTTCTCTGAAAGCCCCAGCTCCATCTCCGTCTCCGCCAGAGCTATCCACAGCCTTCTCCAGGTCTTAAATTTCATGTCCTGGGAAAAGATATACTGCATTTCCTCGCTCGCATATCTCTCCGACAGCGGACTTATATATCTGTCAGTCCTTTCCATTTATCCCTCCTGCTAAGGTTACAGTCCGAGCCTCTTAAAGACCTCCTCATAGGCCTCCTCGACCCCTCCCATATCTCTCCTGAAGCGGTCCTTGTCAAGCTTCTCATGGGTATGAACATCCCAGAGCCTGCAGGTATCCGGCGATATTTCATCGGCAAGGATTATACTGCCCTTATATCTTCCGAATTCTATCTTGAAATCAACAAGCTCGATATCAGCCTTCAGGAAATATGCCTTAAGGACCTCATTGACCTTAAAGGCATATTTTTTTATGGTCTCTATCTCTTCCTCATCCGCAAGCCCCAACGCAAGCGCGAAATAGCTGTTTATCAGAGGATCTCCAAGCTCGTCGTTCTTATAGCTGAATTCGATGGTAGGGCTTTTGAAGGGAGTACCCTCCTTCACCCCAAGCCTTTTTGAAAAGCTTCCCGCAGCGATATTTCTTATTATCACCTCAAGAGGGACTATCTCTACCTTCCTGACCGCTGTTTCCCTGTCGGACAGCTCCTCTATGTAATGGGTGGGTACCCCTTCCTTTTCAAGAAGCTTGAAGACATGGTTCGTCATCCGGTTGTTGATGACTCCCTTGCCTGCTATTGTACCCTTTTTTTCACCGTTAAAGGCGGTGGCATCGTCCTTGTAATCCACGATGACTATATCAGGATCATCCGTTGCAAAAACCTTTTTTGCCTTTCCTTCATAAAGCTGTTCTTTTTTTTCCATTTCTTCATCCTTTCAGATATTATATCCAATCTATTCCCGCAGATTTCCCACAAATGAGCTGAACCGCTCATTATCCGAAGCGAATACGGACTCAGGGGAGCCCTCCAGCTGAATAAGACCGTTTTCCATAAAGATTATGCGGTCCGAGACCTCTCTCGCAAAATTCATCTCATGAGTAACTATGATCATCGTCCTGTGTTCAACCGCCAGATCCCTGATGGCCCTTAAGACCTCGCCGGTAAGCTCGGGATCAAGCGCCGAGGTCGGCTCATCAAAGTAAAGGACCTCAGGATCAAGGGCCAGAGCCCGCACTATGGAAACTCTCTGCTGCTGCCCTCCCGAAAGCTGTCCCGGATAGAAATCGGCCTTATCCGAAAGCCCGAATCTATTAAGGAGACCAAGGGCTTTTTCATATGCTTCTTCCTTTGGCACACCGTGAGCCACCACTGCCGCATCCGTCACGTTTTTCATGACGGTAAAATGAGGAAAAAGGTTATAGCTCTGAAATACCAGGCCGAACATCCTTCTTATCTCCTTAAGCTCCTCCTTTGAGGCGTAGGTGCATTTCCCGTATTTATCCGGGAAGGCCGCCTTTCTTCCCATATAGACAAGCTCTCCGCCATCCATTCTCTCAAGAAGGGTAGCGCAGCGCAGAAGAGTGGATTTGCCGGAGCCTGAGGGCCCGATTATCGAGACTACCTCTCCTCTTTCTACGTTTAATGAAACATCCTTTAAAACAGGGATTGAATCAAAGCTTTTTTTAATGTTTTTTATCTCTACAAGTATGTCCGACATTTTCCTGTCACCTAGTCTGCGCCGATTTGTCGACAAGCTTATTCGATATTTGCAAAACAAATATCGAATTGGTTCGTGCGCTTAGGAACGAGCCATGCCTCGTTCCGATTGGTTCAGTTTCTGAACCAATCATTTCCTCGTCATAGCTGCAGGGGCGGTGCCGTATTCCATCTTTTTTTCGATCCGTCCCATTACAAAGGCCACCAGAAAGTTAAATACATAATAGAAGACTCCGGCTATGATAAACGGCATCATGGTGGTCTGCGCCGCTGCTATGGCCTTTGCCTGTGTAAACATTTCCGATACCGCGATAACGAAGGCGAGGGAGGTATCCTTTACAAGCGTTATCACCTCATTGGTTATCGAGGGAAGCACCGTTTTTATGACCTGAGGAAGGATTATCCTTATAAAGGTCTGTGTCTTTGAGTAGCCAAGGACCTCCGCAGCCTCATACTGCCCCTTGGGGACGGCCTCTATCCCTCCCCTGTAGATCTCGGCAAAATACGCGGCATAATTGAGCACGAAGCCGATTATCACAGCAGCAAACCTGTAGGAGGTCTTTATTTTGATCCCGAAAAGGTAATAAGGGCCGAAAAAAACCACCATAAGCTGAAGCATAAGGGGAGTTCCGCGCATCACGGAGATATAGAGCTTTATAAGACCGCTGACGAGCTTATTCCCGTAAAGCCTGAGAAGCGCTACTATAAGCCCCAGGGGAAGAGAAAAAAGGAGTGTCAGAAAAAAGATCATTATACTTGTAAACGACCCGTTTAAAAGCTGTATTGCTATTTTCCCGACACTCATATCATTCTCCCGATTTCCTGTGACCCGTAATTAACTCCAGAAGCTGTTTCGTTTATTTTCCTAATATGACCGTATCCTGAAGCTCCCATTTTTCAGCGATCTCCATGAAGGCTCCATCCTCTGCCATCTCGTTAAGGGTCTCCTGTACCTGATCTCTCAGCTCTGTATTTCCCTTAAGGAAGCCCACACCGTACTGCTCGGATATGAGCTCATCGTCAAGGATCATGTAGCTGTCTCCCCTTGAGCTTATCTGGTACTCGGCAACTCCGATATCCATGGCAACAGCGTCTACCGCGCCGGATTCAAGATTTAAAAAGGCGGTATTGTAATCAGGCACGATCACAAGCTCCGCAAAGGAATCGGTAAGCTCCTTCGAATCCTCCGACTGAAGAGCCTCCAGAGCCGAGGAATCGGTCTGGACCGTAACTATCTTTCCCGCAAGATCCGACTTTACGGAGATGCCTGAATCCTTTTCCACAACGAACACCTGGCTGTTATCCACATAGGGCTCGGTCCATTCATATTTATCCAGCCTGTCCTCACTCATGGTAAAGCCGTTCCAGATACAGTCAATGGTCCCCGAGGACAGCTCCATATCCTTGGAATCCCAGTCCACAGGCTGAAGCTTAAGCTCCCAGCCGCGTCTGTTGCAGACCTCGGCCGCAAGGTCAAGATCAAAGCCCACGTAATCACCGTTCTCGTCCTGATACCCGTAGGGCGGAAAGCTTGCGTCAAAGCCGACCGTAAATACCCCGTCGTTTGCGCTTTCCGGAAGCTCTGCCGAAGCCTCTGCGCCATCAGAGGGCTGCGCCGGTGCCGAAGGAGCCGGTGCCATCACACAGCCGGTAAACGAAGCAGACAGAAGGACAGCGCCAAGTACACATAATATTCTTTTTTTCATAATCTCTCTCCTGAAATACAATCCATGCAACACTTTACCACTTTATCACAATAAAACATAACAAACGCTATACTAGCACGTTTGCAGCGATAAATCAAGCTTTAAAGCCCGCAAACTACTCATACTGGCTGACTATAGCCAGTATCTCCCTCGCATACTGGGGATAATCCTTTACAAGCTGTTCGATCTCCCGTTTGGACTGTTCAAGATTGTAATTGTTGAAATCCATGCCCTTTTTGAGCCTCTGGCGCTGTATGATAAGGCTGTGGCGCAGCTCCGTCATTTCATCGTCCCCGGTAAGGATACCGGGCTCAAAGGCAAAGACCGAGGGGTCCTTTATATGCTGCGCCCTGAGAGCTGAAAGCAGCTCGTGTCTTGCCTCGTCAAGCTGCTTTGCTATCTCCTCGGAATGGTTCCTGGCCCTTTTCTCCTCAAGATATTTCTCCCACATATATCGAAGCTCATAGGAGCTGTTGACATTATATTTTGAATAATAGAAATCAAGAAGATTTGTGGCATTTACATATTTCAGCTTGGTCTTGTTCTGAAGCACCACAGCCCTTTTAAGCTTTTTTTCGATGCGCACCTGCTCAGTCTGCGCCCCGGTGTAGCTTACAAAGACCGCGGTAAGCCCCAGAGCCAGTATGCCGGTCACGGCGGATACGCCCATCCTGACGTCCATTCTGAAGGTGCTTCGCATGAAAAGCAGCATGGCTATGACCAGAAGACAGATAGAGAGCAGCAGCACGAAGAAGGTTTTCGAATTGACGGCTCTGTTGTGCTCCTTTCTCCTCTGATAGGCCAGCGCCCCCTTTTCACCCTCAAGGAGGTTGAGATCCCGCTTTATCTTCATCTGGCGCTCTTCACTGTCCGTAAGCTTCTTAAGGGCTCCGGGCATTGTCTTGTCACGCTCTAACCTTGCCATCTCACGGTACTGAGTCTCTGAGATCTTGCTTACGGGCCGTTTGTAGTTCTTCTCGGATTCCTCGATATAAAGGATCCTCCCCGCCTTGCTCCTGAGGCTTTTAAGCTCACGGGCGCTCAGGGCGGAAATGGTCTCGATATCCGAAAGGTGCTCCATGACTATCTGATATTCGGCCTTCTGCTCCTCGACATCCTTTGAGGACTGGGTCATCTGCTCGCAGTGATCCCTTACGAAGCGTTCCCTCTCCTTATAGTCGGAGACATTCAGATTCTCCCTCTTCATGGTTGAGGAGTTCAGAACATCGGTGATCGTTTCCGATTCCTCTCCGAATTTAAGGCCGCTCAGGAAAAAATCGTCATCCTCCTCTTCCTCAAGGCCTATGGTCTTTTTTATCCAGTCAAACAGCTTCATTTTTCACATGCGTCCTATACGCCCATCGTGCGCCTGTAATCCTGCTTCCAGTCGTAAAGCATCCCATTAAGGGCCCTGTAATAATCCGCGACCTTTCCCGCGTCCTTAAGCTTATCAAGCTCCTCCATAAGCTTCCCCTGCTTTGAAGCCGCAGGCAGGGAATAATACTCCGAAAACCTCCTCTCCGTTTCCTCCCTGAGCTCAGTGTTGAAGCCGTATCGCTTCACCAGCTTATTATATTTTTCAGGCTCCATATAAGCCTTTGAGGAAAGCAGAAACTGCAGGATGCTCTCCTTTTCCCCGGAAAGCTCATATGCCTCATAGAAGCATTCCGACGCCTCCTTAAGCAGAAACATCCTGGCATAGGCGGTTCCCATATTATGAAGCACCGCCGCATAAAGAGCCTTGTCATAATCCCTGTCCATTGAATCCAGGATATATCTGTATTCGTCAAGGGCAAGCGCGTATTTTCTGTTCCTGAGCATATTATCCCCGCGTTTTTTATGCTTGCGGCTCCGGTCAAGACCCGCACTGTCCACGAGTGTCTGCCTGACCCCAGACAGCTCCTCATCGTCGAGATAGGCAGAATCCTCAAGGATAGTCATTATGAACTCACCCACGCTGCAGCCCTTCGAGAGCATTCCCTTAAGCTTGTTTCCAAGCCTCGGCATTGACGCCTCGTCGATCAGGAAATCGCAGAGTCCCGGGTCCAGCACATCATCATCCAGGATAAAGGCATTCTCCTTCAGCAGGAAGCACAGCTCCTCTATGGAATAGATGTTCACTCCCATCGCGACAAAAAAATATGGATTTGTGGCAAGTGCGCTGTGGCACAGGATCAGATCAGTCATAGTTACCCTATCTTAAGGCTCTTTTCCCAGGTAAGTCCGCTGGAGGGGAATATCTCTCCAAAGCCCATATCTATAGCTGTCGCCGTAAGCGACGTTTCCGAATTGAATTTGATCTTAAGCCTTATCCTTGAAGCCTTCCTGGGCCTTTCCGGAAGTCCCTCAAGCTCTATCACAAGCTTTGCGGGATCCTTGCCGTCGAGAGGAGTTATCAGAAGGACTATCTGTCCGGTACCGTCTAAAAGCATGTCTATGGTAGTATCACAGTCAAACCAGTTCTCTCCTCCGTCCGCAATGGCCACGTACTCCTCCTGCCCCATATATCTGAGATATATCCCCAGATTGAACTTCAGCTTGTTTCTGCCGAGGAACACATAGCTTTCCGTATATTTTGAGGGTACCAGCTTATCCCTGGCAAAAAAGCAGGCGCCCTTGGAATACAGGTTCTTACCCTGAAACACCCTTCTTCCCATGCACATATACCGGATGGTCTTCGTACACCAGCCCGGTTCAAAGCCGTCCCCCAGAAGGTATACCGTCCCGATGGACTTGCCGTTGAAGTACTCATGGACCTTTACCAGTATTTCCTCATCAAGCTCCTCGTACTTTTCCCTGGAGGGATTCTCCCCTACCATAAAGTCCGGCATCCTTATCCCTTCCATATCGAATTCATCCACAAAGCCCGTGTTCGGCGTGGTCTTCCTGTTGATGCGGAACTGAAAGCCGTGCAGCCCCGTCACGCTGTAGTCAAATATCGTGACCTCCCTCTCCCACAGGCTCTCGGGCTGATGGATCATGTAATAATAGCAGCTTTCGGCATAGGTCTGAAAGCAGATCTTTTCATTGTCTATGGGGACCGCCTCGATTATCCTGTTTAAGAGCTCCAGAGTCTTCTTATCCAGGGCATCCACACAGAACACAAGGGACGCCACCTGATCGGGAGAGGTGATCCCGGAAAGCTGGGTAAGGGTCCTTCTTACAAAAAGCACTAAAAGCTCAGCCGCGTCATAGGCCTCCCCCTCTATCTCATACTTTCCTCCCGCCCTTGCGACCCCGAGGAGCTTGGAGGCAAGGACCCCGTCTCCTCTTTCCGCGGTATTCAGGGCCTCAGTGCCGTAAAACCACTGTGCGACTCCGTTTCTCTTGCAAAGCACGGTAGGTATCCCCAGCTTCTTTTCGGAGCCCTCCTCGGCGAGGGTCCTTGGGGTGTCCTCATTCAGTTCAACATAGCTTATCTGGGAGACCGAATCGTTTAAGTCAAACCCGATAACGTATAAAACCTCGTTCATTATATTTCCTCACTCAGCCGTTTCGATCTACAGAATACTGAAGGCCTTCTCCGTAAAATAATCCCTGCGGGAATACTCCTTCATAAGCTCAAGCAGCGTGCTTTCGTCCTTTAAGCTCTTTGCGACTCCCATATCGTTCAGTATGTGATATCTTGAGGTGTCATCTCCCGATATCTGCTCAGAGACACCCGCCGATTCGCTCAGGGTAAGCTTCTCCTCATTGCCGTCCTCCTCAGTAATGTAGTATTGAAGCTTCTCACCGAAGAAAAGGATGAATTCCCTGGAAAAGACCCCTCCGAACAGGCACCTCATCTCCTCCGAAAGATATACCTCGTTCATGCTTTCGCTGTCCTCGAGAAGATAGTGAAGGACGACCCTGTTGGCAGGATTGGTCCGGTACTCGATGACATATTTATCCTCATAGGAAGAGAGCTCAGGCATAATGTCCTTATATTCCCTGAAAAAATTGTAATAAATATTCCTGTGGAGGAATTCGATCAGAAAGGACATAAGCATCTCACTGAGCCTCGGAGTCATGCTCACCTCATCCTCCGCGAAATGCTTAAGCAATGCCAGCTTGCAGGCATCATTAAGGGCTTCTCCCTGCTGATGGTTCTTTATTATCTCATCAAACACCAGCTCTGACGCAAGCCTTTCCCTGGCAAAATATTCATAGGCCTGCCAGGAAAGGTACGCAAGCTCCACCCTGCTGCCGAAGCCCTCACTTATGTATACCTCAAAGATCTCATTCCTGTCAGGGATCGCAGTCTTTGTATACATCATCTGCACCAGCAGCTCCTCCGAAAGGGAAAAGCTGTCAAGCTCAAAGCGTCTGGCTGCTCTCCACAGATTGCGCAGCTCCCTTGTGAGCCCCTTATAATTATCCGCAAGGTATCTTAGGGTAAGAAGGTCATATTTTCCGTTATCAAACGCGTACCAGGCCAGCTTCACCAGCATCCCGTCAGGCTCGTCGTTAACCGCGATCATCTGTGAGCAGATCCTTACGCAGATCTTGGCCGGAAGCTCCTCAGCCCCGTACTTTGTTACGGTCTCATAGGCCTTCTCATACATTCCCCGTCTTACAAGATAATCCGTATACTCTGTACGGTCCTTCGCCCTCAGCTTCTTTGTGTCGATACCGAGCAGGTACTCGTCCAGGGTCGTCATCTCATTATTATCGTAATAATATCTCATGAGCCCCACTCTGATGTCCGACTTGTAGGACTCGATCACATCCTCCGATTCCACCAGGAGCCTGCAGTATTCCACATTATCCCTGTCAACATATACATAACGGTTCCTTACGGTGCATACATAGAGGATGAAGCCGGAGTTTTCGCTCACATAATCGCGGATCGCCTCAAGATAGAGCGCGTCGTCCATAAGCCTGTGAAGCTTATGAGTATCCACCAGGGTTCTCCTGCCCTTTGCGTCCTCCGTAAAAACAGTATAATTGTGAGAAAAGATGACCGGATAGGCATAGCCCATTGACACCGGATATTTTTTCTCGCCCTTAAGCTCCTCCTGTATCACCACGGCATTTACCGCATCGGCGCTCACCGCGAGCTCATAAGCAAACAGCACTCTTATAAAATGAGCCGAAAGATTCGGGGTGATCATCCTGACCACAAGCACATGCTTATAGATATAGGCAAGGTTTGGGTCGATATGCTCCTCCTCGATCTGCTCCTGCGCAAACAGCCTTATCGCATCAAGGGAAGCTTCGTATATCTCCATCTGCCGCGACCTGTGCCTGATAAGGTTGGCGTAGAGGAAGGCCTTTCTTTCATAGCTCAGATCATCCCCGAGATTAAAGTAGAATATGATCTCCTTCGGAATAACTATCCTGTGGTCAAGTGGTATGGAATACATATAGTATTCATACAGCCTGGTGATCTTCAGATCCTTTCCCACGCCCCTCTGATACCACTCAAAATAATACTCATCCGTAACGTTTTCCTTTATGAGGAGTGAGCACAATACCCTTACGATCTCGTCGTCCTCATTTAATTTATAGGCAAGGTTTAAAATATCTATCAGAAGATCCGGCGCAAATTTAAGCTTTTCCGAAAGCATAAGGAGCCTTGCGAGCAGTTCGTTGTCAAGCTTGTTATTTCTGACCGCAAAATACAGCACCGAAAGCTCAAATTCCGTTATCTCCGTAAGGAGGGAGGGATTTGACGCAAAGCAGTTATACGCCTCTATATACAGTAACGGGCTGTGGCAGCCCTTTTTATACTGCTCCCTTATGGCCGAAAGCTTTTTTGCGGCATTTCTCGCAAAGTCCGTATCCATATACAGAAGTATCCACAGTATCCTGAAGCTCCCGGTCTTTTCGTACATTTCGCGGATCTCGGCAGTCATCCGGTCTATGTACTCCTCCTCCCGGCTGAAGAGCGCGGCAAGGTACAGGAAATAGCTGTAAAGCTCCTCACCCTTTTGCTTTATCCTCATTTCCCGCTCAACGTGCTCTAGTATCCACCTTGCTTCATTTCCTCTCTTGTCCATAAGAAGGAGCTGTGCCTGATAAAGCCTCGACACCGGGCTTCTGTCGTCAAGCGCGTTCATCCTTTCCACTATGGAAAGAGATTCCTTTATCCAGACCGCCTTGTTTATCTGCTTCATCCTGAAGGCAATATACTGCTTCATAAGCTTTGCCGTCAGGATCTTAAGCTCACGGTTTTTTGCCTTTGACAGATCCCTGCCGGTACGTCTTCTTGCCGTAACGGTGAGCACGAGCCTGTCCTCACCCTCCGCGGAAAGGCTTATCCTTCCGTAATTCCTTCCCTCATGCAGGGCCTCCTCCCTGATAAGGAATTCCATATTATAAAGATTTCCGAGGAAATCATCCGCAGTGATCCTGTTTTTCTGAAGCTCAATGAAGCTGCAGTCAGCCTTCGCAAACAGGTCGATGTGCCCCCAGGTGGTCTTTTTGACGGAAAGGGCACATTTGAGATCCGAGGTGATATTTAAGAACTCATAATGATCGCTGTCTGTCTTAAACTCGACAGGCTGCTTCTTTTTGATGGCGACAAGGAAGCGGTCCACGTTCTCCTCGTTCATGAAGTCGGTGGACAGTCCCCTGTATTTATCGTAGTGTACTCTGTCATTCCCATCAAATAACGCGGGAAAGTCCGATGAATAGAAGGTCTTTACCGCCTTGCTCCAGTCGGTCTGCGCAAGATTTGAAAAGTGGAACAGGTTCTTTACCCTTTCGTCCCCGCTGCTTCCGCCGTTCCTTACCGCGGTGAAGGAAAAGGGAATGAAATACTCCCCCGCCTCCGAGATCACCTGGATATCGCCCTTTACTACGGCCCCGGGCTCCAGCCCGGCAGAATCAAAGCTGTACTTTATCTCAAATTCCTGCCCGTCAAACTCCTCAGTAAGCCCCGAGATCCGCATACAGGAGCTGTATACCTTCCCCTTCACCCTGCTTCCGCCCCTGGAATTGACCAGGAAGCTTCCATCAAAGGACTCGGGAGGAACTATGGATGCTTCGATTTTGTTCACCGAAAAAATAAGCTTTTCGCTCTCATACTCGAAAAACCCGTTTATCAGTCTATCTACGACATCTGACAAAACCGCACCTTCTCCCATCTGTTTCCCCAACCAAACCCGGACCGCGGCGCCAAACCCAAAACCGGGTATTTACTCAAGAGCACTGTATATGATGCTCCTTATCCTTCTCATAAGGCTTTCGTCCAGCCCTCCTAAAATCTGCTGCCCGTAAACAAAGACCAGCCTCTCAAGCGGATCCGCAAGGAAATACGTGCCCAGCATACCGTCCCAGCCAAACTCGCCGTTGCTGCCGTTTGACCCGGCTTCTCCTGTATCCTTCATTATCCTCAGAAGGTTCGAATACGAATAGCCTTTGATATTTTTAAAGCTGATGGTCTTTCTTACCTCCTCCGAAAGTCCGTCCGTATGCATGAACTGCGCGGTCTTTCTGCCAAGTATCCTTATCCCGTTGTACTCTCCGTCATTTAAAAGCATGAGAGCAAATTTAGAGTAATCTGAAAGTGTGGAGCAAAGGCCCGAGCCTCCTCCGTAAAAGGAGGTGGCCCTCACCGATGAAAAGGCACCGGCGGAAAGGGCATCCATCTGCTGACGCGACATGGGGACTATCTCTCCGTCCTTATTCCGTGAATAGAGCGGGGCAAGCCTCTCCTCCTTTTCCCCCAGCTCCGACACATACATCGTATCCTGCATATCAAGCGGGGCAAAGACCGCGCGCCTTAAGAACTCTCCAAAGGGCATTCCCGTTATGACCTCGGCTACCCCCGCCAGTACATCCGCTGACACCGAATAATTCCACCTCGTGCCCGGCTCAAACAAAAGCGGAACGCCCGCAACAGCCCTTGCTACCGTTACGGCATCTATCTTCTCGCCGAATTCCTGTCTTACGGCTATCCTTTCGGCCTCCTTTGAAAGCCTTATCGCGCTTACCGAATCCTCTCCGGGGTATACCATTCCCGAGGTCATGTTCAGACAGTCGGCTATGGTAATCTCATTCTTTGCGCTTACCTCTCCCTCCGCGGTGACGATCTTCATGTCCTTAAATTCGGGTATGTATCCGGAAAGGGGATCGAGCAGGTCCAAAAGCCCTCTCTCCATGAGTATCAGGATGGCCACAGCCGTAACAGGCTTTGTCATGGAGAATATCCGGTAGATCGTGTCCCGTTTGTCGCTTCCGTATTCGCCCCTGAATTCGGTATTACCGTTATGGAGCACCATTATGGAGCAGCCCTTGAGCCTTCCGTCCTTTATCTCCTGAAAAAACAGATCCTCCAGGTTCTGAAGTCTGTCCCTCCTCATATCAGTCTCTCCCGAAAAGGTCTCTCGTATAGACCCTGTCCTTCACATCATCAAGCACACTGTCATATCTGTTTGCTATTATCGCGTCGGAGAGCCTCTTGAACTCGTCGATGTCATTGACTACACGGCTCCCGAAGAAGGTGGACTCACCGGGAAGGACGGGCTCGTAAACTATCACCTCGGCTCCCTTTGCCTTTATCCTCTTCATTATGCCCTGCACCGAGCTCTGTCTGAAATTGTCGGAATTTGACTTCATGGTAAGCCGGTAGACACCTATGACGCATTTCCTTTCGCTGTCCGCATTGTAGTCTCCCTTATTGTAGTAATCATAATAGCCGGCCATGGAGAGCACCCTGTCGGCGATGAAATCCTTCCTTGTCCGGTTTGAATCCACTATGGCCTGTATTATATTCTGCGGCACATCATCATAATTTGCCAGAAGCTGCTTGCTGTCCTTAGGAAGGCAATACCCCCCGTAGCCGAAGGAGGGGTTGTTGTACTGCGTCCCTATCCTGGGATCGAGACATACCCCCTCAATGATCTTACCCGTATCAAGCCCCTTCATCTCAGCGTAGGTATCAAGTTCGTTAAAATAGGACACCCTGAGGGCAAGATAGGTATTGGCAAAGAGCTTCACCGCCTCAGCCTCCGTCAGCCCCATGATAAGTATCCTCACATCCTCCTTCAGGGCTCCCCCCTTAAGAAGGTCCGCAAAGCACTGAGCCATTCTGACCTGTTCGGGATCGGACATATCACAGCCGACTATTATCCTCGACGGGTAGAGATTATCGTACAGGGCCCTGCTCTCCCTCAGAAACTCCGGACTGAAAAGGATATTCCTGTTGTTGTATTTTTCCCTTACTGAAGCCGTAAAGCCCACAGGGACGGTGGATTTGATCACCATTACCGCCTTGGGGTTCACCCTTCCCACCATTTCTATGACCTCTTCGACCGCCCGGGTATCAAAAAAATTCTTTTGAGTATCGTAATTGGTAGGCGTGGATATCACAACAAAATCGGCGTCCCTGCAGGCGCTCTCCCCATCCAGTGTGGCAGTAAGCAAAAGCTCTCTGTTCTTCAGATAATCCTCTATCTCGGGATCTGCTATGGGCGATATCCCCTTATTTATCTTCTCGACCTTTTCCGGTATTATGTCAACCGCTCTGACCTCGTTATTCTGTGAAAGAAGTGTGGAAATGGACATGCCCACATATCCGGTTCCCATCACCGCTATCTTATATTTCTGTTTCATTCTGTACCCCTCCACTCTGTTTATCACTTCCCTGAAAACATTGCCGGTATGGTTTTGAAAAGGATCTTCAGATCAAGTATTATTGACCAGTTATCGATATATTCTATATCAAGAGCAACGATCTCTTCAAAATCCGTAATATCGTTTCTCCCGGAGACCTGCCACAGTCCTGTAAGTCCGGGCCTGAAGCTGAGACGCTTTTTCTGACCGAGGCTGTATCTGGAAAACTCATCCAATGTCGGGGGCCTCGTCCCCACTAAGGACATATCTCCCTTAAGGACATTTATAAACTGCGGGAACTCATCAAGTGAGGTCCTTCTGAGGAAACCGCCTACCTTTGTTATCCTGGGATCATTCTCCAGCTTAAAGACCGGTCCGTTCAGCTCATTTTGGGACAGCAGCTCCTTCTTTCTTTCCTCGGCATCCTTATACATGGAGCGGAATTTGTATATATTGAAGATCCTTCCGTTTCTCCCTACCCTTTTCTGCTTAAAAAGCACCGGGCCCTCGGATTCCAGCCTGATCAGGGGCCCGAAGATCACAAAAAGCACAAGAAAGGCAATGCAGCCTATGATCCCCCCGATGATATCCATAAGCCTTTTTATTATCAGATAGCCGACCGACACCACCTGGTTTGCGTAGACGATCATATCGATATGCTCGGTGCCGCTGTACATCCTGTGCTTACAGCCCGAAAGCTTCGGAATGTCTATCTGGTAGCTTATTGATATCCCGCTTACCGAAAGCTCGTCAAGAACGGGAAGGAGCTCGCTCTTGCGGCCTTCCATCCCTACCACTATCTCATCCACGGAAGCCGACTTGCAGTATTCCGAAAGGCCCTCAAGGTCTGCCCTGACGGTTATTTTATGAAAACCGATCTGCAGCTCCTGACCTGCCTGTGCCGTATCCCCCGGTATTACCGCTCCGATGACGACGTCGCTGAAGTTCCTGGCATGATCATAGTCACTGAGATAGGTGTCTATAAAATCCCTGCTGCCGATCAGAAGAACGTTCTTTTCCTGAAGCAGACGCATATACAGCCCCGGGATCACCCTCTTGAGTATGATATGGGTCACCCACATAAGGGCACAGTCCATTATGAAAAAATACAGGATGGTAAGTCTTGAAAAGATATCGTAGTATCTGATAAAGAAGAGAACAACCGAGGTCCCTGAAAGCATTATGATATTATTCCAGATAACATGCATAAGCTCAAGGAGATACCCTCTGATGTAAAAATCCCTGTTATTGTTTAAAAGCAGATTGGCAGCCACGAAGAAAAAAAGCATAGGGGCAAGATTAAGCACAAACCTCAGCCGCCCGAGACTCGAATCGACGATAGAACCCTCTCTTAAAAGCGTGGCTATAAAAAGGCTGATGATTATAACAACCGTGTCTGAAAGCAGTATTAAGACATTTTGTAAACCCGATCTACGCCTGTACATTAAAATTCAATCCGTGTCTGCACCGATCCGTTTACAGACCATGTGCCCGTCTTTCAAAAATGGGAATGGGGAAGACCCCACTCCCAATCTGTTAAATCTCTACTATCCAGCCCTTCGGAGCCTCTATTCTTCCCATCTGGATACCGGTGAGCGTATCGTACAGCTTTTTCGTGACCGGTCCCATGCTCTCCATTCCGGCCGGCAAGCATATCTCTCTGCCGTGATCCACGATCTTTCCAACCGGGGAGACTACGGCAGCGGTCCCGCACAGGCCGCATTCCGCAAAATCCGAAAGCTCGCTCAGATATACCTCCCTCTCCTCGACCTCCATGCCAAGATACTCCTTTGCGACGTATACGAGCGACCTTCTGGTGATGGAGGGAAGTATGCTGTCTGACTTCGGGGTCACCAGCTTATTGTCCCTTGTGATAAAGATGATATTGGCCCCGCCTGTTTCCTCAAGCTTTGTCCTTGATGCGGCATCAAGGTACATATTTTCATCAAAGCCCTTTTCATGTGCGTCAACAATGGCGTAGAGGCTCATGGCATAATTCAGGCCGGCCTTGATATGACCCGTTCCGTGAGGGGCCGCCCTGTCAAAATCACTGATCCTTACCGTTATGGGCTTTGCTCCCCCCTTAAAATAAGGCCCCACAGGAGTCGTAAATATCCTGAACTGATATTCATTTGCAGGCTTTACGCCGATGATCGGATCGGAGCCGAACATATACGGACGGATATAAAGAGTCGCCCCGCTGCCGTAAGGAGGCACGAAATCCTCATTGGCCCTTACGGTCTTCTTTACCGCCTCCACAAAGCTTTCCTTCGGATAAACAGGCATCTTAAGCCTTTCGGCTGAATGCTCAAGCCTCTCTCCGTTTAAGTCAGGCCTGAAGGTCACCGTCCGTCCATCCTCCGTGGTATAGGCCTTAAGCCCCTCAAACACTGTCTGCGCGTATTGAAGCACGCATGCGCATTCGTTAAGAACTATGTCCGAATCCCCGGTGATGACGCCCTCATCCCACCTTCCGTCCTTATAATTTGAAACAAATCTGTAATCTGTCTTTATATAACCAAAGCCCAGATTTCCCCAGTCGATATCCTTTTTTCCCATATGAAGCCTTCTTTCTCCCTGTACCGTTTTTCTGACGTATCATTTTCCTTTAATCAAGCCGCTGCACCGGTTTGCTTTCCGGAGCGCTTTTAACACTTATCCCAGGGTAACCTTATAAGCGACCCTAATAATAAAATATATTACTTCGGCCCTGATTTGTCAAATATCAGGAGCCCCGCTCATAGAGGACATTGGTTTTCTCCTCCTCCATTTCTGAAAGGTAAACTCTATATCAAAGCAGGTCATCTCCTCTGATTCCCCGACCAGCTCCCACTCCGGAAGCTTTGAAAGATCCGGCAGAAAGGCATCGGCACTGTATGCATAGTCGATCCTTGTGATGACAGCACCGCTGCAGTGATCGAGCAGCTCCTTATAAATGCTTTCCCCTCCTATAACATACACATCCTCCTGCGGATAGGGCTTAAGTACCTCAAAGAGCTCGTCTGTCGAATGGACCGTTACAGCGCCCCTGACAGTGTAATCCGGGTTTCTGGAGAGGATTATGTTAGTACGGTTCTTAAGGGGCTGACCTCCGGGGAAGGTTTCCAGAGTCTTCCTTCCGTAGACGACCACCTTTCCGGTGGTAGTCTCGCGGAACATCCTGTGATCGGCAGGGATGCTCACAAGCAGCCTTCCCTTATGGCCTATCGCCCAGTTTCTGTCAACCGCAGCTATCAGATTCATAGAATTACCGACCTCCTTATCTGCAGCAGTTCATCCCTCGGTGAACTGCTGCCATCATTTATTACAGCAGTCCGCCGTCCGGTGCAATGTTATAGGAAACGACAAAGTTCTTTTTACTTTGGCGTTTCCTGCGCCGGGCCAATTCGATATTTGCCAGCAAATATCGAATAAGTTTTCCATACTCATTAAGGAAATGACTCACACCGCTACCGGGATATCTCCGATGGGGGGATGAGGATCGTAGCCCTCAAGGCTCACATCATCAGGGGTGAAGTCATAGAAATCCTTCACCTCGGGATTCAGCCTGAATACGGGAGCCGGCCGGGGCTCTCTCTTTAACATCTCCCTTATAAGCGGGACATGCCGGTCGTAGATGTGAGCATCCGCGATCATATGCACAAGCTCGCCTGCGTTCATGTCACAGACCTGGGCCAGCATATGCACGAGCACGGCGTACTGCACTACGTTCCAGTTATTGGCGGTAAGCACATCCTGGGATCTCTGATTAAGCACCGCGTTGAGTGTAAGCCTGTCCTCCCCCTTTTTCTGTGTCACGTTAAAGGTCATGCTGTAGGCACAGGGGTAAAGGTTCATCTCGCTTAAGTCGGCATGTACATACATGTTCGTCATGATGCGCCTGCTGAAGGGATTGTTCTTAAGGTCATAGATCACTCTGTCTACCTGGTCAAACATGCCCTCCCTGTAGCGGTGTCTTATGCCCATCTGATAGCCGTAGGCCTTCCCTATGGAGCCGTCCTCAGAGGCCCAGGCATCCCAGATATGCGAGCCCAGCTCGTGAACGTTGTTTGATTTTTTCTGCC
>DFEA01000026.1 GCA_002368575.1 Lachnospiraceae bacterium UBA3814 | reverse complement strand
ACATCAAAAAAAAGCCTTCCGTCCGTCAGTTTTAATTCCAGCTCCTTTCGCTTCTGATAAAACTCTGCTCGCGAAAGCTCCTCCAGAGTAACGAGCTTGGTGTCGTCCAGACTGATCGACGCAAGGCTTTTCTGTTCCGTTTTCAATGCATTTCCGTCATGAAGCTTCATATTTCGAATGATCGTCCGGACGATGCCCTCTTCTTCCAGGCTTACGGTTCCCTCGATCCGGCGCAGCCGCATGGTCGCCGCAGAGTATCTTCCCTCCGACAGAAAATAAATCCCTACGACCAGAACAGTAACAAATCCAAAGATCATAAACAGCAACCTTACCGATAACCGGTACTCATTCTGCCGACTGTTCCCGTTTTGCTCCGTGCGTTCTCTTCTGCCCTGTTTCTTTTCCTGCTTCGATGCTCTGCTGCCCTGTTTCATACGCCTTATACTGTCTTTCCGTAAAAAACCGCATTATCAGCCGGATGACCTGTTTCCTTTATCCGGAAATGGCTGTACATACACCGCAAAAGAAAAACAGGTGAAATGCATATGCGCACTTCACCTGTCATATTCAGAAATACACAAACCACACCTGTTTTCCGGCACGCAGTTTTCTTGTAAAGCAAAGTCAAATGTTATATAATGTCACTTGCGTGTGTATCACAGATGAGTCTGTATGGTGTAGTGCTTGTGACACTATGCCCTGCCTGGCAGAGTTGGCGCTCTGTCAGGTGGTACACCGTCATACCCTTTATTCTTTTGCGGTTTATGTATATTTTAACATATAGAGAAATACTGCACAACCAAAAATGTACAATATCCGACAAACCGGCTTAGGAAGCCGGCTCATATTGAGGGAGCCCGTCCGTCAGTTTCCAACGTATACCGGTTTTCCTTTTGTCTTCCGGTATAAATAAATACAGCAGACGAAAAGCCCCAGCCAGGAAAGGACAGAGATGATCTCGGCTGCGCGCCAGTAAAAAGGCTCCTTGAACCTTATCCTGATCAGGCCGCTGTAATCACCCGGTACCGCAACCCTTATCCTGCTGCTTTTGCCGTAGGAGATATCAAGCTTTCCCTCCTCGGATAAAGCCGTAAAGCCCTTATAGGCAAAAACAGGAACCTCAAAAAAGCCCATATCCGAAACAGGATTGTTTACGGTGATATCGTAATCAAGGTCTCCCTTTTTTACCTCAAGGATCTCAAGCTCACCCTCTGCCTCCACCGTATCATTATTCTTCGCAAACTCCGGATCCGTTCCCTCAAGGAGATACTCCCTCATGTCCGAAGAAAAGATATCCTGCTCTTCCGGATCGTTGGTTATTGTAAAATAATCCGCCTCATTGACATACTTGCTCATGTAGTCGACGCTCTGCCATATGCCTACGGCACAGACCACACAAAGAGCCAGCCTTATCTCCAGGTCCCTGTTCTTCCAGACATCCATCTGCCAGAGCACAAAGACCGTAGCCGCAAGCACTGTGGATACTATGAAGAACCTGAAGGGAAACTGTATGGCACCCAACACCCTGTAAACAGAGGGCAGATTGTCCGCTATCCAGTCATAGGGGAAAAGGGTAAGCGTCATATACAGGGAAAAAAACGCAAGCAACCCTGTCTTTATCAGGGCTCTCTTATTCTTTTCGATCCTTCCGGTACCCAGAAAATATATGCCCAGAAACAGTGGAAGCAGCAGAGCCCACCCGATGCTTAACGGCATCTCAAAGGCCATCCTTGTATCACTGTTAAAGCTTTTGGCCATTTCAAACGGGTGCAGATAAGTGGAAAGTATCTGGGATATGTATACACCCTTTCCCTGAATATACGGTTCATCCCCGGCAACCAGCAGGGGCTGGGTGAGATAATAGTCCACAAGAGGTACCATGACCCCTCCGCTCAGCAAAAGACACAAAAAAGCGGCGATCATGATATCCCAAAGCCGCTTCCCGGAAAACAGCATGTCCGGACACAGAAGGCAGAACAGGATCGAAAAAACAGTTACTATGATAACGCTCAGCACATGTACCTGTATCATACCCGCATAGCCGAAGGCAAGGCTCAGTATTCCCGATATTCTTTTATCCTTGTATGTGTGATCCTCCTCCTGTTTTGCAAAAAGCTCCCAGAAGCCCAGCACGATGAAAGGCAGAAATGCCATGGCGGAAGCCTCTCCCAGGGCTCCCCTGGTATAAAGGTCCACAAGCCGCCACAGAGAAAGGGAATATACGAGACAGCCCGTAAAGGAGATCCGCCTGTTTTTGGATATTCTGTAAAAGCAGTAATAGCTTCCCAGAACGGTCAATGTATTTATAAAGAAAACATATGCCTTATAGGCCTGTCTCAGCGGAAAACCGATGATGTACATAAATGCGGGCAGATACAGAAAATTGTCTCCGTAGCATACTCCCATGGCATAGCCGTATCCGTTATATATGGCGGAATGGATCCTTACCGGAAGCTGTTCTCCCGCAAGCAGTCCCCTGGCTATTCCGTATATTCTCAGGAGATGAAAGCCCAGATCGTGTCCGCCGGGGATGTAATCCACATACATCGGGAGGTTTGACAGAAGGATGATCGCACAGAGACCGAAGCCTGTCTTTCTGCCCATCATTCTTATTCCGTATGGTACTCCGTTAAACAGCATGTACAGAAAGAAATCGATCACCCCAAAGCAGATCAGCAGCCATAAGGAATAATATAAGGCACTTTTTTTGTTCAGATATCTGAGCTGTACTCCGTTCACCTTAAGCTCATGCTTCTGCGGATCTCTGTTCTGTATATAGGTCTTTACCTCTATGTCGCTGCCCCGGCAGTAGAGCCTCAGGTCACTGCTGTTCTTATAGCTTCTTAAGTGTACCTTCTCGCTGTCAATGGCGTATCTGTCTTCCTCGATCTCCCTTATCTCAAGGGTGACATCTCCTTCATCGTCCTCATACAGCTCATAACCCACCGTCAGCTCATATATGCCTTCGATCCCTAGCCTGTATCCGGGCGTTGTGATCCTCGTCAGGTCCTCCCTTATTTTCAGATCCTCTTCACCGAATTTAAGCTCATAGGAATAGGTAAAATGCCTGAAAAAAAGGACAGCCAATATCACAAGCTCTATAAATATGATGAGGATCCCCTTTTTTCGGATCCCCGGATGTTCAAAGCACTTTTTCACTATATCAGACATCATTTCTTCCCTTCCAAAGCACTGCCCTCTGTTTCCATTTCCGGACCGGCATCGGTCTCTGCGGGGGCAGGCTCAGACGGCGTTTCCTTTACGCTCTTTTCCGTCGCTTCAAAGCACCCTGCAAAGCGCACCCCCTCCATTGAACAGATCCTATCTATCTGATCGTCGGATATCCCGGCTTCATCCTTTACCTCGATCACAAAATGGTACCTGCCTAAAATGCTTCGCTCAGGCCGGTCATGGACGAACACCGTCTCAAGACCGCTCTCTTTCATGGCAACAATAAGCTCGTCGATCCCTGAGCCCTCACAGTCAGCTATGAACACAGCCCGGCTAAGCCCGTCCTCCTCTTTCGGAGCATCGGAAAGCACATAAAACCTGGTTTTGTTTGTATCCGTGATCTGAACGTTTTCCGCTAAGATCTCCAGTCCGTAAAGCTCTGCGGCCCCCGGAGCGGCAATGGCCGCAACGGTCTTATCCTTAAGCTCCGCCACATAGCTTGCGGCAGCCGCGGTACTGCCCATTTCCTTCGTCTCGGCATCAGGCAGGTTCTTCCTTCTCCACTCCGCACTCTGGGTGATTCCCTGAGGATGTGAGCAGACCGTCCCGATCTCCGAAAGCTCTGTTCCCGGCACGCCCATAAGGGTCTGGCTTATGGGCAGCACCACCTCTCCCACAACAAAGGTATCCTCCGCCGCGATCAGTGCGTCCACATAATCCACCACCGCGCCACCCAGTGTATTTTCCTGAGGAATGACCGCAAAGTCCGCCTCGCCGGTCTGAACATCCGAAATAGCCTCCATAACGGTAGACTTCGGTATAAGCTCTTCATTGCTTCCGAACCAGAACCTTGCCGCTTCCTCGGTATAGGTTCCCTCCGGCCCCAGGAAGCTTACCCTTAAAGCCTCCGCCTTATCAGTGGAGTCCTTCATGGACAATAGTGACATCAGTATCAGAATACCTATCAGCTTTTTCAAAGTCATTACCTCACTTTTTCTTATTCAAAATGGCATATATCCGCCATTGCGCCTCTGTCCCGTATCATACCATAAATAAGAGATACGGTAAATAAACGATTCACCGGCATCAGGGTAATATTACTATGATGATATACACCCGCGCATTAAGCAAACAAAAGCCCCGGGCCATACAATAAGGCCCGGGGCTTCTGTTTGCGGAAAGAATATGATCAGACCGTATACTGTGACAGGTCATTATTTATCTCAACGGAGTACTGGTTCAGATCCTCTGAGATCCCCGTGATATTCTCCGTTTCTTCCTTAAGCTTGCCGCTTTCCGTTACTATCCTGTTGCTCAGCTCTATCACCTCGCTGATACGTGATGCCTGTTCCTGCGTGGTGGCAGCATTGTTTGACGCGACAGCATTGATCTTTTCTATTCCGCCGGCTATTTCCACTACCCCGTCCGTCGCTCTCGCAACATCCTCGTATATCTTGTCAAAGGATCCGTTTGCCTCGTCCACGCCGCTTAAGCAGGCCTCCATATCCTTAACGCAGGCATCAGCCTTCGCATTAATATCGGAAATATTCTTTGCGATATCGTCAACAAGACCGCGGATAGTCTCGGTCGCATCAGAAGACTGGTTGGCAAGAAGCCCTACCTCCGTAGCGACAACGGCAAAGCCCTTTCCGAGCTCACCGGCCCTTGCAGCCTCGATCGAAGCGTTAAGGGAAAGCAGATTCGTCTGAGCGGATATGGCGTTTATGGTATCCGTTATCCCGTTGATCTCCTCTACGGATCTTGCCGTCTGGCGGATAAGCGCGGTAAGCTCGCCTATCGTAGAATTAAGCGTACTTACATTCTTCGTCATTGTATGCATCTCTTCCTTGCCCTGTACCGACGCGGCAAGTGTTTCATCACAGAGCTTTCTTACTTCCTCCGCGTTCCGTGCAAGGCTTCCCGAGGTAGAGGCAAGCTCCGTAGCCGCGTGCGCTATATCCTCAATGGAATGATCCATATCAGAAAGCGTTGAATTGAGCCGTTCTATGGATTCTCCCTGATTCTGATTGGCACTCGACAGCGTATGGGAAATATCATAGCACTGCCCCGCACTGTTGTTCATCTGTCCGGATATCCCGGAAAGAGTGTTCAGCGTGGACCGCATTTTGCTGATATATTCGTTTAAGCTCTCGCTCAGAGTAGTTATCTCATTATTTCCCTCAGGCTCGATGGTAACGGTGAAATCGCCCCTGCTTATATCCGTGATCCTGTCCGTGACCTTGGAAACGGGGTTGATGGCCCTGCTCAGGCTTACATAAAGGAGTGCCGATATCAGTATAAGCAGCAGTATCGCGCTCGCAAAGGTTATGAACATAACCCTTAAAATACTGTTGCTCAGAATAGATGAAGGAACAGCGCTCACTATCACCCAGGAGGTTCCTGCGATATCAGTAGCCGTAAACATCATCGAACCGGCTCCTGTTTTAGCGGTGATCACTCTGCTCCCATCCGCAGTCGCCGTGGTGTTTAAGGAGCCGAATATCCCCGAAAGGCCGCTGCATACCGCATCGGAGCTTCCGTCAAGACTCTGGCCGTTAAGCTCTGTCATATTGCTTATAAGAATATCCTTAGTATCCTTGTTTACAACATAATATCTGACGTCCGGGGAAATGGAGCTGAAGCCCTTCAGCCTCTCCTCTACCTTATCAAAGGTCACATCGCTGCTCAGCACCACATTATCCCGTATCAGTATGGAGCAGGCAAGACAGGTCTTTCCTGTTGAAGCGTCAAGATAGGGCTCCGAGGAATATATCTCTCCATTCCTGCTTAAAGCTCCCTGATACCAGGCCCTGTCGGTAAACACGAAGGTGTCGTCCGGCACCCAGCCCGAGCCGTCAAGGAATCTGGAGGTGTCCCCGTAAGCCATGTAGATATCCTGTGAATCGGGGTCCTGCTCGGTGAGCGCAAGCAGCATGGCAAGCGTATCCTCGTAGGACATTTCCGGAATATTCTTTATCACGTTCGAGGTCTGTCTTACCCTTTCCGCAACAGAGCTCCACCAGGTCGATATTT
>DFEA01000066.1 GCA_002368575.1 Lachnospiraceae bacterium UBA3814 | reverse complement strand
TGATCCGTGAAACGCTGATCGAGCCGGAGTTTTTTCGTCAGGATTTTTCGATGATGTATGAGGAAATTATCCGCTTCAGAAAGCAAACCGTTACTATTCACAGCCGAATCGCGCACTTGCTGCGCGATTACGGGCCACAACTTATGGTTTGAGATGGGTTTTGCCCATCGCCGAAGGCGATTTATAATGGCAAAACCCGTTACTATCACAGCCCAAAAGGCTGTGAATAGTAACAACGTAACAATTCAGGTCGAAAACCGGAATTGTTACGAGGCTGACCTGAACAGTTACGTCGTAACTTACTTTGCAGCAATTTTTGATCATGGCAGAGGAGAATGTTTTGCAGTTAAAAAAGAGGCTTGGTCTGTCTGCCGCGTCTGCGGCCTTTGTCTTTATTGTGCTGGCCATAGTATTCAGACAACTGCATATAGTTCCCTTTTCCTCCTGCGAATCAGGCTTTTCCCTGGCTACGGATGATGCATACTTTCAGTATATCGATTATCTGGCTTATATGAAGGATGTATTATCCGGCAGACAGTCTGTAAGGTATTCCTTCGCAAGCTTTCTTGGGCAGAATAACATAGCCCTTTTTTCATATTATCTTGCTTCTCCCTTTAATCTTGCTCTGCTGTTTGTGCCGAAAGAGAACATCCTTGTTTTTTTTGACATGATGATCCTTTTTAAATTCTGCACTTCAGCCTTTACCTTTTCCTGGTTTGCAACGGGAAGGTTCGGACAGGCGCTTCCTTCGCCTTTCTGTATAGCTCTGTCCGCAGGCTACGGACTGATGCAGTACCTTCTTCATCAGAACTATAACATGAGCTATCTGGACGGAGTTTATATGCTGCCGCTGATGATGCTCGGGGTTTACAGGGTCATTGAGAAAAACAAAATAACAACGTTATCTTTGACTACGGGGCTTGCCATAATCTTCAACTGGTACACCGCAGGGATAAACTGTATCTTTTCGGGCTTTTACTTTCTGTTCGAGACAGGACTGTTTCTCGTAAAGAGTAAGGAGGGCAGGAGGTTTAAGCTGTTTTTCCAAAGAGCCTTCAGATACGTTTCGGGAATGCTTTTCGGGGTACTCACAAGCGCGACGGTGTTCGTTCCTACGATATACGAGCTGAGGCTCGGAAAAGCCGGCGACTTTGACTGGTATCTGCTTGAGGGAGGGCTGTTGGGCAACCCGGCAGAATTGATACATAACTATTATCTTACCTCGGGATATATAGACGGAGGCATGTTTAACACCATATTCTGCGGAAGCTTTGCGATCCTTGGAGCGATCGGCATTTTTGCGGTTTCCCGGGATGTAATGCCCCGGAAGGAAAAGCTTATTTATCTTGCCATGTTTGTCTTTCTGGCCTTCATGTTTTACTGGCGGCCGTTATTTTTCATTTTCTCTCTTTTGAAAAAGGGTGCCGGGCATAGCGGCAGGTATCTCTATCTTGGATGCTTTATCCTTCTTTACCTGGCATTGGTCTTCTACAGCAGGCTGGAAGCGGTAAGATGGAAGGCGTTTGCCTGCATTACGGCTGCCTACCTTGCTGTTTTTACTGCTCTTTTGTTCAGAGAACCTTTGGAGATCCCGAACCGCGGTTATTATACGGCTGCCGCAATACTGACCGCGGCTGTCCTTGTGTACTGTTATTCACGCTTCCTTATAAATAATGGAGATAAGCAAAACCTCTCCGCCCCGGCGGACGAGGGTGAGCCTTCGGACGGGCATGGGTTTTTCGCAGGCTATATCTCTGCAGCTGCCGCTGTATTTATACTGGCTTTCTGCAGCTTTGAGGCCTGGTATAATTCAGGCAGGGTGCTGTCACTGTATCTGTCCGATGAGAGCGCGGCAGCTTTTCCGCAGTATGAAAGAGCGGAACAAAAGCTTGTTGATTCGATAAAAGCCTACTATACGGACTTTTACCGCATTACCCAGACTCAGACCCGTACCATGAGATATGACGAGGAAACCGCAAACTATAACGAGCCCATTGCGTTTGATTATCCATCGATAGACGGCTATACCTCAACTCCTCATGTTTCACAGTTTAAGTTTATGAAAAAAGGCGGCTACAGGAATGAGCTTGACGCGGGAACCCCTTCGGTCTGCCGGAATATCTCGATACTGCCCTTTGATTCCCTTCTGGGGGTAAGGTATTTGATGTCTCCGTTTGAAATAAACGGGTTCGAAAAGGTTGACGTACTTGAAAGGGAAAACGGGAAGGACGTATATGAAAATCCTTTCGCCCTGCCGGTGGCTTTTAAGGTATCGCAGGCTCCTGCCGTCCCGAAGGCCGAAAATCCTTTTGAATACAATAACCTTCTGTATGAAAGCATAACCGGGAAAGAGGCCGGGCTGTTTTCTCCGGTACAGTTTACCCGTGCCGACGATGAGGACGGAAGAACCTATGAGCTGTCACTTCCCCAGGGAAATATCGATGTGTTCGGATATCTGCCCTGGAGCGAAAGAGTATGGGGAGGGGCCGACCTTGATATTAACGGAAAGCTGACCTTTCCCTATTCCCGCTGGAACGGCATAGATCTTTTCTATATTCCCGTGGATAAGGGGGATAAGGTTGCCTATACGGAGCTTAAAGGATATAATACAGAAAATATCGTTGATGAGCAGTTCTACAGCCTGGACCTTGATAAGCTCGGAGAGATCACGCAGGAGCTTAAAACACATGCCTGTGACAGCCTTGATATCACGGACGGGGATATAGCCCTGACGGTAACGGCCAAAGACGGAGAAAAGCTTTTTACGTCGATTCCGGCGGACAGGGGCTGGACGATAACAAGAAACGGGCAGATGACGGAACCCGAAATATTTGAAAAATGCCTTATGCTCATCCCGCTTGAAGATGGTATCAACAATATAACGATGACCTACCATATCCCGTATCTTAAAGAAAGTCTGTGGATATCCGCCATCGGGCTGATCCTGATACTGGCGGACTTTATGGTCTTAAAAAAGCGGTCTGTGGTACAGCAGAGAATAAGATGTCGGGTAAAATATTCGTTAAGGAGTAGAAATTGAGTAAAAAGAGAACAGGAGCAGTACTGTTTTTCATATTTTCCATATTTATGGTGCTGTATTACATCCTCGTTAAGGAAAGGGTGGAGTTTGATTCCGACTTTACGGATACCATATTGTGGGCCGAGGCGATGCTTACGGGCAACGGGCTGTTTGATCCCGAAATGTACTATGCCTATACGCTGCCCTTCGGCGGGTCTCTGCTGATGATGCCCTTTGTAGCAATCTTCGGTGTCGGATATAAGGCTCATGCACTGGGTTTCATCCTGTTTCTTGCCATATTTGTATTTTCCTTATATAAATTTTTAAGATCCATGGACTTTCCCACAGAGCACACCCTGACGGCAGCCGCGTTCATCCTGCTTTTGAGCCTTCCTACCAAGAATACGCGCATGATCATGTGGGGGCACGTGATCCATTACAGTCTGGGACTTTTGTTCGTCATGGCGGCCACGGCGGTTTATTCGGGAATAGATATGGGGGATTTGTTCTTTTCGAAAGTTAACAGGAAGAGGTCGTTTCTGCTGATAGCTCTGACGGCTCTTTTCTGTACCAACGGCCTTACTACCATTTTGTTTTTCTTTATACCCTTTTACGGAGCGGTCATCCTGGAAAGGTTCATAAATATAAAGGATGAGCTTTTCTGCAGCGAAAACAGAAACACCGCGGCCTTGAGCATCGCAGGGCTTTGCGCGGCCGGAGCCGGGTTCATCGTGTCCGTTCTGGTACAGAGGCTTTCCGGGGTAAAAACCGTATATGAAGGCCTGTTCAAAACAATACCGATGTGGCAGGAATGGGTGTGGGATTTAACGGAGAGGCTCAGGGTCATGATGGTATGCGTGGCAGGGGAGGTTCCTTCGGAGATCCCCATGGAATCCATGACCGGAATCAGGATCATGTATATGGCCTTTGTCAGTCTGGTCATCATCTTCACGCCCTTCATAGCTTTCTGCGCATACAAAAAGATCGAAAATAAGATCATAAGGATATACATGCTTTCATATATTATCCTGCTGGCATCCACTCTTTTTGTTTATGATTTCAGTCATGCCAGAGGAACGATACACAGAATGGTGGGGCTTTATATGACAGCCCTGACCGTGACCGTGATCTTTATGATGTGGCTTGTAAGGCAGGGGGCTCTGTCACGGTTCGGAGCGGTGCTTGCGATCGTTTTGTCCATAGCCTGTCTGTTCAGCGCATACAGCACGACTGCCCTGAGGGGACAGAACAGGTATGACGGTCTGATAGCCGTGTTAAGGGACAATGATCTGCACAGGGGATATGCCGAATATTGGTCCGCGCAGGTGACAACGGTGCTGTCGAATGCCGATATAACGGTGGCCCCGGTCATTATATCGGAGGATGGGGAGATCACGCCCCGGCTGTACAATTCAAGGAAGGATCAGTTTGAGCCTGTGGAAGGTAATGACCGGTATTTCGCGTTCTTATCCGCCTGGGAGTATGAGACCGTTAAGGATACTGTATGCGGGGACGCACTGGAGATCATTCCCTTTGACGAGGATGGATATATAGCCGTTTTTGATCACAATATTTTCTGATGAGGCAGAGAGACAGGCACAGGGAGGCAGAGCTTGAAAAGTACGGCGGGTAATTTTATTAAAAGCTGTTATTACAGGATAGAAAAAAGGTACAGGTGCTGTTTTTATTCCGGACTTATATGCGGTCTGATGGCCCATATATATGCCCTTACCAATCACCTTTACAATTATGACGAGCTCTGGCATACTCCCACCGGCTTCGGTACGGGTGTTGAGGTGGGCCGGTGGGCACTGTCCATAACGGTGTGGCTGCAGAAGCTGTTTTTTGACGACTGCTTTACTATACCCTTCGTTAACGGCTTTACGACTATAATCCTTTACACTCTGGCTGCCTGCTTTACGGTGGCGGTACTTAACATAGACGATGTGTTTTACGCGGGCATTACCGGGGCGCTGATGACTACCTTTCCCGCACTTGTGTGCAGGATGTTCTATATGTTCACCACCCATTACTATGCTGTCGGCATCGCAATGACTGCGGCCGGGATATGGATCCTTGTAAGGCATGGCAGGACTTTAAGGACTGTGTCAGGGGCATTGAGTGTTCTTGCTTCGGGAGCGATGGTCATATACGGAATGGCCATTTATCAGGCTGTTTTTGTCACGGCAGTATGCCTGCTTGTGGGATATCTGCTGACAGATTTCATCCGCAACGACCCTGAGCTTAAGGAGGCTTTTTTAAAATGCGTTTCCTACGTGGTATTCCTCGGCGTTTGTATGGCATTGTTTCTGCTGGGCAGCAGGCTTGCGCTTGAGGTTACCGGAAAAGAGATGGAGACCTATGAGAACCTTGACAGCATGGGGAAAATAAGTCCCAACCAGCTTTTAAGGGGCCTTGTAAGCTGCTATAAGACTTTTTTCAAGCTTCCCTTTAAGGACGTACATTCCATGAACCCTACCGTGATAGTGCGGATCGCCTTTCTGGCGGCTATCCTCACTCTTTTCTATACCCTGTTCAGGATATGGTCATCGCAGAAGGGGCTGCATCTGAAGCTTCTGATCACCGCTGTCATTGCCGTGCTGCCGATTGCGGTGAACCTTATCATAATAATGGCTGTTTCATCGGGAACCCTGTATTCCATAATGGTATATGAGATAGTATATGAGCTGGTCATCCCTGTGGCATGTCTGACTGCCCTTGATGATACCGCGGGAGGGCTTATGAAGGCGGCGGATATCGTGACCTCCCTTGCGCTTACTGCCACCGTCATCACATATATATGGTTTGCAAACGGTAATTATCTTGCGATGGAATATACAAATGTCCATGATAACGCGTATTTTACGGTGCTTATGACACAGATAAAGAGCGTTAAGGGCTACAGGGACGATATGCCCGTTGCGCTGATAGGGGTCCCTTCAGGCGACGCGACCAACAGCAGACAGGCGATGATCGATGAGACCTTTGATATAGCCGGCAAAGCAAGCACCAATACAGGTGAATACTCCTACTGGAACATTATGACCAGGGTAATAGGCTTTGATCCTCCGGTAAGGAATTCCGATGAGGATGAGGAATACTTTTATAATCATCCTGAGGTGGCTGCCATGCCGGAGTATCCGGACGAAGGCTCCGTAAAGGTGATAGATGATACAATAGTGATAAAGTTTCAGGATGTTAAGGAAATTTCGGGAAATTAAGCATGATACTGACGGGTGTAAGCATTGTTTTTATGACTCTGACTCTTTCTGCGGCAGGCTTCCTGGTAAGCGGTATGGTCTGCCGCCTTTTTGGGTACAGGATAAGGAGCTTCGATTCTGTTATCATGGCGGGGGTCCTTTTTGCCACCGTTTACGCACAGGTCTTCAGTCTGTTTGCGGGGGTCGCGTTTACCGCGCTTCTTGTTTTTTGCATTGCTTCGGTTTCGGGAGCCCTGGTTTTCAGGAAGGATATAAGGGCCTTTTTGGCGGGGATCCCGTCTGACAGGAAGCGCTTTACCCTGACGGTTTTTTTCATATTGCTTGCGGTCATAGCCTCCATAGCCTCCTGTGAGCCTGCGGACTACGATACATATCTTTATCATGCCCAGGCGATAAAATGGATAGAAAGGTACGGGCAGGTCAGGGGCCTCGCAAACCTTCATCCCAGGTTTGGCTATAACAGCGCCTATATGTGTTTTCAGGCTCTCTTCAGCTTAAGCTTCCTGGGACGCTCCCTGCATCAGTCGAACGGGTTTATCGTCCTCATTATGCTTACCTATGCCATTACCGGAAGCTTTATAGCACAGGGGAGGAAGCCTGATACCTCGGATCTTTTAAAGGCGTCCATGATCTTTTATGCTGTCTTCAGCCTGGACAGTATGTCCTCTCCCGGGACCGATATCTTTCCGATGCTGGCCCTTCTTTATATATTTTCAAGGTGGACAGAGGTTTACAGGGATTTTGCAGAGATGCCGCAGCTGTCGGGGGAGAAAGGCTTAATGCCTGCGGGGGAGCTTAAGGAGAGAAGTCCGGGTGAAGGCGCTTTGATCGAGAGGGCCACAGGCTTTGGTCTCTTATGCATGCTTTCGGTGCTGTGTATTACGGTCAAGCTTTCAATAGCTCCTGTTATTTTATTGGCGGCCTGTCCCCTGTATATATTGATAAAAAATAAGGATATTAAAAGGATAATTACCTTTATCGTCATTGCGGTGCTGATCGGAATCCCCTTTATAATAAGGAATGTTCTGCTCACGGGATATCTTCTTTATCCCATGGAGAAGCTCGATCTGTTAAAGGTCGACTGGAAGGTTCCGGCTGAAAGAGCCTTTACGGACAGGATGGAGATCGGGCTGTACGCGAAATCGATGATAGGTATGGAGCTTAAGAGCTATCCTCTTAAGGAGTGGGTGCAGGTCTGGTACAGGAATCTGTCTCTGGTACCGAGGGCTCTCTTTGCTGTTTCGGGGCTCATACTGCTTTTTGCGGGCATAAATATCATTATCAGGCTTTATAAGAGAAAGGCCGATGAGAAGGCATTTCTGAATATAGTGGCGATGGTATGTTATATTTACTGGTTCCTTATGGCTCCCAACATGCGCTACGGCATAGTCAACCTTCTGCTTGTTTCCTCTCTGGGGATCGGAATGTACATGGAGGAGAGTGAGCATAAGGCCTATATCGTTTTTCTGATGCTGTGTACGCTGGCTGTTTTTCCCGAAAAAACGGGCGTGCTGCTTACTCAGACCAACCTTGTATACCCGGATGACTACAGGCGGTTTGAATGCAGGGGGGTTTATCTTCGGACGCCGCAGGGCAGGGAGGAGACGGTTTATGTGCCTGTGGAGGGTGATCAGTCCGGGGTCGATGTATTTCCGGAAACGCCCTCGGCTGATCCCGAGCATGAGATGTTAAGGGGCGAGAGCCTTAAGGACGGCTTTCGCTCATACCGCTGACCCGTTGCGGTCATTATGATAAAGCAAAAGAAGCGGTGAAAAAGGTTATTCTTTTATTTTTTGTTTTGAAGGATATGATAATATACTTTTTAAAGGAGGTTTTAGCATGGCGAAGCTTGAGTTGTTGACTTTATTATATTCATTAGAGGCTCTTATGGATACGGAAAATTATGATAAAGCGAAAGAAGTCGTAAAGAAAGTGATAGCTCAGGCCGAAGACGAAAATAAGAAAAACGAATAATTCAAATAAAGAAAGAGTCCTGACAAGGGCTCTTCTTTCTTATGTGCTTAAAATTACCTGTGCTGAAAAAGGTTTGGAATGGAAATCAGATAATAATCAAATTTCCAATGAAAAACCGGCATGTATGCGGGCTTAGGAACAGGGGACGAGAGAATCGAACTCCCACCAAAGGTTTTGGAGACCCCTATCATACCATTTGACCAGTCCCCTGAATGAACAAAAAGTAATATAGCATACAAAAACTACCGATGTCAATCGGTTTTCGCATTTTCATCAGAAAATATGTTTTCCGTTTGTTACCATTCACGGGTCATGATGGA
>DFEA01000105.1 GCA_002368575.1 Lachnospiraceae bacterium UBA3814 | reverse complement strand
GAGGGGCTTGCGGATATCATTCCCATTGTCGCCATGTCCGAGAGGGATAATAAGATCGCGGAGAGGAAATGCTATCTTCTGGGCGCCTATGATTACATGTACAAGCCCTATGATGAGGTCATTGTCAGGGCGAGGATAAGAAACGCGGCAAACCTCTATCATAAAAGCTCGGGCTTAAAGACCAAGGTAAGCAGCCAGGAGGTGACCCTGAACAAGCAGCTCATCCTGCTTCAGAAGCAGGCGGCCGAGCTTCAGAAAAGCAACAACGCCATCATCGAGATCCTTGGTACCGTGGTAGAGTCACGAAGCCTTGAGAGCGATGATCACGTAAAGAGGGTCAAGAGCTTTACCTATGAGCTGACAAAGAACATGATGGATATGTTTCCGGAGTACAGGCTGACTGCCAGGAGGGTGGAGATGATAGCCTCCGCAAGCGCGCTTCACGACGTGGGCAAGATAGCCATACCGGACAGTATCCTCTTAAAGCCGGGGAAGCTCACCAATGATGAGTTTGACCTTATGAAGAGCCACACCATAAGGGGCGAGGAGATAATAGACCAGATAAAAAATGCCTGGGACAGGGAATATGCCGAGTCCTGCGCTGATATATGCAGGCACCACCATGAACGCTTTGACGGAAGAGGCTATCCGGACAGGCTTACGGGAGATGATATTTCCGTGGGAGCGCAGTGCGTGGCTTTGGCGGATGTTTATGACGTGCTGGTCAGCGAGCGTGTATACAAGGCTGCCTATACTCCTGACGAGGCCTTTCACATGATCGTAAACGGAGAGGCGGGGACCTTTTCGCCAAAGCTTATTGAGTGCCTTCGGAAATGCAAGGGTGAATTCGAGGAGATCCTCAGAAAAAACAAGGAGGCAGCTGCTAAGGAAAAGACGGCTCCGATCTCAAAGCTTTAGCATATTTGTTTTTTATGAACAAGGGTTTTACGGTTCTCAGAAAAATTGTCAGCAAACGCGGGATCGAGATACTTCATGATAAGAAGGTCTTATCCAGCCTCCTTGAGGATCTTATCCCGGGACAGAGCAGGGAGAAGACCACTCTTCAGCTTGCGGTGGCATCGGGGGTGGCCGAGCTTTTTTATGCCATCAGAACAGACGGTGAGGCCGAAAGGAACGGGAGGCTTGCGCAGATAGAAGCGTTTATGACGGATGAGCTGGGGCTTACCCCGCAAAGAAGCTCCTTTGTACTGAACGCTTTTTCGTATGCCATGGGCCTTAAATACGTGGAGGTGGATCCTAATGAGAGCACGGATTATAAGGAGCTTGCCCTTCAATATGAGAAAAGCGGACATAAGGATATAGCAAGGCTCCTCTATGACGTGGTAAACAGTGTCGGAAACGATGAGACAAGATACCGCTCGGGAATTGCCCTTTTAAAATGCGACGTGAAGGAGGCAAGGGAAAAGGGCTTTGAGATACTCAAAAGATCCGACCGGAAGGAAGCGATGTATCTTGTGGGGATAGAATACATTGAAGGGAAGCTTACCGACAGAGATTTCTCAAAGGCGGGCTTTTATCTTTCAAAGGCAGTCCCGTATCCAAAGGCGATGCTTGAGCTTGGCAAGCTGTATTTTTACGGCTGGGGCGTAAAGAGCGATCTGCACAAATGCATAAAGCTGTTTGAACGGTACATAAAGGAAAGCTCAAGAGGCAGGGAAGGACGTTTAACAGGCGCTGATGGAAGGGCTCCCGGAGAAAGGGACGGGGTCTTTGAAAACGATATAGCCGCCGCGCTCAATGCGACTCCTTTTCTTATCGAGTGCTACTATGAGGACATCCTCTGCACCAGATCCTTCAGGAGCATGGAAAAGCTTACCGCTCTGGCTGATTATCACGGATGGAGGATGGCGCAGAAATATCTGATGTCCTATTATTCGGACAGGGAAAGCGATCATTTCAATGAATTTCAGGCGGAAAAATATAAAAAGAAGCTCTTAAGGAACAGAGAAAACCCCTATGTAAGGGAGGCGTCCCTTAAGGGAAGCATGGGGAGCCTTATGATGAACCTTAAGATAACCGGGGCTCTGTGCATGCACGCCGAGGGGAGCTATCAGGATGCGGCGGTCAATCTGAGGGATCATCTGATACTCGGAGAGGAGATCAACGAGAACGGCTGCGAAAACAACGGAGTCCTTTCCTATCTGCTCATGGGAGAGCTGTTCATCAAGTCGGGGGCGGTAGCGAGGAACCTTTTAAGGGCTGAGATATACATAAAGAATTATCTTGAAGCTGTTTCTGAGGTAAAGGAGCCCAAGAACTATACCAATGCTCTTATCCTCTACAGTAAGCTCCTTCTCGAGCACAGGCTCGGCACTCCCAAATGGAACAGCGCGGATCACTGTCTTGAGCTTGCCGAGGAGATCTCGGGAGAGCCCGTGAAGGAGATGATGATCTCCGAAATGCTGAAGCTTGTAAAGTATTACGGAAATCACGGGGAGCTGAAGAAGGCGATACTCTGTCTGGAAAAGGCTGTTGATTACGGCTACAGGGACGATTACAGCATAATCGGAATGGTATATTTAAACGGCGACGACGGGATCGAGAGGGATGTTGATAAGGGCTTTTACTGGCTTAAGAAGTTTTACGATGATTACATGATGGAAAGGCTGAATACTGAGGATGAGATAGATCTGGGACCGATAGAATATCAGCTGGGAGAGTGCTACTATAACGGACTTGGGGTCGGAAGCAGCAGAGAGGACGCGATAGTTTATTATGAGAGAGCCGCTGACCGGGGCCTTCAGGTCGCCAGGGAAAAGATAGATATCATCGCCTGAGAGGGGGCCTTCGGCCTTTTGGGGAACTTAAAATGGATGGAATGCTTAAAGCGGGGACCGAGCTGGTTTCCGAAGGGAAGAACAGATATACCGTAAGAAAGATGTTAGGTGCCGGAGGACAGGGGGAGGTATACGAGGTCCTCTGCCAGGGAGACTCAAAGAAATACGCCCTTAAGTGGTACTACAGGCACACAGCCACAAACAGGCAGAAGAAGATACTTGATAAGCTGATCGAACGGGGAAGGCCGGATGATTCCTTCCTTTGGCCGCAGGATCTTATAAGAAGGAGGAAGGGGGAATCCTTCGGCTACATAATGCCGCTTCGCCCGAAGAACTATAAGAGCATAGTGGATCTTATGAAGAGAAAGGCCGATCCCACCTTCCATTATCTGTGCAGGGCCGCTTACAACCTGACACAGGGCTATCATGCCCTCCATAAGGCGGGCTACCAGTACAGGGACATTTCCTTCGGCAATGTTTTTTTCGACCCGAAGAGCGGCGATGTCATGATCTGTGATAATGACAACGTGGTTCCGAACGGGACTCTCGACGGGGGCGTGTACGGCACACCGCGCTTTATGGCGCCGGAGATAGTGAGGGGTGAAAAGAAATCCTCAAGGAATACGGATCTTTATTCCCTGGCCGTGCTGCTGTTCTATATGTTTATGCTGAATCATCCTCTTGAGGGCAAGCTGGAGGCAAAGATAAGGTGCATGGATATACATGCCATGAACAGGCTTTACGGGACAGACCCTCTTTTCATATGGGATCCTGCGGACGACAGGAACAGGCCCCTTGCCGGCTATCAGGACAATGCGATCATCTACTGGGAGCTTTACCCGGGGTACCTTAAGGAGCTGTTCACAAGATCCTTCACGGTCGGTCTTAAGGAGCCCGCGAAGAGGGTCACTGAGAATATGTGGCTTTCGGCGTTTGCCAATCTCATCTCGGGGATAATGCTGTGTACGGACTGCGGGGCGGAGAATTTCTATGATCCCTCAAGGGATGAGGAGGAGTCTCCCCATATATGCTGGTGCTGTCATAAGCAGATAAAGCCGCCGTCAAGGCTCGTGATAGGGAAGAACAATATAATCCTCACCTCAAGGACTAAGCTTTATTCCCACCATATTCACGGTGATTACGATATGGATACGGTGGCGGGCGCGGTAGCGGTAAACCCTGACAATCCCTCCAAATGGGGAATAAAGAACATGACGGGACAGACCTGGAGCTATCAGAGGCCGGATGGAACACAGGTACCGGTCGAGAGCGGAAGGACCGCTGCCATCGCCAGGGACACCTCGATAGATTTCGGGGATACGGTAGGAAGATTTGAATAATTTCGGCGCAGACAAGGAGGCAGATAATGGACGCTTTTGAAGAGATAAAGACAGAGCTTAAGAGGCCGGGGGCGGAGCTTGCAAACAGGCCCCTTCATTTTTTCTGGGTAGTGGACTGCTCGGGATCGATGTTCGGAGAGAAGATGGGGACCGTAAACAACGCGATCCAGGAAACCGTTCCTGAGATGCAGGAGGCTGCGGAGGGAAATCCTAATGCGCAGCTTCTGGTACGGACCCTTAAATTTTCGTCAGGGGCCTCCTGGGTAAACCCGGCACCGGTGAAGGTGGAGGATTTTGTCTGGGAGGATCTGACGGCAATAGGCGTTACCGATATGGGTAAGGCTTTTGACCTGCTGGCGCAGGAGCTTACCATTCCGCCGATGTCGGACAGGGCTCTTCCTCCCGTCATTGTACTTTTGTCGGACGGAAGGCCCACGGATAACTATAAGCCCTCGCTTAACAGGCTCCTTTCCCTTCCGTGGGGAAAAAAGGCCGTGAGGATAGCGATCTCCATAGGGCAGGATGCGGACAACGACGTCCTTAAGGAGTTTACAGGAAGCAGGGATCTGGTGCTTCAGGCAAATAACGCGGCGGTGCTGACCAAAATGATCAAATGGGCCTCGACCGTGGCCTCCGTGGTATCGGCGCCGGCAAGCAGGCCTGATCTTGGGAGCGATGAGCATGAGGGAGACAATAACGGGCTTCTCATGCTGGATATGGATAATATTCCGGACCCCGGCGATATAGAGGTTTCGGATGTATGGTAAAGGGGCTTTGGGAGAGGGGCCTGCCCCTATCCCTCTGACAGGGACCGGAGAGCTTTGAATACAGATGGCGATCAGCATTTTTGGCGAGTGGACGCAGGGCGCGTCACACAACAGAGCCGGGATCGAATGGCAGGATCACTGGCGCAAGATCGATTATGTCAAGGGTGTCTCGATCATTTCCGTCGCCGACGGACACGGATCGGATAAATGCCCGTACAGTGCGGAGGGCGCAAGGCTTGCGACCAGGGTATTCTGCAACCTGATGCTGGAATACTATAACAGCTATGACGATCTCAGCACTCTTGAGACTTTTCTGAACAGGGAGGGCGATGTCAGGCTTGCAAGGACCATTGACCTGTCCTGGAAGGAGGAGGTGCTTTCAGCGCAGGAGAGGGAGGGCAGGGACATAGGCCTTTCCGAGCGCGAGATATACACACTCTACGGCACGACGCTGCTTGGGATGATGATAACTGAAGGCTTCGTATTTTCACTGCAGATCGGCGACGGGGATATCGTGTTTGCCGACAGGGAGAATACGGGCTTTCTTGTTGATGCCGACAGGCTTTTAGGGGTGGAGACACATTCCCTTTCCTCCGAGAACGCCTGGAAAAATGCCGTGACGGCAGTAATGAACAAGGAGCCTGACGAGGGGCTGCCCTACATGTACATGCTCTCTACGGACGGCTTTTCAAACAGCTTTGCAAACAGAGGCGCCTTCCTTGCCACCTGCCGGGAATACTATGAGATGATAGGAAAGCACGGAGTAAAGACCATAAAGGAGCATCTTAAGGGGTGGCTTCGGGAAACGAGCGAGCTGGGCTGCGGAGACGATATCACCGCGGTTTTTGCGTATGTGAGCTGAGACGGACCGGGACAAAGGAGCAGGGCATTTATGAGCAATATAACGGGAGACAGGCTTAAAGTACATATATTCGGGCAGTCGCATTCAAAAGCCATCGGGGTGACCATAGAGGGGCTTCCTGCCGGTCTTTGTATCGATATGGACAGGCTTTATGCCTTTATGGAAAGGAGGGCTCCGGGGAGGAGCGCGCTTACGACGGCCAGAAGGGAAGCGGATAAGCCTGAGTTTATATCGGGCCTTGCGGACGGGAGGACCTGCGGTGCTCCCCTGACCTGTGTAATATGGAATCAGGATGCAAGGTCAGGAGATTATTCCGATATAAGAGATATGCCGCGGCCGGGGCATGCGGATTATACGGCGTATGTGAAGTATAACGGCTTTAACGACATAGCTGGGGGAGGACAGTTTTCCGGAAGGCTGACCGCTCCCTTATGTGTGGCGGGAGGAATTGCGATACAGCTTCTTGAGAAGGAGGGTGTAAGGATATGCTCGCATATCTTAAGCATTTCCGATATCAGGGATACACCCTATGAGCTTATGGGGCCGTTTCCGGATGTGAGTTCAAAGGCGCTGCCGGTCATAAATGACGATGTTATCGATAAAATGAGGATGAGGATCGAGGAGGCAGGGAAGGATCTGGATTCGGTCGGGGGCATAATCGAGTGCGCCGTAGAGGGGGTGAGAGCAGGACTCGGAGATCCCATGTTTGACGGGATCGAGAACAGGATAGCCGGGGCCGTGTTCGGTATTCCTGCCGTAAAGGGGATAGAGTTCGGAAGAGGCTTTGAGGCCGCATACCTAAGGGGAAGCGAAAACAATGACGAATTTTGCCTTGAGAACGGGACGGTCAGGACCTTAAGCAACAATCACGGAGGTATCCTTGGGGGGATATCCTCGGGGATGCCCATAGTTTTCAGGACAGCCTTCAAGCCTACACCATCCATCGCAAGACCACAGAAGAGTGTGTCCCTTTCCCGAATGGAGGAGGGCATACTTAAGATAAAGGGGCGGCACGACCCCTGTATCGTGACCAGGGCGCTGCCCTGTGTGGAGTCTGCCGCCGCCATTGTTACAGCCGATCTGCTTCTGTGATATATTTTAGCTTTATTCCGCGCCCTCCTTTACCGCTTTCGCGTTTTCGGCCTGTATATCGGGGAAGTAGGACAGCATCGGCTCGATATCCCTGTTGTTGAATTTACGATCGATATAGTTCCTGACTATCGATACCACCACCGGAGAAAGGGCGATAACGCCGATAAGGTTCGGTATCATCATGAGACCGTTGAAGGTGTCGGATATATCCCATGCAAGAGAGGAGGTCATGACCGCGCCTGACATCATCATCAGGACGAAGATCACTCTGTATACCTTCGCGCCGGAAATGCCGAAAAGGTATTCCACCGCCTTGCTTCCGTAGTGGGACCAGCCGAGGACGGTCGTAAAGGCAAACAGTAAGATCGCTATGGCCACGAACCATTCACCGGGCTTTCCGAAAACATTCCCGAAGGCCTGGGCGACAAGCGTGGCATCCGATATTCCTTCCGCCGGGATCCCCGTAGACAGATCGATATAGCCTGAGGAAAGTACCACGACAGCCGTCATCGTACAGACGACGAAGGTATCGGCGAAAACCTCGAATATTCCCCAGAGCCCCTGCTTTACGGGCTCCTTTACGTCAGAGTTTGAGTGGACCATTACCGAGGAGCCGAGCCCTGCTTCGTTTGAAAAGACCCCTCTTTTGCAGCCCTGGGTAATGACTGTTTTTATCGCTACGCCGGTAAAGCCGCCTGCCGCTGCCCTGATCCCGAAGGCAAAGCGGAATATCGAAGCAAACATTGCCCCGATGGATGAGATATGCACGAGCATTATCACCAGAGCACCGGCTATATAGAAGACCGCCATGAATGGAACGACCCGCTCTGCCACGGCAGCGATCCTCTTAAGCCCGCCGATTATGATGACCGCGCCTGTAAGCATAAGAACGACACCTATCACGACGGAGGTGACCGTGGTGCTCCCGAAGGCGATATGTGAGGCCGCGTTCGGGAAGAATGCCGATTCGATATTCAGGGTTATCTTGTTGATCTGCCCCATGTTGCCTATCCCGAAGGAGGCAAGCATGGCAAAGACGGAAAACAGGACCGCCAGTATCTTTCCTATCTTTTCATATCCGACAATGTTCCCCAGACCGTCTTTAAGATAATACATGGCCCCGCCCGACCATTCCCCGTCAGGGTTTTTGCGGCGGTAGTAAATACCCAGGACGTTTTCCGAGAAATTTGTCATCATTCCGAAGAAGGCGGCTACCCACATCCAGAATACCGCTCCCGGCCCTCCTATGCAGATGGCGGCCGAAACTCCGGCGATATTGCCGGTGCCGATAGTGGCAGCGAGAGCCGTACAGAGCGCCTGAAACTGCGAGACTGATCCCTCCTCCGACTTATTGTGGGATGTCTTGTGAAATACCGCGCCGATGGTCTTTTTCATCCAGTGCCCGAAGTGCGTGATCTGGAAAAAGCCCAGAAGGATAGTCAGAAGTACCCCTGTCCCGATAAGCAGGACAAGACCGATCTGCACCCAGACAAAGGCGTTTACGGCGTCGTTTGCGCCTGTAAGAGCTTCAATAAATTTTCCCATATGATCCCTCCTCATAAAAAAACTCAGGATTAAAACAGCATAAGACCTTTACTTCTGACATATGATAGCATTTTGGTATGATTTTAACAAGCACAGGAATCAAGGATTTTTACGGGAGGTATATTGCGGCTTTACGATTCCTGTTGTATATCGATTGGCTTTTTGATAAAATCAATGGGTATGAGTATGGATAAGAAGGCGGTAAAAGTAAATAGGCTCAGGAAGCTGGAGCACTGGCAGTATGTTATGATCTTTCTGATAATATACGATGCCGTAGCGGTGAATCTTTCATATTTTGCCGCGCTCTGGGTAAGGTTTGACGCAAGGCTGAGCGAGATCCCCGAGTACTACCTGACTCCGTTTTTGGAATTTATCCCTGTATACACCGTTTTCTGCCTTCCTGTTTTCGGGGTGCTTAAGCTGTATCGCAGCATATGGAGATACGCAAGCTACAGGGAGCTTGCGAGGGCTGCCGTCGCGACCCTGCTTACCTCCATGTTCCATACCTGCTTTATTACGATCCTGTTTCAAAGAATGCCCATTTCCTATTACACCTTCGGAATGGTGGTACAGTTTGTGCTGATAGTGGGCATACGGTTTTCATACAGGTTCATCCTTCTGCAGCAGGGGATCATCTCCGGACTCCTTAAGGATGAAAAGGTAAAGAAAACGGGGAGGGTAATGCTGATCGGTGCCGGAAGCGCCGGACAGATGATACTCAGGGACGTTAACAACGGCAGGGAGACCATTGACAGGATATACTGCATAATCGACGACGACCCCAACAAGTGGTATCGCTTTATCGACGATGTCCCGGTGGTTGGAGGCAGGGATGATATCTTTGCGAACGTAAAAAAATACAATATAAACAAGATATATGTCGCGCTTCCCAACTCAACGGTCTCCGAAAAAAGGGATATACTTAATATATGCAAGGAGACAGGCTGCGAGCTCAAGAACCTGCCCGGGATGTATCAGCTGGTAAACGGCGACGTTACTGTAAGCAGCATGCGCAGCGTCGCGATAGAGGACCTTTTAGGCAGGGAGCCCATAAAGGTGAACCTTGACGAGATATTTACCTATCTTCAGGGAAAGGTCATTCTCGTGACCGGGGGAGGAGGCTCTATCGGAAGCGAGCTGTGCCGTCAGATAGCGGGGAGAGGTCCGAAGCAGCTTATAGTATTCGATGTTTATGAAAACAACGCCTATGATATAGAGCAGGAGTTAAGGACCGACTATCCGGGGCTGAGCCTTGAGGTACTGATAGGCTCGGTAAGGGACAGCAGGAGGATAGACCAGATATTCGAGAAATACCGCCCTGATGTGGTTTACCATGCGGCAGCCCACAAGCATGTGCCGCTTATGGAGGACAGCCCCTGTGAGGCGGTAAAGAATAACGCCATCGGGACCTATAAGACAGCATATGCCGCAATGCGTTACGGCTGTAAGCGCTTTGTCCTCATAAGCACCGACAAGGCCGTGAATCCCACCAATATCATGGGTGCCAGCAAGAGGCTGTGCGAGATGGTGATACAGTCCTTTGACCAGAAGATAAAGGAGGGAAGGGCTGACGAGATCCCACCATTGTTTGAACACAGCGAGGCCGGTAAAGAGGCGGGCTCAGGGCTCGTTTCGGAGAAGGTAAGGACCGAGTTTGTTGCGGTCAGGTTCGGAAACGTTCTGGGCTCAAACGGGTCTGTGGTGCCCAAGTTCAAGAAGCAGATATCCGCGGGAGGCCCCGTAACGGTAACCCATCCCGATATCATCCGTTATTTTATGACCATCCCGGAGGCGGTGAGCCTTGTGCTTCAGGCGGGGGTCTATGCAAGAGGCGGGGAGATATTTGTTCTTGAAATGGGAACGCCGGTAAAGATCGACACCCTTGCGAGAAATCTCATAAAGCTTTCAGGGTATCGTCCGGATGTAGATATAAAGATCGAATACACCGGACTGAGACCGGGTGAAAAGCTGTTTGAGGAAAAGATGATGGCCGAGGAGGGAATGAAGACCACTCCCAACCGGCTGATATATATAGGAAAACCGATCGACTTTGATCACAACAGATTTCTTGAGGATATCCGGCTGCTCATGGATATTTGCTATGAGAACGCGGACGACAGGCTGAGAGAAGAGATCAGGCGTGTCGTCCCTACCTTCCATGCACCGGAGGAAAGCCTTAAGCTTATCAGTGAGTCGGCGGATGAGGCTGTCAGGGTCTATACTATAAAGAGAAGCGCTGACAGGATCTGATCATATATGCCCGGTTGCCCCGGGGAGTTACAGCCGGTCTGAAAATCAGACCGGCGCAGGCATGGAAATGATCCGTTCGGATAAATCCGAACGGGTCGGCACAAACTGAAGTTTGTGCCTAAGCGCACGATTTCCTTCGGGAATCGGCGCAGACAGGGAGGAGGTAAGGCAGTGAAACAGGTTTATGGAAAAAGTGACAGCGGAGATATTAAGGAGGCGGTCAGAGGTATTTCAAATCCGGATGCCCTCATAATGATCTCTAATGGAAAACAGTTCGAAAAGCACACGAAGGAGCTTAAGGAGCTTTTCCCTGACGTTCCGTTTATAGGCGGGACCGGTCATTTTTACGGAAAAACGGTAAGAGAGGGCGGAGTAGGTATCATAGCCTTTTCAGGTGTCGGGGCGGAAGCGGGGGTCATGCGGTATGCTTCGACGATGCCGGTCCATGATGTGGCTTCCTTAAGCAGAAAGGTTTCCTCTGTATCGGCAAGGGCCGAGGATACGGTGTGTATCGATATCTGCACCGGAAACGATGCGTGTGTGCTGACATCGATGGACAGTGTTCTTTCCGTGAACGGTGTGTCGCTCGTGGGCGGAACCTCGATGGATCCCTTCGTCTGTGCGGACGGTGAGGTCTACAGTGACGCGGATGTGTATCTGCTGCTTAAGAACAAGGGCGGAAAGGTCAGGGTCTATAAGGAAAATCTCTACACGCCCCTGGATGATACGAGGTTTGTGGCAAGCAAGACTGACAGGAGCAGGTATTACATAGGAGAATTGAACGGAAGGCCGGCAAAGGATGTTTATCGCGACTATCTCCATATCAGTGAGAAGGATATCGCGACCCAGACCTTTACAAATCCCTTCGGAAAGATAACCGGAAAGGATATCTGCATAATATCCATTAAGGAGGTGTCCGGAAGCGGGATATGCTGCTACAGGCAGGTCAACGATTCGGATGTCCTTACCCTGCTTGAGCTGAGGGATTTCAGGGAGATAGTAAACGAGACCATCAATCATATCCGTTCGGATTTCACGAGGATCGCGGGTGTCCTTTCCGTAAACTGCGTATTCCGCTACATTGTGTTCAATAACAACAATTTTACGGGAGATTATCTGAGTGCAATGTCATCCCTCGGGACAAGCTGCGGTTTCTTTGCAAACGGTGAGCATTTTAACGGACAATTTGTGAATCAGTCCATGTCCTGTGCGGTATTTGACTGATTTTAGGAACGAAGGAGAGACATTATGGGATTGTTCAATAAAAAGAATAAAAAAGAGGAAGCATCAGAAGTCAAAGCTCCCGTAAAAAAGGATTACGCGCCGATAAGCCATATAGCAAAGAGCATCAAGAGCTATCAGAAGCAGCTTATCGAGAAGGAGGTCAGTTCTCTTGAGGAGCTGAGATTTATACACGAGTCCTTTGATGAGGTCCTGATAGAGGATCGTTCGATCAAGGATGAGATGGAAAAATTCGGAGATGTGTTTACACATCTTGAGGAGTCCTCCGGAAGGCTTGAGGATGTGAGAAATGAGATAGCGGATACCGTTGAGGAGGCAAGAGGGAAGATGCTCTCCTTAAAGGAGAGCTCGACGGAGCTTAAGAAGCAGTTCAGTGAAATGGAGGGCTTCTTTGCCACGCTTGAGCAGTCTGTCGCCACCATATCGGACAGCATGACAGAGATCACGGCGATCGCAAACCAGACGAATATGCTCGCTTTAAATGCTTCGATCGAGGCGGCAAGAGCGGGAGAGCAGGGCAAGGGCTTTGCGGTTGTCGCTGAGCAGGTCAAGACCCTTGCCGGACAGATAAAACAGCTGGTAGGGACGGTTGAGGACAGCATAAGCAGTGTGGACGAGGGGACAAACCTTCTCAACAAGAGTATAGCCATGACTAATGAGACGCTTAACAGCAACATTGAGCGTACCGAGGAGACCACCGAGACCATTGAGAAGATAAACGATGCGGCTATGGGTGCGAACACGGTACAGAATGAGATCGTAAACGTTTCCGGCGAGGCTGTGGAGGAGCTTAAGATCTTCTCGAATAAATTTGACCAGATAGAGAGGCAGTACAATGATGTGCAGATGCATATAGCCGAGGCAAACGATCTGGGAACGACAAAGAGCGTGCTGTTTGAAAACATAGATAATATGCTGGCTCAGGTCGAGCCGCTCATAAAGGAGTATAACAGCTGAGACGGGGTAAGATTGCGTGAATGAATAAGGAAAGGGCACTTAGTGCGTTCAGGGAGTATACGGACCGCTTTGATACAGATGATATCAGGATCCGGCTTAAGATCAGTCATACATACAGAGTCGCGGACATAGCCGAAAGAGTAGGAGAATATGCGGGAGCAGATCCCGCATTTTCCTGGCTTCTGGGACTGCTTCACGATATAGGAAGGTTTGAACAGCTTAAACAGTACGGCACCTTTCTGGATCAGAGATCGGTGGATCATGCGGAGCTTGGGGCGGATATACTGTTTGGGCAGGGATATATAGAGAGCTTTCCCGATGTGCCGGGGATCGATGGCTGGAGGACTGTTGCGGAGACGGCAGTACGAATACACAATAAGCTTAAGATCCCTGAGGGGCTTGACGCGGAGACGGAGCTGTACTGTAAGGTGCTGAGGGATGCTGATAAGGCCGATATCATGAGGGTACTTACGGAGCCTCCCTATGATGAGAGGAACGCAAGGATAATAAAGGGATCGGCGGACGGCAGCCTTTCTCCTGCCAGTGAGGAGGTAATGGACTGTGTCCGAGACCACCGCTGTGTTCCCAAGGATATCATGAGGACCGAGTTTGAGGCTCTCATAGGACAGGCCTGCATGGCCTTTGAGCTTTGCTATGAGATCAGCAGGAGCATAGTATATGAGCAGGGCTATCTTGACAGGCTGTTGAGCCTTGAGGTAAAGGACGGGCGCATGGCGGCGCAGCTTGGTGTATTAAGGGAAGAAATAATGAAAACTCTTAAAAGCGGACAGGCTCCCGGCAGTGCTCATACGCCGTTATCCTGCAGGCAGCAGCAGATATAAGGAGAGAGGGATGTTTTATTATCTTGT